>JBLNDA010000091.1:0-4862 GCA_050261175.1 Clostridia bacterium
CACGTCGTCACGAACTCGCTGGTGTTCCTGACAGAGATCGGAATCGTCCTGTCGATCATCGGGCTTCTGAGCAGGAACGCCCTATTGCGGCTCATAAACGTCCCCCCCGATGTGTTCGAGCCGGCCTCCGATTACCTCGGGATCTTTCTGGCCGGGCTTGTGGGCATGTTTCTCTACAACGCCGCAAGCGCCATCCTGAGAGGCCTGGGCGACTCGAGGACTCCTTTGCGCTTCCTCGCGTACGCCACAGTGACGAACATAATCCTAGACCCGATCTTCATCCTCGGCGCGGGCCTGATTCCCAGGATGGAGGTGGCCGGCGCGGCACTCGCCACCGTACTCGCTCAGACGTTCTCTGCTGTCATCGCTCTCGTACACTTACACAAGGCCTCGGGGCTGTTGAAACTCGAGCGCGATTGGTGGCGCTTGGATCTCCCACTCCTCGGCCTGATTTCCCGAATCGGGCTGCCCGCAGGGGTGCAGCAGACCTTCGTCTCACTGAGCGGCCTCGCTGTCAACTCGATAGTGAATCGATTCGGAAGCATTGCCATGGCAGGGTATGGCGCAGGCCTCAGGCTTGACCAGTTCGCCTTCATGCCCGCCATGAGCAGCGGAATCGCGGTCACGTCCCTCGTCGGGCAGAACCTCGGCGCGGGACGGGACGACAGGGTATCCGAGACCGTGCGCTGGGCGGTTCTGCTCGGGGGCGGCATCACCGCAGCGTTGTCCGTTGCCGTGCTGGCGGGTCCTGCCAACCTGATCGCTATCTTCACGAAGAACGCGAACGTCATTGCCATAGGCGCGGGGTATCTCAGGTATGCCGCCATATCGTACGTTCCGTACGCCCTCATGTTCACGCTCTCCGGGGTGCTCCGCGGAGCGGGGGATACCCTCACCAGCATGCTCTCAACCTTCATCTCCCTGTGGCTCGTGAGGGTCCCCATGGCTGCCGTGCTTTCTCGAGTCCCCGGCATCGGCATCAAAGGCGTTTGGATCGCCATAGTTGCCGGGCCGGTTTCAGGGACCTTGATCAACTTCGTGTATTACCGGACCGGGCTCTGGAAGAGGCGCGTCGTGGTGCGCCGGCAGGGCGGATAATCGCGGGCGCCCCGGCTAGGGCGCCCCGGGTAGGGCGCCCGGAGGGGTTCGCCGGCACCGGCCGGCGGCAACGAGTCGCCGGGACTCAGACGCTACTTTGATCCACTGCGGTCGAGAACCAGGCCGATGTTGAGGGGCAGGCGCCCCTGCCCCGCCGCTTCTTGGCAGCTCTGTTGGCGCGGACGCCGGTCAGCGTCACAAGCGCCCAGAAGACACCGGGCTCTCCGACAGGCAAGAGAGCGTGGCTGAGAAGAATCTCCATCCACACAGAATCGTCGCGACCAGGGGACGGCGCTGTGTCCCGGCGGTCATCCCTCGACATGCCATCCCTGTCGCTTTCGGAACCACTCTTCCCGCTCATTTTCCTGCCCTCCTGATGGTATTGCCTCCTGGCGGTATTCGTGCGGACGCGCTTCCGGATACCATTCGTTTCTCGGTGTTTGGCTCAGATCCCTTCCCTCTCTTGATAAGGCGATTGAGACCTCTCGACCGCGGCCATACTAACGACGTTGGTCACACAGGACGAAAACGGCTCGCGCGGGAGGTACACGCGGACATGGTCTCGAGAAAACTGAAGGTCGGCGTCATCGGCGTGGGCATGGCCTTCGAACGCCTGCATTACCCGGCGTACCAGCGGCTTTCCGACCGCTACGGGATCTCCGCCCTTTGCGACGTGGACGTATGGAAAGCCCAGGAGTGGGCGGATCGGCTCGGAATCGGCCGAGAACACGCGTACAAGAGGCATGAGGACATGCTTCAGCAAGAGGATCTGGACGTCGTGGACATCATGGTGCCCATCGAGCTGAACTACGCGGTCACGGAGTCCGTGGCCCGAGCTCTGGCTGGGAAGAAAGACAGGAGACTGAAGGGAATCGTCACGGAGAAACCGCTCGCCTCGGACAGGGAGGAGGCGCGGCGAGCGCGGGATCTTGCCGGGGAATACGGCGTTCCCATCATGGTGGCAGAGAACTACCGGTACAACCAGGAAATCAACATAATCCGCGATCTGGTACGCGAAAAGCGGGTCGGAAGCCCTGTCTACTTCATCCAGAACGTGGCGACAGAGTTCCCGGTCAGGATGTACAAGGATGATTTCTACGCCAAGGAATGGCGCCAGCATCCCAAGTTCCCCGGCGGTAACCTGACTGACGCCGGGCTTCACGACGTAGCGGCGCTACGCCACGTCTTCGGCGCGATTGACCGCCTCCACGCGTTCGGCGTGCCGCAGGACGACGAGTTCTCCCCTTATGCCGTGGTATGCGTGAACTTCCGGTTCAAGAGCGGCGTGACAGGGCAATTCAGCTTTTACTCCGCGGGCCGAGAGATCCAGCGCCCGCTCATCGGGCTGCGTGTTTTCTGCGAGGACGGCATGATATACTTGGAAGAACGCCTCGCCGGCATAATCAACGTCTTCCACAACGACGGCCGGCACGAACAGATCCCGTACGTGCCTTACGAGGGTTACTACAACGAACTCCTGAACATGTACAACGCCCTGACAGGCACCGAGCCCGTTTCCGTGCCTCCCGAGATGGAGTACGGCGACCTAAAGACAATAATGGACATCCTCAAATCCATTGAAGAGGGAGAGGTCGTGCGTGTGGACGAGGATGAGGCGTACACGCCGGTGTACGGGCCTCAGCGAAGCCAGCGTTATGGACAAGGGGGCGGGCAAGGTAGGGAACAGCTAGAACAGGCGCAAATGTAGACGCAACACCAATTGGGGCGTATGCACAGCCTGTAGCCAGGCGACGCACCGGCGACGCGCACTCCTCAACCGTTTCCGCGTGCTTCTTTCCGGGCGCGCTGGGTGCTGGTTCAGGGCTTCAGACAAGCTGCCATCCGTCAGCATCCTTGATGAAGGCGAGTCTGTGTTCCTTGAGCACGTCCTCTGTCTCGCGGCGCCCGCATTTATCCATCGGGTAGCTGCAAAGCGCCTTCATGCGGGAGCCGCGTACCACGTCATCTACTCGCTTCTCATAATCGACGAGCTTCCCCCAATCCCTTGGTTCCAGCCAGCCTGTGTCTCCTGAGATCCTGATCCCAGTGTATCCTCTGGACAGGGCTTGGCCGAGCTTGTCCGTCCAGCCGTCGAGGACTTTCTGGGGGTTGAACGTTCCGTCCTTCACGTACCACTCTGAGTGAGACAGAATCTCCATTTGCCCCTTCTTGACGTATGCCTCGAACCCCGGGACCGCCCCCGCCATGGCCTCTCTGGCTCCCGACCGGCCGAGGGGTTCGCAGGCGACCCACAGACAGAATTCATTGTGTTCCAGGCCCGCCCTGAAGTATGGGACGATGACATCGGTCAAGTCTTGTCGACCAGAGTAGAACTGGCAGAGGTGCGTCCCCCAGGGAATAAGTCTCATCGCGTCCAGTTCCGATCTTCTGAACTCCTCCTGTAGCCAAGCACGGCGCGACATAGCCGGTCTTTGAGAGCATCCTTCCAGAGGATTTCCGTAGGCCTGTCGATGAGACAGAGAGGCTTGCCGCGGAAACGGAGGATGAGTCGCGGCACTGGGCGTGCCCCTGCGGCTCATGAATTCCGCGATGAGCACGTCAAGTCTGGTGCTCAGCACCTGGATCGCGGGCACATGGAGATTCAGACGATTCCTCTGGACCGCGCAATTGAGTTCTTGGCGGAGTTCCTCGATCTGTGCGGCAAGCTGCATGCGCGTTGCATCTCTCATGTCACGTGCCTCTTCCTGTGCTTCTTCTCTTACTTCCGCTGTGGTTCTTGACGTGTTCCGTGCGGCCCACCCTGAGGCATCACCGGCCTCGCGGCCGGGCCATGTCGCTCCCTGTGTTTCGCCTGTTCCTTTCTCCGCCTCGCCCCCTAGGGCGTCTCAGGGCGTCTCTACACTTCTTGCCGGCGTCCCACCTCACAGCCGCTGAAGCCCGTTCTACCCTGGGCTGGGGCGTACGCCAACTGTATCGCGGCGATTGATGGGATCGTGGACATCCGGTGTCGGGTTGTGGATGTTGGTGGCGGACGTCAACATGGCGCGACCCGAGTAGGGTACTTTCGCCACGGATCGATGTGTTCCTGCTTTGGAAGGCCCTCAGGGAGCATTCTCTGAGACCGCCCCGCCCCATCCAGGGATGGCCGCTGTCCGTTGGGACGCCCTCCGCTAGAACAGCGCCCACCAGGCCGGTGGCCGGATCTTGACACCCTTGTGCAATCACCAGCACCCCATCTCTTCGTGCATTGGAACTGGCCGCCCCAAAGCAGTGCCTCGCACGTTCCCTGGAACGTTCGTAATTCAGGAGCAGACTCCAGGCGAACCCGGACCATGGTGACCATGGCTTACAAAGCGAGATCTGAGCGCCGAAGCTATCCTAGATGCCATGTCCGCCCTATCGGTGTGCTCGTCGAGGCAGTCCAGCAAGACAGGGGCTGAAGCGACCACCTCGTCGTGAGGACCGGGCAGTGCGATCACCATCATGCCTTCGACGGTCCCTACCGCTATCCTCACACCGGGCTTCACGTGTCTTCCGGTCCCCTGTTTGAACTCCGCGGTGTACCTTGTCTCTGCGCTCGGGTCTAGCCTGAGCAGAGCCTCGATTGTGCAGTCCTTCTTCTCCGCCCCGACCCCCCCAGTCGTGACCGCAAGACCGTAGCCCTCCTGAGCGGCCCTGCGCAGCGCCCCTGCTATAGTCGGGATATCGTCACTCAGAGTGCCCCCGACAGTCACCGCATAGCCCCTCTCCGCGAAGCGCTGGGTAAGCCAAGGCGTATTCGTATCCTCGATCATGCCGTTCTC
>JBLNDA010000092.1:0-23993 GCA_050261175.1 Clostridia bacterium
ACATACCTGCCTGTCACGCAGGAGACCGCGGGTTCGAATCCCGTCGCTTCCGCCATTTTTCTAGCCGAGGTAGCTCAGTTGGTAGAGCAGCGGACTGAAAATCCGCGTGTCGCCGGTTCAATTCCGGCCCTCGGCACCATTGTTTATCAGGGGTTTCGCGGCGAAGGTCTGACGTCCCGACTGATGAAGGGATCGGAGATGAGGGGTGTCAGTGAAAGTCACTTGAAAGCGGAGGCCTCACGAATGGGCCGAGAAGGCGGCGACATTCACCACGGGTAGCTCATTCCCGCCCTGCCACGGTTTCCGGCGAGGCGTCATCCCGCGTGCGCCGCCGCATGGCTCCTACTTCAGGTTGGGTTCACGATGGCCCGACTCCTCCGCCCGAACCAGGCCGGTGACGGTCGAATCGTCCCCTCCGTTTCCGCCCGTTACCTCGATGTGGCTTACGACGTCCTTGACCCCGCGCGCCCTGGCAGCCGCGGTGATAGCCGCGTGCCTGTTATCGGGGGAGTCCACCTTCCCATATAGATGCACGACACCGTGCTTGCTTTCCGCGTAAACACGGACGGCGTCCACCCGCGGATCGAGCCTGAGTTCCTCAGACACTTCGAAGTCCACGTCGTCGTCGGTGATCTGACCGTCTGTGCAGACGGCAAGGTCGTTTTCCACCGCGACGACCCCGTCGACCTTGGCCGCCACTTCCTCAGCTCTCATCTTCTCGGCCAACACATCCACGACGCCTCCGAGGTGGACGACTCCGTCGCGGGCGGTAACGTTTATCTCATATGCACGAAGGCCGTCGTCCTGTCTGATGGACTCGAGCACGCTTTCGGCTAGGCGGCGATCGTCGTCACTGGATCCCATCGTCTTCATCCTTTATCCTTTCCGAGTAGAAAAGGCTCCCGAGCAGAGTATTCCCCGGGTCGGCAGGGACTAGACTGCCGGATGAGACTTCCACGCTTCGGTTCCGCGGACCCGTGACCCGGCTCGTCCGGCATGTCAGCGTACCGGGACCTGGCGAACGCCGGTCCGAAGGCGCCGTCCCGGAAAGTCAGCACGGGCGGCCCTGGATGGGACTTGCGCCTGAAGACGAGCGGGGGCGTGCAGCGCGGGCACGCAGCGACCCACTCACTTGCGTGCCAGGGCTCGGCGCGTGAAAAGGGTATTGCAAACCGGGCGGGAACGTGGTAAACTCAATTACGCAAGCCGCTGGTCGACCCGCGGGGACGGAAAGTCCGGGGCCTGGCGGGAGGCGCGGTGGGAACAGACCAACGATTCGAGCGGAAGTGGCTCAGGGGTAGAGCATCGCCTTGCCAAGGCGAGGGTCGCGGGTTCAAATCCCGTCTTCCGCTCCATAGTTTATATACGGCGTAGTGAGGCGACATAGCCAAGTGGCAAGGCAGCGGTCTGCAAAACCGCTATCCCCGGTTCGAATCCGGGTGTCGCCTCCATTATTGTGTACGGACCGCTAAACGGCTTACGTGGCTCGTCTTCACGCCGCCTTTTCCAGCCACTTTTAGCGCAAGACCGTTGTCCCTGACGGCGCGCCGAATTTCCAGGAGGTGCGTTCGTCACGGCGTAGATCCTTCAGATCGACAAGCGGCTTCCCGACACCTGGCAGGCCGCGGTCGGTGACTTTCCCAGAGACCGGATTCGTACAGCCCCCTCCGCTCTCGCTGCGGGTTCCCGCGGAGCCAGCCCCATCGGACCTGCAATCTGGGCACGGAACACGCCATTCTGCTCGCGTCCTCCCTCGGGCAGTCGACTGCCTGAATGCAGAAGCCGGAGCGTGCGGCAGACCGGCCCCACAGGGACCTCGCATGAACAGGTCGCCTCGCAGTCTCATAGTATAGGGTGGACTACCACCGAGAAGGGGGGAAAAGGACAATGGCAGAACAGGCCGAGACGACGAACGCCGTGCGCGCGCGCATCGTTTTCCACTGTGTATTCAGAATCGGCATGAACCAGTTCTTTCTCGTTGCCCAGGACGAGGTTCAGGAGAGGATCACCATAATAGTGCTGTCATCTGAGGAGTTCGCGTTCCTCAGGCGGATCGGTATTCCTGAGTGCAGGGTGATGGAGTCCGTTATGTCGGGGTCGCCAGGAATACCTGGCTCGGGCGGGCTGCCCTACTGATCCTCGTGGCGAACGCGAGGCGTCCGTGCAGACAGTCGCCGTTGTTCGCCCGACAGTGTGCGTTGCAGCAGTCGCCCCGTTTCCTCTTTGGCAGAACCCTGGCTGGCTCTTTCCTCGGGCTTGTCCCACTGAACCCGCGGAACGTCGCTGCCATGCAGGCAGCTGACGCGAGCCCAGGTTCTTGGGGCGTGCCGGTCTTCCGGAGGTCGCCGCGGTAATGTGGGCGATGTGTCCGGAGGGACGGCTTGCAGGAGCACACAGCGGGCGTCAAGCATGCGTGGACGGCCTTGGAAGGGCGTGAGAGGGCGCACGAGGCCCGGAATGGTTCGAGATGGGACGAGTGCCTTGCGCGCCCTCGTGTCCCAGCCCGGGGCGGGGTCAGGTCCTCCGGACTTCCACGGATCCACACCACAGCGAATTGCTGAGGGGTGACGCTTTCTCAGACCGCTTACAGGGTGGCATCATCACGGACCGACGATAGGGCAAGGGGGAGCGTACCTACTAACTCTTGACACGCGCGTTTAGGTATTCGAACTTGACAAACGCGACAGCGTTCCTTAGAATGAAACTGTGCACAGGGCCAGGCGAGGTCCTGAAGCGATGATCCCATCGTGAAGTGCGGCGTTAGCTCAGTTGGCTAGAGCGCAGCGTTGACATCGCTGAGGTCGCTGGTTCAATTCCAGCACGTCGCACCATTTTCATGCCTTTTTGCGCGAACGCGGCGGAAGGGGCGGCCGGGCAGGACCCGCGCGGGAGGAATTCCCGCGTGACACATCGAATAGAAATGCGAGAGCGGCGGGCGGGGCTGGATGGCAAGGTTCCACCCGCAATCGCGCAAGAGAGGAGGTGAGTCGTGTGAAGAGGCAAAGGCTCGTCATGTACATATTCGTGGGGTTCCTGCTCGGAATCGTGGCAGGGCTCATCCTCGGGCCGAAGGCCGAGTGGCTGAAGCCGTTCGGGACGTTCTTCATCAGGCTGCTGTCGATGCTCGTGGTGCCTCTCATCTTCAGCACTCTCGCCGTGGGGGTGACGGGAGTCGGCGGCGTCAAGCTCGGCAGGATGATGCTGAAGACTTTCTTCTACTACTACGCCACGGCTATTTGCTCCGTCATAATCGGACTGCTTCTTGCGAACGCGTTCAACCTCGGTGCCGGCCTCAGCCTCGGAGAGCTAGCCAAGGTGGAACCTCAGCTGCCGCCGCCTTTCTCACAGATAGTCCTCGAGCTCGTCCCCACCAACGTCGTTGACGCGGCCGCGCGCGGAAACGCCCTTCAGATCATCTTCTTCGCCATCGTTTTCGGGGTGGCGATGGGCATGGCCGGCCAGGCAGCCGACCCGATCAAGAAGGGCATCGAGGGTCTCGCCGAGGCCATGTACCGCGTGGTGGACATCGTTCTCTACTACGCTCCCGTGGGCGTGTTCGCGCTCATCGCCTGGACCGTCGGCAACTTCGGAGTGAAGGTGCTTGCGCCGTTTGCGCTGCTCATCTTCGTCGTCTACCTGGGCTGTATCCTTCAGGTGGGGATCGTTTACTCGGCGTTCCTCCGCTTCCTCGGGGGCATCAGGCCGCTGCGCTATCTCTACCGGATTCGTGAGGCCGCGCTCGTGGCGTTCACCACGTGCTCGAGCTCCGGCACTCTGCCCGTGACCATGAAGGTGGTGCAGGAGGCGGGCGTCTCCAAGGCCACGGCGGGGTTCGTACTGCCGATGGGAGCCACGGTCAACATGGATGGGACCGGGCTCTACCAGGCAGTGTGCGCCGTGTTCTTGGCCAACGCCTTTGGCGTGCACCTGGGGCTCTCGCAGTACGTCGTGCTTGCTGTCACTGCGATCCTTGCGTCCATCGGGACGGCCGGCGTGCCCGGATCGGGGCTCATCATGTTAACCATGGTGCTCAGCGCCATCGGTGTCCCGATCGAAGGCCTGGCTCTCATCGCCGGTATCGACAGGATTCTGGACATGGCGCGGACCTGCGTGAACGTCGTGGACGATACGGTTGCGGCTGCCCTGGTGGCCGTCACCGAGAGAGAAGAAGTGGACCCGGACCTGCTGGTGAGGCGCGCTCCGTCGGCGCCCGCCGCCAGAGCGTGAGTGCCCCAGTTACTGACCGGGACGCTGATCGGGACATCGACCGGGACCGACCTGGGCCGGCTCTTGCTCAAGCGCCGGTCCTTCTCATTCTCCCATGTTCTCCCATGCGGGCGCACATACTTGCTCGACTGTGGGCAAGCAGCGTTCGGCCGGGCTCGCGCTCGAAACGGCGAGCCACCCCAGCCCGCCCCGCAGATGGCATACGCCCAGTGCCCTTCCGCGCAAGTTCCGCGTCTCAGCTGGAGCGTGCCAGCTTCGCTTGCCTGGTTGGAGAGGAAGGCGGTCCTGCGCCGGTAACAATCCGTGCGATCCCGGGGTTGCAAACCGGGAGGAGGAAGCGGAGTAGGGAGGTGGCGAGGTTGGCGCCTGGACTTCGCGAGGTTTGCCTGGTCTTGTTCTGGCTCGTCGCGGCGTGGTGGGGCTTGTGGGCGATCCTCGCGCTCGTGACGAGGGCGCTACTGCTTTTCACGTTCATGCTCGTTCTTGGCATAATATGGGGCACTTGCGTGTTGAGCGTCGCGGGAGAGGTCGCGTCGTTTCTATTGCTCCTCGTTCCCGTGCTAGTTCTTCCCAGGATGCCCAGGATCATCCCGGAATACCAGCGCGGCGTGGTCTTCCGGTTCGGGCGCTTGTCGGGCGTCCTGCGTCCCGGGCTGAACGTGATTTTCCCGTTCGGCATCGACAAGGTCTGGATGGTCGATCTGCGCACGTTCGCCATCGACGTCCCGAGACAGGAGATCATAACCCGCGACAACGTCCCGGTGGTGGTGGACGCCGTGGTATACTTCAACGTTTACGATCCGAGCCTGGCCGTTACCAAAGTGGCAAACTACGTGCAGAGCACCACGCTCCTCGGCCAGACTATCCTCCGCTCCGTCCTAGGGCAGCACGAGCTCGATGACATGCTGGCGAAGCGCGCGGAGGTGAACCAGGTGCTGAGATCCCTGCTGGATCAGGCCGCGGATCCGTGGGGCGTGAGAGTGTCGGCCGTCGAGATAAAGGCTGTTGAGCTCCCCGAGAACATGAAACGGGCCATGGCGAAGCAGGCCGAAGCGGAGCGGGAACGCAGGGCGAAGGTGATATCCGCGGACGGGGAGTTCCAGGCGTCGGAGAAGCTGCGCGAGGCAGCGCTCGTTATCGCGAGTGAGCCGACGGCGCTCCAGCTCAGGTACCTGCAGACCATGACCGAGATCGCTGCGGAGAAGAACTCCACTGTCCTCTTCCCCCTGCCTATGGAGCTACTGAGGTGTCTCGCCGCGCGGAGGGAGTCCGAGGTCCAACAGGGAAAAGGTTCCGGCTGAGACCCGCGCCGGGAGCGGCTGGCTTCTGCACACCGGGGGTGCCTCGCGGAACCGGTTCCGCCCGCACCACCTCTGGCATCCTTGCCCCGGCCGGCGGCGGCTTCCACCACTCGCGGCGCCTTCTCCGCGGATTTTGAAACCGAGCTTATACGGTGACTTTCATGACAGCGGCAAGTCTGGACGGAACTGGAGGGTCCGGGCAGTCCGAGGAAGCCGCCCCTACCTTGGCTGTATATTGAGGTACGGGCCGGACATATAATACACGGGGAAGGGGCGTGATCCTGATGGAGCTCATCGCCATTGGGGTTCAGGATCACACGAACGCCGTCCGCGACCGGCTCGTCAGCAAGGTGCGGATGCTGTGTGAGAAGGGAATTGAACTTGACATGACCGAGAGGTCCGCAGGACCTCTCACGTTTCTCTGCTTGAATTTGCGCGACGTCAACCGCGGCATCCCCGCGGGCCAACGGGACCTCGTCAGGTACTACGTGGCCAGCGCCCTGGCCGACGCAATCGTTTTCGACGTGGCAAAGGGGTTTGTGGCCAGGGTCGTCCGCGAGCGATATCCGTACTTCGACTGCTCGGAGCAGGAGAAGATCGTCGCATGTGCTGCCGCTGCGCTTGCGGGCCGGGGCGCGGACGGGGACCGCGGCGTCGCGGGCGCCGACAGAGACCGGCTGGACGAGGCGCGGGTCCTCGTGAGGCGGAGGAACGAGGTGCTCTTCAAGGTGCTGGACTATCTTGACACGGCAAGTTGCCTCGTGCTCGATGGGTTTGTCCGCTTCAGGCTGAAATGGTTCGTCGAGGAGTTGCGCGAGGCCGCAGATGCCGCCGTCGACGACTACATGATAGAACGCGAGTACAACGAGTTCATCAGGCTCCTGAAGTACTTCGTGGACGTCCAGGAGCCGAGGATCGACGAGGTGCACGTCGTGACGAGGCCCGGGGGCCTCTTCAGGCTGCTGGACAGCGCTGGGAAAGTCGTGGACAACGACTACCTGGAGGGCGTCGCTCCCGACCTTGTGGACGTCGAGGTGGATTACGAAGACCTCCTCATCAGTGCGCTCATAAGCGTATCTCCCAGGAAGATCGTTCTGCACCTCGGCCGAGGTGAAGGCGTCGGGGACACGATCCGGAGGGTGTTCGAGGGCCGCGTCTCGGTGTGCCCAGGCTGCCGCCTTTGCGAGGGTCATCAAGCCAGGGCTCATGTGCCGGTGAGCGGGCACAGCGATCAAAACTGACCTTGCGTCTGGGTTGTGGACTGCGACGCCTGGGCCTATCGAGGGTGTCCAAAGCGCCGGGAGGTTCGCGGTCGGGCGGGTGGTCGCAGGCCGCCGGTGCGGGCGGGCGCTGAAACGCGACCATCGGCCCGGCCTTGACATATGGGGGTGGCTCGCCTATAATGGCTTTAACAAGAGAATTGCCATGAAACGGCGATGACGAGGACGAGTAAGCGAGAAGCGCCCGAGAGAGAGCGGGGGCCGGCGGCTGGAAGCCTCCGCCGGGGACGCGACGCCGAAAACCCCCTTCGAGCCTCGCGGTGAAAGCGGGTTCGCTCACGCGAGTAACCGGCGACGGAAGCACCCGTTAACGTGCGAGACGAGAGGGTGTTGTTCGGTGTGTTGCGGGCTGCGCGCGCGGCCGCTCTTCCAAGCGGTCCCGGCACACGCAGTCGCGGCGGGCGGCCACCGTGAGAAAGCAGTTAAGGGACGACACCAATCAGGGTGGAACCGCGGGATTACCCCGCCCCTGGAGTTATCCGGGGCGGGGTCCTTTGTTTTCCGGCCTGGGTGCGCGCTATGACGGCCTGGCGCGGAACGGGTGACATCCCTGATGGTCCGTGGCTGGTATCAACTCAGCCCCGGCTCCTGCCCGGCCGGGGATGCCTGGCGCGTTCGCGAGCGCCGCGCGCGCTTGCTGGAGTCTAGAGTGCGGCACGGCCGGTGACGGCATACAGTCCGCGCCGCGATCGGACACCCAATGCCAGGGCTGAAGGGGTATGCGGCGCGGCAATAGCCGTGACGGGTGCTGGGAACCAGAGATCAGATGAACTGAGGTGACGGAGAAATGGCTCAACCTGGCGCCAGGGCGAACGGAGCGAGATCGGGGGATGTGGGAGACGTAAAGGTGTCAGTGGATCTCAGCGGCGAGGAAGGCCGTGAGATCCTCCGGCATTCCACGGCCCACGTGTTGGCACAGGCGGTGAAGCGGCTCTTTCCCGAGGTGAAGCTCGCTATAGGGCCGGCCATCGAAAACGGGTTCTACTACGACTTCGACAAGCCCGAGCCTTTCACCATCGGCGACCTAGGCCGCATTGAAGAAGAGATGCGCAAGATCGTGTCCGAGGACCTGCCGATCGTGCGCGAGGAGATTCCACGGGAAGAAGCCGTGCGGATGTTCAGCAGGCTCGACGAACCGTACAAGCTCGAGCTCATCGGGGATCTTCCGAAAGACGAAGTAGTCAGCATCTACCGGCAGGGCGAGTTCGTCGACCTCTGCCGTGGGCCGCATCTGGCCTCCACCGGCCAGCTCCGGGCCTTCAAGCTTCTCAGCGTCGCGGGGGCCTACTGGCGCGGCGATGAGAAGCGCAAGATGCTCCAGCGCATCTACGGGACGGCCTTCCCGTCGGAGGCGGAACTCCAGGCTCACTTGCACTTGCTGGAGGAGGCCGAGAGGCGCGACCACAGGAAGCTCGGCAAAGAGCTTGACCTCTTCAGCCTCCATGAGGAGGCCGGGGCGGGCCTCGTATACTGGCACCCGAAGGGCGCCATCATCCGCAGGGTCATCGAGGACTTCTGGCGCGAGGAGCACGTGAAACGCGGCTACCAGCTTGTGTACTCACCCCACATAGCCCGGCGCGACCTCTGGGAGGTATCCGGCCATTGGGATTGGTACCGCGAGAACATGTACTCGCCGATCGACATAGATGGTGTGGAGTACCTTCTGAAGCCCATGAACTGCCCGTTCCACATCCTCATGTACAAGACGCGGACCAGGTCGTACCGCGATTTGCCCATCAGGTGGGCGGAGCTTGGCACGGTGTACCGCTACGAGCGAAGCGGCGTGCTCCATGGTATGCTGCGGGTGCGGGGGTTCACTCAGGACGACGCGCATCTCTTCATGCGCCCGGACCAGCTCGAGGATGAACTCGTGGGAGTGCTCGATCTCGTGCAGTTCATGATGAAGTCGTTCGGCTACGAGGACTACGCCATGGAGCTCTCGGTGCGGGACCCGGCGGACAAGGGAAAGTATGTGGGCTCTGACGACGTGTGGGACATGGCCGAGGGCGCGCTAATGGCGGCACTCCGACGAAAGGGGTTTCCATATACTAGGATGGAGGGCGAAGCCAAGTTCTATGGCCCCGCGATAGACGTGAAGGTCAAGGACGCGCTTGGCCGCGGCTGGCAGGGCCCCACCATTCAGGTGGATTTCAACCTCCCGAAGCGCTTCGACCTGGAGTACATTGGCGAGGACAACGCCGCGCATCGGCCGGTCATGATCCACCGTACCGTCTTGGGGTCCATGGAGCGGTTCGTCGCGGGGCTGGTCGAGCACTACGCGGGAGCGTTCCCCGTGTGGCTGGCGCCGGTTCAGGTGCGGGTGATTCCCATCGCAGACCGGCACCTCGACTACGCACGGAAGGTTGCCTCGGAGCTCATGGATGCGAAGGCCCGGGTCGACGTGGACGACCGCAGCGAGAAGATGGGATACAAGATCCGCGAGGCCCAACTCGAAAAAGTGCCCTACATGCTGGTAGCGGGCGACAGAGAGGCCGAGCAGGGAACGGTGTCGGTGCGCTCGCGCAGCGACGGCGACCTCGGCCCTATGTCGCTGGCCGATTTCAAGACGAGGCTTTTGCGGGATATCGAGCGGAAGGTGTGAGCGAGCCTCAAGGTGCGAAAAGGCCCTAGAGGCGGCCGCCGCGCCCGGGCGCCCGGTGTTCCAGACTACGGTTCCAGACTACGATTGACCAGGGGCATGCGTTGTGCTATACTCAGAAGCGCTATGGTCGGCGGGGGCGCCGGCCGGGCGAGAGGTTCCGCGTCGCCCGCGTTGCGCGGGGGTTCCACGGACGGACCGGGCGAGGCGAGAGAGCAAAAACACTATAGGTCAGTTGTACAAGTAGAAGCCGTCTGCTTCTCACCTTGCGGCGCCCGTTTCAAATGGGAGCTGTGCTCAAGGGGCAAGATGACCGGGTTGCCAGCAAGGTCACGTGTTCGCGCAGCTTGTGCCGGGTGCGGCCAAGGCTGCGCCATGGTGCGTGGTTGTGTCATGAGCGGGCGGCGGGCCCGCTCTCTACGTACGGGCTCTTCATGTGCGAGACGCCCATGGTGTGCGTACGTCAGGAATGGTGCGCAGCGCAGCCGCGCGTGCCCTGTGACGCCGGCCGGGGCGGGCGGCGGGTGATTTGGCTTGCACCGCGAGCCCGCCGGTCTAGGGCGGCTGTGACCGCTGTCAGCGACGGCCTTCAGAACAGCTGCGTCGTCGTGGGGCAGGCGTGGGGCTGCGAGGTATTTGGTGGGGCCATGCCGTTCGGCACGAGTCATGGGATTTGGGGGTGAGGCACAATCGCCAAAGACTTGAGGGTGAACGAGGCGATCCGGGCTCGGGAGATCAGGCTCATCGATGAGAACGGCGAGCAGCTCGGGATCATGGTGGTCAGGGAGGGCCTCCGGATCGCAGCGGAAAGGGGCCTTGACCTCGTTGAGGTCGCGCCCAACGCGAAACCGCCTGTATGCCGGTTACTCGATTACGGCAAGTACAAGTATGAGCAGGCCAAGCGCGACAGGGAGGCCCGGAAGAAGCAGCGGACCATGGACATTAAGGAAGTCAGGATGACCCCGAAGATAGAGGGCCACGACTTCCAGGTGAAGGTCAGGAACGCTCAGAAGTTCCTCCAGGACGGGGACAAGGTCAAGGCCACCGTTAGGTTCCGTGGCCGCGAGATCGTTCACGCCGACATAGGGCGGGCATTGCTGTTGGACCTCGCCGAGGAGGTCAAGGATTACGGGGTTGTCGAGCGGGAGCCCAGGGTCGAGGGTAAGCACATGATCATGGTCCTCGCTCCAAGACAGGCAGGGTAAACCACGCAGCACAAGGTGCGCAGATGAAGAAGGCAGCACATCGTCTTGGTGTGGTGTGTGCTGGAAAAGGGGAGACTTGAAGTGCCCAAGGTTAAGACTCACAGAGGAGCCGCCAAGAGGTTCAGGGTTACGGGTTCAGGCAGAATCGTGAGGGACAAGGCCTACGGGGGACATAATACCGGCAAGAAATCCGGTAAGGTGAAGAGGTCCCTCCGGGAACCCGCGGTGCTTGCGCCCGGAGACGCGGCCAGGGTGAAAAGGCTCCTGCGGCACGCGTAAGGGAAGGGGCGACGGCGCAAGCCGATCCACGCTGAACCTGAGGAGGAGTCTACTATGCCGAGAGCAAAAGGCGGATTTGTCACAAGGCGGCGGCACAAGAAGATCCTGAGAATGGCCAAGGGGTTCACAGGGGCGAAGAGCAAGGTCTTCCGGCGGGCCAACGAAGCCGTCATGAAGTCCCTGCAGTATGCGTACAGGGACAGGCGTAACAAGAAGCGGGATTTCCGGAAGCTCTGGATCGCCAGGATCAACGCTGCCGCCCGCATGAATGGTATGTCATACAGCCGGTTCATGGACGGCCTGCACAAAGCGGGCGTTGACATAAACAGGAAGGTCCTTGCCGAGATAGCCATGAACGACGAGAACGCTTTCGGCGAACTTGTGAAGCTCGCGAAGGCAAGCAGCGGCGACGGGCAGTAGGTGGGCAGTGCCAAGGCGGTGACCGGCAACGGGTGGTTGTCATGATTACGAGCCGTCGCAATCCGAGAGTCCAGGAAATCCGGAGGCTCGGACGTCGTGAGCACCGGGCCACGACGCGGCGGTTTCTCCTTGAAGGCGTGAGGAGCATAGAGGAGGCTGTGGATGCGGGAGCCAGGATACGCGAAGTCCTGGTGACCCCGCATCTTCTTCGTTCCGAGAGCGTAAAGGCGCTCATCGAGCGCCTGGAGACGGCCGGTGCGGAGGTCGCTGCGGTTACGGAGGAGGTGCTCGCGGCCGTATCCGACACCGAGACTCCACAGGGAATCGTGGCCGTGGCCGCCATGCCCGGCGGGACGCTTCGTTTGGACGGAAACCCGCTCGTCCTTGTCGTAGACGGTGTGCGAGACCCGGGCAACCTCGGAACGCTCATCCGCACCGCCGCGGCGCTGGGAATTGCAGGCGTCATCACCACCCGGGGAACGGTTGACTTATACAACCCAAAGTGCGTCCGGGCGACCATGGGCAGCCTTTTCCGGATGCCGACCGAGGAGCGGGCTGACGCGGGTGAGGCGGTGTCATTCCTCAAGGCTCACGGACTTGCCGTGGTCGCGGGGGACGTCGGGGCCGAGACGCTGTGCTACGACTGGGATTTCGCCCGGCCATGCGCGGTACTCGTGGGTGGTGAGGCGTTCGGGCCGTCCGAGGACGTTCTGGAGATGTGCGACGGCCGCGTGAAGATTCCGATGCCTGGCGGGGTGGAGTCGCTCAATGTGGCGGTGGCCGGCGCGATCCTGATGTATGAGGCCGCGAGGCAGAGAGGTGCAGGCCGGGGAGCGTGTGGCGCGCAAGCCTGATAATCCTTGTTGCGGGCGAGGGAAACGCTGTGCTATAATGAGACCCAAAGAGTCCGACCGACACCTCTGAAAGGACGTGGTTCCTTGATGCTGGGAGCGGACTTCTTCTGGCGGGTCTTCGAGCTCACGGGGTCGATTACTGCGTACCTCATCTACAGAATGTTGGTCACCCAATAGCGACGTGCGATAACGTGCCATAGAGAGCGGCGAACAGGCTGCACGTGAGAGGGGATCGCGCAGGGCGCATACGACTCGGTACATAATAAGATGAAACGACGACAGGCGATGATGGAGAGGAGTAAGCGGGATGAGGCCCCAAGGGAGGGTGCGTCGAAGACTGCGAGCGCGCCTGGGCCGGTTCCCGTTGAAGTTCGCTCCGGAGCTGCAGGCTGAAAGCATGAGGCAAGACCGCCTGAGCGCGCGGGGGCCAGAGAGCGTGAAAGCAAGGCTCGCCGTGCCGCGGCCGCGGTGTAACGCGGCGAAGGGGCCGGGCCGCGAGTAGGCTGCGCCGGAACCCCACCGTTACGAGGGGAGGGCATCGGTCGTACGACCTGTGCCTGGCAAACGAGAGGTCGGGTTCGGCTTTCATGAGTGCCTTTCATGACTGCTGCGAGCCTGCCAAAAAGGGTGGTACCGCGGGGCCACAGTCTTCGTCCCTTGGAAGACTGTGGCTCTTTTGTTGTGAGAAGAAGAACGAGAAGACTCGTGTCGTGCCGAGAGACGGGGAGCGAAGGGGATGAGCCGCGTGGTGAGATGCGCAAAGAAAAGGCGACTTGACGAGCTCTTGGTGGAACGTGGGCTCCTGGACAGCCGACGCGGGGCCATAGGCTACATTATGGCGGGCAAGGTGCTCGTGGATGGGCAGCGCGAGGATAAGCCCGGCACACTTGTACCGGCGGACGCAGACGTGCGGGTGAAAGGCATCGACATGCCCTTCGTGGGACGCGGCGGGCTCAAGCTGGACCACGCGCTCCGAGAGTTCGGTCTGGACGTTTCTGGGAAAGTGGTTCTCGACGCCGGTGCGTCCACAGGCGGTTTCACCGATTGCCTGCTGCAACGGGGCGCCAGGCTCGTTTACGCGGTCGACGTGGGCTTTGGGCAGCTTGCAGGGAAGCTGCACGCAAATCCGGCGGTAGTCTCGCTCGAGCGCACGAACATCAGCGACCTCGAGCCCGGGGATCTCGTGCCGCCGCCCGAGATGGCGGTAGTGGACCTCTCCTACCTGTCCCTGGTGAAGGCTGTTCCCATCGTCGCACGCCTCATCGTGGGAAGGGGCGATATCGTGGCGCTCATCAAGCCCTTGTTCGAGGACTCGAGGCCTGCCGCCATAGACGACCCTGGTGTCCATAGGGAAGTGCTCGCCCGCCTTGTGAGTCACTTCGACCAGAAGGGCTTCGGCGTTTTGGGGTTGACATCTTCGCCGGTGCTGGGGAGCTCCGGCACAGCGGAGTTCCTCATCTGGCTTTCGAAGTCGCCGGAACACACCCGGGTCGCGGAGGTGTGGAACGCCATTCCGGACGTGGTAGCCGCCGCGCAGCGGCTCAGGCGGCGCGAGAAGGACGAAGAGCAGAGAGACGAGTGTGGGTGCGGGCAGGGACTCCAGGATAAGGAAGAAGAGCGCAGGCCGGAGTGCGCCTTGCCGGAAATGCGAGGATGAGGGAGGAGTCGGCAGATGCGCGACGATGTTGCGAACATGGTCTCACAGGCCGCGGCCGAGGTGTCCGCCGCGTCAAGCCTGGCAGAGCTTGACGAGGTCAGAGTGAAGTACCTCGGGAAGAAAGGCAGGCTTACGATGGCTCTCCGGAGCCTCGGCACCTGCCTGCCCGAGGATCGCCCGATCTTCGGAAGACTCCTCAACGAGGCTCGTGAATCGGTCGAGGCCATGCTTACACGGCGCCGCGAGGAGGTGGCGGCGCTGGAAAGGGAAAGGGCGCTTGAGGCTGAGAGGATAGACGTTACTCTGCCCGGCACGAGGCCGGCCATAGGAGCGAGGCACCCGATAAACATGGTCTACGAAGAGCTCGAGGACATCTTCGGGCGCATGGGCTTCGAGGTGGCCGACGGTCCCGATGTCGAGCTAGACTACTACAATTTCGAAGCGCTCAACGTTCCCAAGAACCATCCGTCCCGGGACATCCAGGACACGTTCTACGTCTCCGATGAGGTAGTGCTTCGCACTCACACCACATGCGTCGACGTTCGCGTCATGACGGGGCGGAAACCGCCGGTGCGGGCGATAATCCCGGGCAAGGTCTATAGGTCTGACGCGTCAGACCCGTCGCACCTCCCAGTGTTCCACCAGTTGGACGGGTTTGCCGTTGAGAAGGGCATCACTTTCGGGGACCTCAAAGGCACGCTCACGAGGTTCGCCCGCGAGTTCTTCGGGGCTGACACTAAAGTCAGGTTCCGTCCGAGCTACTTTCCGTTCACGGAGCCCAGCGCCGAGATGGACGTGTCGTGCGTGATCTGTCACGGCAAGGGGTGTCGTGTGTGTAAGAACACCGGCTGGCTCGAGATCTTGGGGTCAGGGCTCTTTCACCCGAAGGTACTGGAAGCCGTTGGGTACGATCCCGAGGAGGTGTCCGGCCTCGCGTTCGGGATGGGCGCTGACAGAATCGCCATGCTGAAGTACGGAATCGACGATATCCGGCTGCTTGCGGAGAACGACATGCGTTTCAACCGCCAGTTCCTTCGAATAAGCCCCGGCAGCGCCGGTGATCTCGTTGACACGTCGAGGGAGGGTTGAACCATGCTTGTGCCCTATGAATGGCTGAAAAAGTTCGTGCCGGGGCTTCCCGCCCCGGGCGAGGTCGCCCGCGGGCTCACCATGGCCGGGGCCGCGGTCGAGGCTCTCACGGGCGAGGGTGAGGACGCCGTCTTCGACTTCGAGATAACGCACAACCGCCCGGACCTCTTGAGCGTGTTCGGAATAGCGCGCGAGGCTGCGGCCGTGTTCTCGCTGGCCCTGCGCCATCCAGCCCTTGCCGTGGTCGAGGAAGGCGGCGCCGCACACGACATGGCATCGGTGGAGATCGCGGCACCCGACCTCTGCCGCAGGTACATCGCGAGGCTCGTCACGGACGTCGAGATCCGCCCGTCTCCTGACTGGATGCGGGCGAGGCTTGCAGCGTCGGGCGTCCGGCCCATCAACAACATCGTGGACGTGACCAACTACGTCATGCTTGAAGTTGGGCAGCCGCTCCACGCCTTCAATCTTGACCTCCTCAGCGGGCGCCGCATAGTCGTGCGCCGGGCTGTGCCGGGCGAATCGATCACCACCATCGACGGTGAGGAGCGCAGGTTGGACGGGGACATGCTGGTCATCGCGGATGATGACCGTCCCGTGGCCGTGGCCGGGGTCATGGGCGGCCTCGAAACCGAGGTGAACGAGGGGACCCGAGCCGTGCTTCTCGAGTCGGCGAACTTCGACGGCGTGAGCGTGTGGCGCACATCGCGGGCGCTGCGGATGCGCACCGAGGCATCGAGCCGGTTTTCGCGCGGGTTGTGGCCGGAGAACGCCCGCGTCGGCGTGGATCGCGCCGCGGCCTTGATTTCCGCCATCGGCGCCGGCAAGATCGCCCGCGGGATGATCGACGCGTACCCCGGCCGGGAGGCCCCGGTTTACGTGACCCTTCGCCCGCGCCGCGTGAACTACCTGCTCGGGACGGACATACGCGAAGAGGAGATGAAGGACATCTTGATGCGACTGGGGTTCATCGTGGAGCCTCAGGACGGCGCGTCATACCGTGTCCTCGTCCCCGACCACCGGAGGGACGTGTCCCGGGAGGAGGACCTCGTGGAGGAGATCGCGAGGCTGCACGGATACGACAGGATAGAGGCCACCCTGCCGAAAGGGGCACCTCCAGAGGTGCGCCATGACCCCGAGAGAAGGCTCGCCTCGAGGGCTGGAGAGATCCTCAGGGCGTGCGGACTCTCTGAGGTGGAGACGATCACGTTCACAAACCTCGATGCGTGCCGGGAGCTTGGGATTCCCGAAGGTGAGGTCGAGAAGCGCGCGGTGAAGGTATCCAACCCACTCTCGAGCGACTACACGATGATGAGAACGACGCTCCTCACGAGCCTCTTCGATGTGCTCAAGAGAAACGCCGCGCGCCGTGAGGACGACGTTGCCATCTACGAGATCGCCCGGGTGTACCTGCGACGTGAGCGTGAGGACGCTTCCGGAGGCGGACGTGGAGACGGCCATCGGAGCGGCGGCGTCGCGCGCGAGGACCTCCTGCCTTGCGAGCCGACGAAGATAGGCCTCGCGGTCATGGGCAGGATCGCCGAGCCTTCTTGGGAGCGAAAGGCGGGCGACGCGGGGTTCTTCGACCTGAAGGGCATTGTGGAAACGCTCCTCGAGGGCCTTGGTGTGCGCCGGGTGGCGTTTGCCCAGTCGATCCACCCATCGTTGCATCCGGGGAGGACCGCCCGGGTGGTCGTTGGAGACAGCCATCGGCATCGGAGCGGTGCTGAGATCGGGTTCCTAGGCGAGCTGCACCCGAACATCCGGGAGGCCTTCGGCTTCCGCAAGCGGGTGTACGTTGCGGAACTGGATCTCGCGGCCATCTTGGCTGCACGGGAACCCGCGCGCCGCGTGAAGGCACTGGCCAAATTCCCTGCGGTGACGCGGGACATGGCCATCGTCGTACGTCGTGACGTCGCGAGCTCCGAAGTCGAGGGCGTGATGGCCTCGGCAGGAACGGGTCTCGTGGAAGACTTGAGGCTGTTCGACGTTTACGAGGGGCCGCAGGTGCCTGAAGGCCACAAGAGCCTCGCGTTTTCCATAACGTACCGGAGCCCGGAACGCACGCTTACCGACGAGGAAGTGGAAAAAGCCCATAGGGCCATCTCTGATGCTCTGACCGAGAGACTGGGGGCGACGGTGAGGGAGTGACTCAGGTCGCTCCCTTACCGGGATTGGGCGCGTGGGGTCGAAATTCGGGCGCGCGGCCGCCCGGAAAGCAGGTAATCGGAGCCGCGCTGTAGAATACGTCTACTTGGCCGGTTCATGAGGAAAGAAGTGGATGGCGAGATAGGGTACATCGGATCGCGGCAGGGAGCGTCGAACGTATGATGGGAGCGGGTCCTTTGGGCGATACTGAGCGGGGGGCGGCCGGGCCGAAGAAGAACCGCGTCACCGTGAACATCGTGGACGAGGAGTACACTGTCAGGGCCGACGCGGACGCGGAATACTTGAGATTGCTTGCAAGAACGGTGGACGAGCGGGTTCGAGCCGCCTTGTCCGCGAACCCGAGGCTTGCCCGGAGCCGCGCAGCGATCCTGGCGTGCCTTTCTCTCGCCGACGACCTCGAGAAGCTGAAGGCGCGCTACGAGGAGCTCATGCGCATGGTGGAGGAAGCGAGATAGAGGAGGGCGTTCGGCGTGGACTGGTTGAGCCTTCTCATCCTGGTCTTCGTGGGCCTCATGGCGGTCGCGGGGCTCAGGCAAGGCCTGGTCCGGCAGGTGCTGGGGCTTGCGGGGCTCGTGGCCGCCGTTGTGTTGGCTTTTCAGTACTACGAGAAGGTCGGCACGTTCCTCCTCGACTACTTTGTGATTTCCAGGGCGGTCGCGAACGTGCTTGGATTCGCCGCCGTCTGCGTGGGCGTCGGCATCGCCGTGACCATCATGGAGTGGATCTGGGGTAGGCTGGTGCGATACACGCCGGTGTCCTGGCTCGACGCGGCCGGCGGGGCGCTGTTCGGGCTGGTCAAGGGTGCCGTGATAGTGGCTGTCGTCGTCCTCGTCTTGTACGCGCTTCCTGTCAAGGGCCTGCGCGAGATCATCGACAGCTCGTCCGTCGCCAGGGAGTTTCTGGATGCGTCTCCCGTCATATACGGCAAGATCGAGGCGATCCTTCCAACCGGGATGCCGTCTTTCATTCACCGGGAAAACGGCGGCGGCAGCGGACGCGCGAGCGAGCCCGGGGGGCTTGTGCCTGAGGCGGCGCCCCACGATCGGGCGTGACAGGGCCACCCTGAACGGGGAGACAGCCCGGAGCGGGGAGGGAAGCGTAGGGATGGACAACCTGGAAATCGCCTCCGTGTTCCGTGAACTTGCAGACCTCCTGGAGCTCAAGGGAGAGAACCCTTTCAAGATTCGTGCATACAGGCGTGCGGCGGACACGATCGAGAGCCTTCCCGAGGATGCGGCGATGCTTGCCTCCGAGGGAAGGCTTAAGAGCATCGAGGGGATAGGTGAGGCCATCGAGAAGAAGACCGCCGAGATCGCAAGCACCGGCAGGCTCAACCTGCTCGAACAGCTCAAGCGGGAGGTGCCGCCAGGCCTCCGGACCCTCTTGAGGATCCCCGGGGTGGGTCCGCGCACGGCGGCGACGGTCTTCCGGCACCTTGGAATCGCAAGCGTGGACGAACTCGAGAAGGCTGCGCGGGACGGCAGGTTGAAGGATGTTCCCGGGATGGGAACGAAGAGCGCGGAGAACGTCCTCCGGGCGATAGAGAGACTGCGCGAGGACCACTGGACGAGGGTCCCGCTCGGGACGGCCTTGGTGATGGCTCGCTCAGTGCTCGACAGGGTGGCTTCGGTGGACGGGGTCTCCGAGCTGGCCGCTGCCGGAAGCGTGCGCAGGTGGCGGGAGACCTGCGGCGACCTTGATATCGTGGTGGGCGCGGAGAAGGGTAGCGCGGTCATGGAAGCCGTGGGCACGTGGCACGAGGTCTCGGAGGTCCTCAGCGCGGGCGAGGAGCGCGGCTCCTTCGCGACTCGAAGCGGGCTTGATGTCGATGTCTGGGTGGTCCCGCCGGCGGAGTTCGTGGCTGCGCTCCATCACGCCACAGGCTCGAAGGCTCATAACGTCAGGCTCCGCGGCATCGCGCGGAGGTGTGGCCTCACCATCAACGAACATGGGGTTTTCTCGGATGACGGAGAGCGCATCCCGGTGGCTGACGAGGGGGACATGTACGCTGCGCTAGGTCTCGCGTACGTGCCTCCGGAACTTAGGGAAGACACGGGTGAGATCGAGGCGGCGCTCGAGGGCAGGCTGCCAGATCTCGTCCAGGAAAGGGACATCCTTGGCGACCTCCACGTGCACAGCGATTGGAGTGACGGTGTGTCCTCGATAATGGCCATGGCGGAGGCGGCGAAAGCGAGAGGTTATGAGTACATCGCCATCTGCGATCATTCGCAGTCCCTGGGCATCGCCGGAGGCCTCACAGGCGACGAGGTCCTGAGGCAGGCGGAATTCATCGCAGACCTCGGCCGCCATCTGAAGGGCATCACGGTGCTTTCCGGTATTGAGGTCGACATCAAGAAGGACGGGACTCTCGACCTCCCGGACGAGGTCCTCGCGCGCCTCGACGTCGTGGTTGCTTCCGTGCACTCGTCGTTCAAGCAGCCCAGGGAGGTGATGACAGAGAGGATAATAAGGGCGATGAGAAACGGGAACGTGGACATCATCGGCCATCCCACGGGGAGAGTGCTCGGGAGACGCGACGCTTACGATGTGGACGTGCAGGAGATCATCAAAGAGGCGGCCCGGAGCGGGGTTGCTCTAGAGATCAATGCGTTCCCCGAACGGCTGGACCTCGACTCCGGCTGGGCTAGGAAGGCGCGGGACGCAGGAGCCGTGCTCGCCGTGAACACTGACTCCCATAGCCTCGACCAGCTTGGTTACATGGTGTTTGGCGTCGGTGTGGCGAGGCGGGGCTGGCTGGAGCGGTCGCATATCGTGAACACATGGCCGTCGGGGCGGTTGCGCGAGTGGCTCTCACGAAGCCGTAATCAGAAGCCGTAATCACAGGGATCGAGCCGGGCAACACTAGGGCCGGGTGAGGCCGATGTCACACCGAGAGAGCCGTGACGCGCGCTGGACCGCGGCCAGGTTCATACGTGCCATGTCCCTGTGGGTGGTGCCGAGGGTCGATCGGGAGCTTGGAAGGTGGAAGGCCGCGCTCGAACGCTGCCCCGACCCGGAACTCCGGGCCCAGGGTCTTGCCAGCATACGCTGCAAGCGTTTCCACGCCATAGGCGGATCCGTGTACGGTCTCGACCCGCGCCCGTCCGAGGGCCTTGTTTCCCTCATAGTAGCGTATCAGACTATCAGCGATTACCTCGACAACCTTTGCGACCGCGCCGGGATCTATGACGCCTCCGCCTTCGCGAGGCTGCACCAGTCCATGCTGGACGCTCTCAGGACGGCCCCGGGTGCCGGGATCGCCACCGGCCCCGACCCCGCCGTCAATCCCGGCTCAGATGACTACTACGCGCTGTATCCTCGTAAGGCTGACGGCGGCTACCTGCGTTCGCTCGTGAGCGAGTGCAGGAGGCAGGTCGCGCGCCTTCCCGGGTACCACGCGACCGTCGAAGCAGAGATCCTTCGCTTGGCGCGGCTGTACGCCGACCTCCAGGTGCGCAAGCACGTGCGGACGCCGGAGAGAGTGCCTCTGCTCCTTGAGTGGTGGAGACGCGAGAGCGGCACGGGCAGCGGGGGAGGCGAGGGTGGCGAGCCCGCAGGCCTTGCCTGGTGGGAGTTTGCTGCGGCCGCAGGCTCCACGCTCGGAGTCTTCGCGCTCCTCAACCTCGCAGCGCGCGGAGACTACTCCGATCCTCGTTCTGGTCCGGGCACGAACCTCCAGGCCGTGGAGAAGGTTTCCCGCGCATACTTCCCGTGGGTGTGCGGCCTGCACATTCTCCTGGACTACCTCATCGATCAGGAAGAGGACGCCCGCGAAGGCGACCTCAACTTCGTGAGTTTCTATAGAGACGCCGAGGAGCGAAAGGAGAGACTGGGGTACTTCGTGGAAAGGGCTATGGAGGCCACTTGCCGCCTTCCCCGCCCGGCTTTCCACCAAGGGGTGGTCAGGGGCCTTCTCGCCATGTACCTTTCGGACCCGAAGGTCACCACTGGCGGATTGGATAGCCTGGCAGCCTTCCTCCTCGGCAAGGGTGGGCCCGGCGTACTCGCGATGTGGCGGGCTTGCCGCATGCTTCGACGGGCCGGGCTCCTGTGAGCGGACCGCCGCTCAATGGGCGGGCGGCCTCTCGGCGCGTTCGTCGGGCGCGGCGCCGCCCTCGGCCTCGCCCGTGTCGCCTGCGGCCGCCCTGACCAGCACGTCGCGGGCGGCTTTTCGTACCGCTTCGTCGCGCGCATTCTCCGCCAGCCAGCCCACGTACGCTGGATCCTGACGCGCCACGTGCCCGAGGGGTCGCCTGGCGTACTTGCCGAACGTGAGAACGAGGTCCTCCGGGCTCTCCGGTCCCGGGATCTCATCCTGCGGCAGCACGTCGCCGAGTTCCTCGAGGGCCACGAGGTCGATGCCCACCGCGTCCCGCATGGCCCTGGCTTTGGCACGCGTTGCGGCCATCCGCAGGATGTGGGGCTGGATGGCCCTGTTCACGCTTTCAGGCGAGGCATCGCCCACTTCCTTGAACACGCCGTTCTCTGTCTCGATCTCCGCCTCGACCACCGCGTACATCCCGTTGTCGGGCGATGGGATCTGCACTATGTTCGTGGTGATCCTCTTCAGCCCGTGTTGACGGGCGAGCTGCAGGAGGCCGCCGTACAAGACGTAATCTTTACCCTGGAGCGTCTTGACGAACCTATCCCGGAACTCCTTCGACAACTCCATCACATCATCCCCGCCTACTCATTGGATTGAGACGCACCTGACTCGGATTGTGCCTTGGACTGGAGGTCGCGCACCTCGGCCCTCTCCTTCTTGGCGACGTACAGTTCACCGGCCGTGTCAAGGGTGGCCAGGAGCACGTCTGACGGGTCCTTCACGCCCTTTTTCGCCAGCTCTTCCTTGAGCCACGCGACGGTGAGGCCGATCTGGTCCAGGTGATGGTAGTGGACCCTCCCGTCAGTGATGAGAGGGTACGGCAGTCCCTCATACGCGGTGGTGATCCCGAGGTCCCTGGGTGTGACCGGCCGGGCTTGCGACTTCATGATGACGCTGAGGCGCCCCGAACCTTCGAGGATCGCGAACTCGACGTCCTGGATGTTTGACACGTTCTTCTCCCGCAGGCCTGCCAGGAGGTCATCGAGGTTGTAGCGGAGTTCCCGCAGGTTGCCCTCGATGATGTGACCGTCCCTGATGACGATGGTGGATTGACCGCTGATGATCGCCCTCGCCTTGTCGCTTCTCAGCGTTATGTAAGCGAAGAGCACCTCCGCCACTGCCAGCACGACAATGGGGACCACCGCGTCGTGGACGTGGATACGCTTTTCCTCCAAGGGCATCGCGGCGAGGTCCGCTATCATTATGGCCACGACAAGGTCGAACGGTGAGAGCTGGCCGATCTCGCGCTTACCCATCAGTCGTGTGACGAAGAGGACGAAGACGTACATGAACGCGGTCTTGGCTATCGTGGCAAGCACTCGAGGACCAGCCCTTTCCCTGTCTCTTGTCGGTGTTCTTGGACGACGTTTCCGCGGACCTTGCCGCCTCGCGGGCGCCGGGTTGCCGGGGGCGCGTTCCCTCTTCGGGCCACCGGCAGCCTTTGTCGAGCACCCGGGACGACGACCGCGCTCTCTCTTGACGGAGAAACCCCGGCCATCGATGTAGTATGGTTCCCACGGCCCGGCGCTATTCGGGCGGGAATCGCCTCAGCGGGAGTGGGATCAGCCGGCCGGTCGGTTAGGCGGTGGCCGGATCTTGACACCCCTCTTGCAATCACGGGCGATCCAGCAACTGTCGAAAAACTGGCGATGACCAGCGTACGCTCACTCGAGATAGGAGCATGCCGGGCGCCGCTCGGCCGCTGTACGGCCGAGCGAATACGCCGTATGGCGAGCGACCACACTATGGTACGCGCCGGCGACCCTTCCAGCGCGAGAAGCCTCCGGCGCTGCCGCCGGGGATGACGGAGGATGATGACATGAGAGGGATCCTCGAGCTGCCTCCGGAAATGGAGGCGCGTATACAGGCGGTCGACAGCATCATCCAAGGCTCGCTCTCTTGTGAGAGCGATCACCTTGCCCGCACGCGCGACCACGTTCTCGCGACTCGGGGGAAAGGTCTGCGGCCGGCGCTCGTCTTGCTGTGGGCGTGGGCGACGCGGGGTTCCAGGGGAACGCCGGACGACCTTCGCGACCGCGCGGCCACTGAGGTCGCCGCGGCGGCGGAGCTCATCCACATGGCTTCTCTCGTGCACGACGACGTGATCGACGGGTCCACTACACGCAGGGGGCTCGACACTGTGAACGCGCTCTTCGGTGCACGGCCGTCGGTCCTTCTCGGAGACTTCCTCTTTGCGAGAGCTTTCTCCCTCCTTGCGCTTCACAGGGACTTTGGTGTCGTCGAGCTGATGACTGACGCCATTGGAGCGATGTGCGAAGGCGAATTGGAGCAGGCAGCATGCGCGTTTTCGTGCGATGAGACCGAGGAGAGCTACCTCCGCAGGATCACCCTGAAGACTGCCAGGCTAATCGCGGCCTGTTGTCGGGCTGGAGCCGCCATCGGCGGGGCGTCCTCCGAGGAAGTCGCAAACGCTCTCGACTACGGGCTAGAACTAGGGATCGCGTTTCAGCTTACCGATGACGCCCTGGACTTTGTGGCTGACGAGCGCGAGCTCGGCAAACCCACGTGCCAGGACCTCGTATGCGGCGTGCTCACCCTGCCGGTCCTGAGACTGCTCGCCCATGAGTCTCTGGGGCCGAGGGCACGGGACATCATCGAGTCGAGGCGACTCGACCGCGAATCGGTCTTATGGGTGCGCAGCGCCGTCGTGGAGTGCGGCGGCGTGGACCTCACCTACGAGAGGGCGCGGCAGCGCCTGGAGCGCGCGGCGGCGTGCGCGTCCAGGCTCCCGGCGGGTCCCGCCCGCGACGCGCTCACCGCCATCACGCGGAAGGTCATCGCAAGGAG
>JBLNDA010000093.1:0-13012 GCA_050261175.1 Clostridia bacterium
GGGATCGAGAGTAGATACAACGCCGAGTTCCGCGAGCTCGCCGACCTTCTCAGAGAGTCGGACTTCGTCAGCCTCCACGTGCCGCTCACGGAGTCGACGTATCACCTCATCAGCGGCGCTGAATTCGACCTCATGAAGAGAACGGCCATACTCATCAATACGTCGCGCGGTCCTGTCATGGACGAGAAGGCGCTAGTGCGGGCTCTCAAGGCGGGGAAGATCGCGGGTGCGGGGCTCGACGTGTACGAGCGCGAACCGGATGCGAGCGGGAGTTGAGAGAGCTGGATGACGTGGTCATGGTGACGCATATCGCGAGTGCGTCCGTGGAGACCAGGACCAGGATGGCGACGATGGCAGCGGAGAACGCCGTCGCTGTCATTCGGGGCGAAGTCCCGCCGAATCTTGTCAACCCGGAAGTCTGGAAGAAGAGGAGGAAGTGATCCTGCATGTGGGTTGTGAAAGGGGAAGTCGCCGAGAGCATAGCGCGGGGGAAGCCGGTTGTCGCGTTCGAGTCGACGGTGCTCACCCACGGCCTGCCGTATCCCCGGAGCAGAGACCTCGCCCTCGACGTGGAGAGAATCGTCCGCCTGCGCGGGTGTGTGCCTGCGACCATAGGCATCATCGAGGGCGTGATCCACGTCGGGCTGACCGAGGACGAGATCGACCGCCTAGCAGGCGACAGGACGGCGTGCAAGGCAGCGGCCTTTGATGTAGCTATGGTGGTCGCGTCACGGCGGTCCGCAGGCACGACCGTATCGGCCACCTTGGCGATAGCGGGGCGCGCAGGGATTCGCGTGTTCGTGACCGGAGGCATCGGGGGCGTCCACAGGGGTTTCACGGAGTTGCACGACGTGTCCCACGATATTCAGGGTCTTGCGCGTTCCAACGTGGTTACGGTGAGCGCGGGGGCGAAGGCGATACTGGATCTTCCCAGGACCCTCGAATGCCTTGAGACCGCTGGGGTATGCGTGGTCGGGTACCAGACCCGGACTTTCCCTGCCTTCTATTACCGCGATTCAGGCCTAGCCCTGAACCACACGGTCGAGACAGCCGAGGAGGTGGCGCGCGCCTTCATTGTGAGGCGGGACCTCGGCCTCCCCGGCGGGCTGTTGGTGGCGGTGCCGGTGCCCGCGGAAGACGAGCTGCCACGCGCCATCGTGGACGGTGCCATAGGCCAGGCTCTGGCTGAGGCGGACGGACGCGGGATCCGCGGCAAAGAGTTGACGCCGTTCCTATTGGCGCGCCTCGCGGAGATCACCGGCGGCCGCTCGGTCGAGACGAATCTGGCCTTGCTGAAGAACAACGCCCGGGTGGGCGCGGGGATTGCGGTGGCGATCTCCGACTACGAGGCTGCGAGGGGCGTTTGACGGACGCCGCGACGGCTAGACGATGTACAGGATGCGGGCGCGAGGCAGCGCCGCCTCGATTTCCCTTTCGAAGAACTCTCGGATCTCGGCCATCACCCTGTCGCGATAGACGTACTTGCCGTATCCGAACTGGCCGTGCCTGAACCTCCTTTCTCCCTCGTCAAGCGGGAGCTCTGTGTCAGGATATGCCTCCTCGATGACCCTCTTTGACCGCGCCGTGAAGCGGTGCGTTATGAGTTCGAAGGTGACCTCGATGTCGCCGGGCACGTGGTCCCGCACTGCGCGCAGCAGCTCGACGTATTCTTCTTGCCAGCCCTCGAACACGAAGATGGGTCCCACGAGAAACCCCAGGGGATACCCCGCGTCCGCGATTTTCCGTGCTGCCTCGAGCCTGCTTTGAAGCCGCGGGGTTCCTGTTTCAAACTTCTCCAGCGCGTAGTTGCAGTTGATGCTGAATCTGACCTCGGTCTTGCCGTTATGCGGGATCTCGAGCAGCCCACCCACGTCAGCATACTTGGTCGCGAATCGGAACCTCGCGTTATCCAGGGCGGCAAAGAACCTCACCGCTCGCCGCAGTGAGCCTGTCCATGACTCCACCGCAACAGGGTCCGATGTGGCGGACCCCTCGAACACCGTGGTTGCGGGCTTGCGCTCGTTTACGTAATCCCCTGCCCGGCCCAGAATGTCCTCGACGTTCACGTATACCTTGACATAAGGGGTTCGCCCGAGATTGGTGTTGAGGTAGCAGTACTGACATAGCCCCGGGCACCCGGAGACCAGGGGTAGCTGGTAGTGCGCGGACGGCCTGCAGGTCTGAAAGTCCCGTCGCTTCCACACCAGGACCACCATTGTGCGCTTGGACCGGAAGAACCGCTGCGCAAAGTCCTCTTGGGGAGGGGGTGGGATCTTCTTGTCGTACAGCGACACTTGGACGCCTTCGGCTTGCAAGCGACCGAGCAGCTCGCGACCCAAAGGGTACTCGAGAGCCGCTTCCTGGATCAAGGCCTGCCGCGGAACGAAAGAAGTCACCTACTGTCACCTCACACTTGTCACATCACACTCATCGTGCCCGGAATCCCGCACGGTTAACCTCGCGCCTGCGGCGAGGCTTGGAGTCCCTGGAGGGACAGGTCACACAGGCTGGAAACGCCCCGAAGAAAATTTTCTTCGCATGACGGGAGGAATCTCCGCCACGTTGTTGAATAGTGGTCAGCGAGGGCACGTATGCCATGAATGACGCCAGCCGCCACCCTATGTGAGCTGTGAAAAGCAGTTTCGCAGCAGCCAACCGGCCATCTGGCAGAACCGGGTAGGCTGGCACGATGAAACTGACATTCATGAGCTGCGGCTGGATGAGCTACACCACTGCACACGATTGGTGGCGAGGGTACGCAATGGAATCAGCCAGCAGGAAGTCTATGGACTCGATGAGCTGTACAGCCCGGATCCGCGAGATGAAGACGTCCTTGAGAAACGCGGAGGAACAGGTCGCCAACTATATCCTGCTCCACCACGGAGAGATCATCAACCTCACTATCACTGAACTTGCTGAACAAGCTGGGGTTAGCGAGGCGACTGTCGTCCGAATGTGCCAGAAGCTGGGCTACAAGGGGTTTCAGGAGCTCAAGATAGCACTGGCCCTGGAACTGGTCAAACCGGTTCAGGCGATCCACGAGGAGATTCACGAGGACGACGAGGTGGACCAAGCGGTAGAGAAGGTATTCCGGGGCAACATCTTCGCAATAGAGAACACCCTGCGGGTGCTATCCATGGGGGAGATGAAGAAAGCTGTCGACGCGTTGGCGGGCGCCCGCAAGATCGAGATCTACGGCGTCGGGGGATCCGCTGCGGTTGCTAGGGACGCCGCTCACAAACTCATGAAGACGGGCATCCCGTGTGTTGCCTACGACGACCCGCACATGCAGATAATGTCCGCGAGCTTGCTCGGGCCGGGATGCGTCGCCATCGGGATCTCTCACTCCGGCAGCAGCAAAGACATCGTGGAGGCGCTCAACGTGGCCAAAGAAGCCGGCGCGACGACCGTTTCCATATCCAACTACGCCAAGTCGCCCATAGACAAGGTATCCGATATCAAGCTGGCGACGGCGTCCAAGGAGACGAGTTACAGAACAGAGGGCACGGCATCCAGGATCGCCCAGTTGTGCATAATCGACGCTCTGTTCGTCGGTGTTGGGTTGAAACGTACCGGCGACATTGTCGATAACATCCAGAAAACGCGGAGAGCCGTGGTAATCAAGCACTACTGATTCAATTGCGGCCTCGAAGGCTGAGGGAAAGTCGAAGGAAGGGCAAGGCACGAGGCGCAGGCAGGAGGCCGAAACACGAGGTCGAGGCGCGGCGGGGATGGAAGCCCGCGCAGGAGCCCGTACAGCAGGAGCCCGTACAGAAAGAAGGGTGGATCCATGGCCGCTCTACGTCAGCCGTTCAATACCCATCTCAACCTAGGCGACGGCGTCCTTACCCCAGAAGGCGTAAAGGTGGTCCGCCGGCTCAGCGACATGAGAGGGATGTACCAAGACCAAAGCGCAGTCCAGCACCTCTTGGACGGGGGCGACCCTCTGATCTACGTCGTCCACAATGTGGAAGTCCCAGAAGAAGCCGGTGAGCTCCAGCACTGCACGAGTATAGTGTACCCCGGGCGAGTCGGCGATGAATTCTTCATGACCAAAGGGCATTTCCATTCGAGGGCCGGCACTGCTGAGATCTACCTTACGCTCCGGGGGAAGGGCATCCTTCTCATGCAGACGCAGGATGGGACCACGGCCACCCTGGATATGTTTCCGGGTTCGGTGTCATACATCCCGCCCTACTGGGCGCACAGGTCCATAAACGTGGGCGATGAGCCCCTCGTGTTCTTCGCTGTGTACCCTGGCGACGCGGGTCACAACTATGGGGTAATCGAGGAGAAGGGGTTCGCCAAGGTCGTTCTGGCGCAAGGCGATGGGCCTGTGGTGGTCGATAATCCAAGGTACGACCATCGACGCGCGTAGTCTTCCCCTCTTAATGGCCCGGTGGAGAGGGCCCTGCGGGAGGTGTTCTAGGTGTTCAGCGGGGGATACCTCGGAAAGGTGCTGCGGGTCGACCTTTCCTCACGAACGTGGCGGTCCGAAGCCATAGACCCACGCATCCAGCGCAAGTATCTCGGGGGTCGAGGGGTTGCCGCCCGGTATTACCTCGGCGAGATCCCCGGGAGAATCGATCCCGGTGACTCAGCGAACAAGCTCTTCTTCTTCACGGGCCCGCTCACCGGTACTTCGGTCCCCGCGAGCGGCAAGTTCCAGTGTGCCACTGTTTCCCCGGAGACCGGCCGCTACCTTTGCTCCAATTCGAGCGGCAACTTCGGTCCCAACCTCAAGTTCTCCGGGTACGACGGGCTGATCATTGAGGGCAGGGCGAGCAGCCCTGTGTACATCTGGATCGCCGACGGACAGGTGGAGATAAGGGACGCCGCGTCTCTGTGGGGGCTGAAAATAAGTGAGGTTGTGGAGCGCCTCAAAGAGATGACCGGGGACAGAAAGGTCAGCACCATGGTCGTCGGCCCTGCCGCCGAGCGTGGCGTGAGATTCAGCTCCATTCAGGTGGACGGGCGCAGCTTCGGTCGCGGCGGTGCCGGCGCCGTCATGGCGGGCAAGAACGTGAAGGCCGTGGCCGCACACGGGACAGCCGCTGTGCGGGTAGCCGACGCGGAATCGCTGTCGCGGGCGGTGAAAGAAGCCGTAAAGCATGCCCACGAAACCAAGGCCCTGCACACGAAATTCGGCACAGCCCAGTACACAGAAGTGCTGAACACTCTGGGCTGCTACCCAACGCGCAACTTCCAGACCGCCGTGTTCGACGGCATATCGACCATTTCAGCGGATTACATGGAGAAGCACTACAAGGTCAAGAATCTGGCTTGTTTCCGGTGCCCCGTGGCCTGCGCGCAGCTGTGCGAGGTCAAGGAGGGCAAGTACGCCGGCGTGCGGAGCGACCCGGAGTACGAAACCATCGGGTCTTTCGGAGGCCAGTGCGGAATCTCCGACTTCGGGGCGATAGTCGCGGCAAACGCGCTGTGCGACGAATACGGCCTGGACACGATGTCCACGGGGACGATCGTCGCGTATGCCATGGAGCTCTTCGAACGTGGCTTCGTCACCGCCGCTGACACCGGAGGCCTCGAACTCCGCTTCGGGAACGGAGACGCCCTCCTTGAAACCATCCACAACGTCGCGTTCAGGAGGGGCTTCGGAGACGTGCTGGCCGAGGGGTTCCGGGGACTCGCGCAGAGATTCCCCAACAGCCTGTCGTTCATGATGCACGCGAAGTGGATGCCGTTCGCCGCCTACGAACCGCGTGCCTTTCACGGAATCGGCCTCTCCTTCGGCACGTCCAGCCGGGGCGCCTGCCACAACGTGGGCGGCTGGACCATCCGCGACGAGCTCTTGAGCGGCGAGTACGACAGGTTCGCCATCCGCGGGAAAGGGGAACTCGTCAAGAGGATACAGGACGTCCGTGCGTACGTGGACTCCCTCGTGATATGCACTGTAGTCAGGAGCGGGCTCGGTTTCACTGACAAGCCCAAAGGTAAGGTGCTGGAGTACGTGACCGGCGTTGACTTCACCCCTGAGCTGCTCGAGATAGGTGAACGCATCTACACGCTGGAACGCGTGATACTGGCCAGAGAGGGCGTCCGCCGGAAGGACGACATGTTGCCGGAAAGGACCATGACGGAACCGCTTCCCGAAGGTATGGCCAAGGGTCGTGTCCTGACCGAGGAGATGTACGCAGCCATGCTCGATGAGTATTACGCCGCCAGAGGCTGGGATAGCGAAGGCGTGCCGACGCGGGAACGGCTCCTCGAGCTTCAGGTAGACGATGCGGTGCTTCAGGCCAGGGACACCCTTGGGGACGCTCTTCCATAGAACATCGTGAAACCGAGGGGTCTTCGAGACGCTAGATGCGCTGACACGTTACCAACCGCCTTCCAACTCCAACGCCGGTCGCCGACACGGCTTGCGTCGAGGGGGCGGATGTCTGTTGCAGCCCGGTTCACCAGCCTGTTAGTGGGGCCCGCCAGTGAGGGCGGTGCGCCGGCGTAAGGAGAGACGACAGTGAGATACAAAGTGCTCGTCACACCGAGATCGCTTGCCGAGACCTTCGACGAACCGTTGAGGACCCTCGAAGACTCGGGCCACGAGGTGATAAGGAACCCGCATGGCCGGCCGTTCACGGAGGAAGAGCTCAGGGCTTTGATAAAGGACGTGGACGGGATAATCGTGGGGATCGACGCGATTTCGCGGGAGGTCATCGCCGCAGCCGAGAAGCTCAAGGTCATTTCCAAGTACGGCGTTGGCGTGGACAACATCGACCTGCAGGCGGCGCGGACGAAGGGCATCGTCGTGACATACACGCCGGGCGGCAACAGCGAGGCTGTCGCGGACCTGACCATGGGGCTCTTGCTAGCCGCCGCCCGGAGAATCCCCATCGCTGACAGGGCTGTTCGCGTCGGCGACTGGCGGAGAGTCGTCGGGCTCGCGGTCTGGAAGAAAACCATAGGTGTGGTGGGGGTCGGCCGCATCGGGCGGGGAGTCGTGAGGCGGGCGTCGGGGTTCGGCATGAAGATCCTTTGCTGCGACAAGGTAATCGACAACGAGTTTGCCGCGAGGTATGGAGCGGAGTACGTGTCGCTCGACCTCTTGCTTCAGCAATCTGATTTCGTGACGCTCCACGTTCCGCTGACAGAAGAGACGAGAGGGTTGATTGGGGAGAAGGAACTATCTCGAATGAAGCGGACGGCGATTCTCATAAACACGGCCCGCGGAGAGGTCGTGGACGAGGACGCGTTGTACCAGGCATTGGTCGAAAGGAGCATAGCCGGAGCGGCCCTGGATGTCTTCCGGAACGAGCCGCCCGTCGGATCGCGCTTGCTGGAGCTGGACAACGTCGTCCTCACACCTCACATAGGGGCTCACACGGACGAGGCCATCCTCGAGATGGGGCGCAACGCCGTGAGGAATCTCATGGCCGTGCTCAACGGTGAGCTCCCGGAAGCTGTCGCTTGGTGATGGAAACTCAACTGGTTCCGCGGCGCGGGCCGGAAAACGCGGGTGGTCTCACAGGTCAAGCGGCCGTGATTTCACTTTTGCCGGAGGGATGGTCCATGGGATTCGATGGTAAGGTGGCCGTGGTAACCGGGGCGGGTCTCGGGATAGGCAGGGCGGCGGCTCTGTTGCTTGCCAAACAGGGCGCCAAAGTCGCTGTGCTGGATCTCAACGAGAGCAGCGGGGAAGAGACGGTTCGGCTCGTCAAGGACTCAGGGGGCGAAGCTCGCTTCTTCCAGGCTGACGTGAGTTGTCCCACGGACGTGGAGAGAGTCATCGGCGAAGTGGAGAAGGTGTTTGGGAGGATAGACATCCTGGTCAACAACGCCGGCATTTACAAGAAGGGCGATTTGTTCGGAACTTCCGTCGACGATTGGAACAGGTTGCTAGCCACGAACCTCACGGGTGTTTTCCTGTGTTCGAAGCACTGTGCGGAGAGAATGGCCAAGCAAGGCGGCGGCGTCATCGTCAACGTGGCGTCGGAGGCCGGGCTCGTGGGCATAAAGGGGCAGGTGGCCTACAATGTCTCGAAGGGCGGCGTGATCGCTCTCAGCAGAAGCGCGGCTGTCGACCTCGCCCCGATGAACATCAGGGTGAACTGCGTCTGCCCGGGGACCACTGAGACGCCGCTCGTCGCGAAGGCGATAAGCATGGACGCCGACCCGGAGGGCGCGCGACGCGCCCTGGAAAGCTGCCGCCCGGCGAACAGACTAGGACGGCCGGAGGAGATAGCGCAGGCCATTCTGTTCCTTGCGTCGGACGAGGCGGCCTATGCCACGGGATCCGTGCTGTCCATAGACGGAGGGTACACAGCCCAATAGCGGCCAATGGCGGGATGACGGTTGCGCGAGGTGCGCGGTTGGAGAGGAGGTCCTGAGGTTGTCTCGAGAGGTCAGGTTCTGCGTGATAGGTGTCGGTCGGGCAGGGATGGTGCATGCGAGAAACCTGAAAGCAGGGATTCGAGGCGCCAGACTTGTCGCAGTGGCTGACGTGGACCCCGCTTCCGCGGCTCGCGCCGCTCAAGAGCTCGAACTGGAGCGGGTGCATACCGACTACACGGAAGCCGTCTCCGATGAAACGGTTGACGCAGTGTGCGTGGCCTCGCCGGTGTTCACTCACGCGCAGGTTGCGGTGGCGGCCGCCGAGGCGGGGAAGCACGTGTTCTGTGAGAAACCGATGGCCCTCACTCTCGACGAAGCGGACTCGATGATAGATGCCGCCAGGCGGGCCGGAGTTAAACTGCAGATAGGGTTCATGAGGAGATTCGATGCGGGCTTTCGAGAGGCGAAGAGGCTCATCGACGAGGGCGAAATAGGCGACGTGATACTGGTTAGGTCTGTCGGACGCGGGCCTGGTCTGCCGGGGGATTGGTACTTGTCCTTCGAAAGGAGCAACGGCCTTCTGGCCGAGGTCAACAGCCACGACTTCGATACCGTGAGATGGCTCGGCCGCGGGGAGTTGTCGAGGGTCTACGCGGAAGCCGGCGCGTTTGCCAGGCGCGACCTCGCCGAGAAGCATCCCGGCTTCTTCGACAGCGCCGTCGTGAACATCAGGCTCGCAAACGGGGTCATGGGAGTCGTCGAAGGAACGTGCCCTGACAACTACGGGTACGACGCGCGAGCCGAAATCCTCGGCACGAGGGGGGTCCTCCTGGTGGGGCAGATCGAGGAGAGTTCCTCGGTCGTGTGTCGCAAAGACGGCTGCGTGAGACCGGTGATCCCGTCATGGCAGCGGCGCTTCAGGGAGGCGTACATCGACGAGATGAGGCACTTTGTCGAGTGTATTCTGAGCGGCGCTGAACCCGTGGTCTCCGGGCTGGACGGCAAAAAGGCCTTGGAGGGAGTGCTGGCTGCGAACCGCTCGCTCCGCGAAGGGGTCCCGGTCGCTCTCGTTCCAGAAACACCTTGTGCCTAACCCCACGCCCATCGCGGCTGGAGCGGCATTTGGGCGTGATAGACGTTTTGTCAGGTGTTCGTTCCATAGCGCAATGAGGTGCCAATTGGGGCTGACCCGAATTCGCCCTCAGTCTTCGTGACAACCGAGCTTCTTGACAACGGAGGTTTCTCCAGAGAGCGAGGTTTGTCCGCATGAGCAAGGGGACCTATCTGATCGGTGTGGATATTGGCACCATGGGAACGAAGGCGGCGGTGTTCGATGCGTCGGGGGTGCTCCTCGGGGACGCGTTCGAGGAGTCGAGGCTGGTGTATCCACGCGCGGGTTGCGTGGAGCAAGACATGGAGGACATGTACGGCTCCTGCCTCCGAACCATCAAGGCGGCCGTTGAGAAGGCCGGAATCGAGCCTCGGCGAGTGGCCTCAATAGCGGTGGACGGGCAGATGGCGGGCATCGGCGGTGTGGCCGAGAACGGGATGGCGTCCATCAGGTACGATTCGTGGCTTGACACCCGGTGTGAGCCGTACATAGACCTCATGGACAGGGAAGCAGGGAGCGCGGTGCTCGCCGTATCCGGAAGCCCGCCGACGTACGACCACGGCCCGAAGATACTGTGGTGGATGCACGAGGAACCCGAAGCGTTCAGGCGTACCGCGAAGTTCGTGGTTCCTTCGGCCTACGCGGCGATGCGAATGTCGGGGCTTACCGCCGCGGATGCGTTCATCGATTATACTCAACTGCATTTCTCAGGGTTCGGAGACACCGAGAACCTGACGTGGTCCCAGGAAATATGCGGGGCGTTCGGGGTTCCGATCGGGAAATTGCCCAGGATAGTTGCGCCGTACGATATCGTGGGCAGACTCACCGCCGAGGCCGCGGACAATGCCGGGCTGGCGCCAGGGATTCCCATCGCGGCTGGTGCGGGTGATCAGGCGGCTACATCGCTCGGCGCAGGGATCATTGAGCCCGGCCAGGTTTTCGATGTGGCGGGCACGGCATCCGTCTTCTCTGCCTGCGTGGACCGGCGTGTTGTGGACACAGAGCACCGGACGTTCCTGTGCGCGAGATCGGTCGTCCGCGACCTTTGGGTGCCGATTGCGTACATAAACGGCGGCGGCCTTTGCCTGAAATGGTTCCGCGACGAGATCGGGCTGGGAAGACCGGGGACGAAAACCGCCGGTCAGGCCCGGAACGCATACGCGCTCCTCGACCAAGAGGCGGCAACGGTGCCGCCCGGCGCGGACGGCCTCGTCTTCCTGCCTCACTTCGGAGGCCGGGTCACTCCCAACGACCCCAACGTGCGCGGGGCCTGGGTGGGACTCACGTGGGGCCACAACACGGGACACCTATACAGAGCGATCCTCGAAGGTGTGGCTTACGAGTACCGGTACTACGCTGACATTCTGGCCGAACTCCTCCCGGGCCTGGAACTCAAAGAAGCCCGCGTGATAGGCGGTGGTGCCAAAAGCTCCACGTGGAACCAGATCAAGGCGGACGTTCTGGGGATTCCCTACGTTCAGCTGGACCGGAGCGAGGTTGCGGTGTGGGGGTCGGCGCTCATTGCGGGGTACGCGGTGGGGGTCTTCGAGGATCTGGTTGGCGCGGCGAAGGCCTTCACCCATCCTGTGAATCGCGTGCAGCCGGATGAAGAGGTTCACAAGCGTTACCAGCCATACGTGCAGGTATACAAAGGGCTGTTTGAAGCGCTGCGGCCTTCGTTTGAGATGATCCGAGCCGCCAAGGCGAAAGAGACAAGTCAACGGGGAGGACGACCGTGATGAAGTACGCTGTCAGCAACTGGATATACGGGGATGAAGCTCTCGAGACGACATTCCAGCGGCTGTCCCGATGCGGATTCGACGGAATCGAGCTGGTGGGGGAGCCAGACCGATACTGCCCTTCAGATGTGAGGCGATTGTGCGGCAAGTACAATCTTGGAGTCCTGTCGATCGCCGGGATGTATCCCTGGCCAACCCGCGAGCGGGACCTCGCGAATCCAGACCCTGAGGTGAGGGAGAAGGCTGTTGCGTACTTGCGCAAGTGCGTCGACTTTGCGTGCGACGTCGGCGCGCACCTAATCATAGTCGTGCCCTCTGCCGCGGGGAAGACGCGGCCGGTCGGAGACCATTGGGACGGCGAGGCGTGGGAGAACGCTTATCGAGATGAGTGGGCGTACGCTGTCGAGTCTGTCCGACAGGCCGCGAGGTACGCGGGAGAAAGGGGCGTCCTGCTCGCAATTGAGCCCATCAATAGATACGAGTCGTATCTGGTGAACACCGCCGAACAGGGCATGCGGTTCATCTCGGAAGTCGGCTCAGAGTCTGTCAAGCTCCACCTCGACACGTTTCACATGAACATAGAGGAAAGCGACCCCATACGCGCCGTGCGATCGGCCGGCGATTCTCTCGTGAACGTCCACATTTCCGACAGCAACCGGCAGGCGGTAGGCCGCGGCCACTTTGATTTCGGGGCTCTGATGAGGACCCTGAAGGAAATTGGTTATGACGGTCCCCTGACGCTCGAACCGCTCCCTCCGGTTCCAGATCCGTTCATAGCCATGAGAATGAGGCGATACAGCTCTCTTTGGGACGTATACGCGCGCGAAAGCGTGCAGCGCCTGCGAGAGCTGGAGAGTTCTGTGTAGAAGAGGGAAAAAGGGGATGAACGAATGGTCGCTGCCGTTTTCTATGGACCCGGGGACATTCGAATAGAGACTGTTCCAATGCCCCAGGTGGGGCCCGGTGATATGCTTGTCCGGGTCAGGGCTGCCGCCGTCTGCGGGACAGACCTGCGGATATTCTCATCAGGCTTCAGCAAACCGGATGCGGGCGGCTCTGAAAGAGGGCGTATACTCGGGCACGAGCTGGCCGGCGATGTCGAAGAGGTCGGGCGTGGGGTAGCCGGCTTCAGTCCGGGGGACAGGGTCACGGTCGCGCCCAATATCGGGTGCGGGACATGCGCGGAGTGCGTCCGGGGGCTCGACCATCTCTGCCCTGATTACAAGGCGATAGGCGTTTCCCTGGATGGGGGATTCGCGGAGTACGTATTGTTTCCGCGGGAGGCCGTGGCGCACGGGAACGTCTGCAGGATACCCGAAGGTGTTTCCTATGAAGAGGCCGCTGTGAACGAGGCGCTTGCCTGTTGTTACAACGGCTTTCAAGCGTGTCGGACGCAGCCGGGAGATACGGTCGTGGTCATCGGAGCGGGCCCGATCGGAGCCTTGCATCTTCTCTTGTCGAAGCTTGCCGGAGCTCAAGACATGATCGTGAGCGATATCGTCGAGGAGCGCCTGGCGAGCATGGAGTCGCTCGGCGCGGACCTGACAGTCAACGCGGCAAAGCGCGACCTCGTGGAAGCGGTGAAGGACAGGACCCGAGGTCGGGGGGCGGATGTCGTGATCGTCGCGTGTTCCTCCGGCGAGGCCCAGCAACAAGCATTGGATCTGGCTGCGACCGGCGGACGCGTCAACTTCTTCGGGGGACTTCCCAGAGGCAAAGAGAAGGTCGTCTTGAACACGAACCTGATACACTACAAGCAGCTCTTGGTTACGGGGACTACACGCTCCAGTATCCACCAGTTCCGCAAGACCCTTGAGATCCTGGCGTCAGGCAGGCTCGATATCAAGCCCGTGATCACCAGGCGGGTCACCCT
>JBLNDA010000094.1:0-8430 GCA_050261175.1 Clostridia bacterium
GTCTGCGTGGTATTACGTGGTGCTAGTCATACGCTACCCTTTCTGCCGGCACAGCCCCGGGATCCGCCAGGTACTTCCCGACACCGGCCGCCACGAGTTCCGAGTACGGGGGCAGGCCTTCGAGTTGAACCGGCCTGTCGGGATATAGGCTGGTGTATATTTCGGCTATCTTTGCTATGGTCGAGTTGTGCCGGCCAACCCTCACCTCGATCGGCCACCCGGACTCGTCGATCTTCTCGTACAGGAGCCCGTGCCTGCCCGCGGCCATCACGAACTCGTCCCTGCCCTCCAGGAGCAACCGCTCGTCGGTCACGCCGCGAACCCGGTCGAGGAACGGCTCGGGGGTCTCGGGCTCGAACACCAGCGCGTCGGTGTAGTCACCCACCTCCCTGTGCGACAAGCCATGCAGTTTCTCGGGGGAGTACTCCACCCCTATCTTGAACTCCGTTGACGAGAGGATCATTGAGACCATGGCGGCGACGTCCGCCGCCCGCTGGTGAGCAACGATAGTGCTTATCACGGAGTACTCCAGCTCCGCCTCATGAAGATCGATCACCACATCGACCTTTTCTTTCTTGATGAGCTCTGTCAAGGCGAAGGTCGTCCGCTCCACGATGAGGCCAGACTCGCGCCCGGGCCATGCACGGTTGAGGTTCCTCACGTCCATGTACGCCAGCATCTGTCTGCTGGGATAGTGGACGTACACCTCCGGGTCGGGCCACGAATCCAGGGGATTGGCCCACCTGTCACCCATTCTGAACCGGCGGGCGCCCCACTCTGTCTTGATGGTAAAGAACTGGGGGTAAGCGTCGCCCGGCCTGGTCACCGTGGACGCGCTCCTGTTCGCCCTCGGGACGACGAATATCCTACCCGCCGTAGCACGAGCTTGCTCAACCATCATGATCGCGGAGAGGACAGCCCCAGGCTCCTCGGGGTGGCTGCTCCCCAAGACGAGCATGGTTCCGCCCGGCACTCCGCTGTCCAGGACGTACACGTTGCAGTCGTTGACGGTACCCCGCACTGCCGGCGAATAATCGCTCAGTTTCTTGACCTCCGTCACCCCGGGTCCGAGCACCACGGGCTCGCGGAAATGCCTGTGTTCATATAGCTGCAGCGCCCCGGGGACGACAACGGCCAGCCAGATTACAACGACTACGAGCCTTACCCGGGTCAGCCACGTCTTGCTTGACATCTTGTCTTTGCCGCCTCCCCTTCAGGCCGTCACTTGATCCGCAGCACGCGCAGGACGAATGGAGTCAGCACCACGAGGTACAGGACCATCTTCTGGACATCTTTGGTCTTGAAGAAGTTGGAGACGAGCACGGCTGCGATTGCCGCAGTCATCACGTAGTAAGCGACGGTCACGGCGACCTCCATTGCACGTTCCTCCCTTCCCCGTCATCCGCCCACGAGAAAGCCGAGGCTCTTGCTGAACACCAGGTAGACGGTACCCAGCGCCAATATGAAGGCGGCCGGCACGAGACAGGCACGTAGGAACCCCTTGTAGTAGAGGCCATCGTACCCGACTGTCATCACTGCGGCCCTTCCGACAGGCGCAGTGGGAGGCAGAGCGTCGCCCAGCGGCCACATGGCGGCCATCCCCGACAGAGCGATGATGGGGTCGTAACCTTTCATGTTGAACAAGAACACTAGTGGAACCCCGAGGAGCGGAGCGACCGCGTACTGGAACACGCCCTCGGAGACCGGCAGGACGAGGAAGAGCACGGCAAAGAGCACCGACACCGGCAACGTCACGACGGACAGCGATATGAGCCCCCTCACACCCGAGAGCGCCATGATCTGGACGAGCACGCCCACGACGGTGATGGTACCGACCAAGGGCAGCAAGGTGTCCACCGTCTGCAACGCGATGGCGACCACCGGCAGCCGTACGGGCGTGACGAGCAGCACGGTCGCGCTGGCGATCACGAACGCGAGCGGAAGCCCCACGACCGGCATGTGAAAAGGCCAGATCCGTCCGGCAAGGATGATCGCGAGGAAAACCGCGAACGGAAGAGCAACCTTGCACCAGCTCATGCCCTTAGGGGGCGCGGGGATCTCCTCCAGAACCCTCATGACATCCACGGACGTGCCCTTCCATCCGAGATAGAACATGGAGAAAAGCGCTCCCGCCACGGAGATGACGCCGAGCGGCACCGTAAACCCCACGTACGGCATGTTGGACCCGGCCGCCGCCATCATCGCCCAGAGGTTGATGGGCGGCGCCGCCGCGCTCATCGCCGCGCACAAGAACACGATAGCCGCAACGCGCTCCCTGGATATCCCCATGTACACGAGAACCGTTCCCACCAACGCGCCGACCACGAGGACCGTGACGGTCCCCGCTCCCGTCAGCGCTCCGGGTATCAAGAGGATGAGCGTGAGGAGCAGCAACAGCATGAACCTGCTCTTGTGAAACCTCGAGATGATCGCCCGCACCATGTAAGAGACTCCGCCGGCCTCCTTGAGCAGGTTCATGAAGAAGGTCGCGGTGATGAAGATGAGAATCACGTCGAAGTACGTGAACGCGCCCTCCACAAGGTGACGGACAGGCACTCCCGCGCCGTGCACGACCGCCCCCGCGAACGCGGCAAGCAGCATGGATAGTTCGTTCGACACGCGAAACACGCGCCCGAGAGCAAAAGCTGCGACCATCACCACGAGCACGAACGCTGCGTGGGCAAACACTGCTCCATTCACCTCGCTCTACTTGACTCGAGCCGCATCACTTGAGCGGAAGCGAAAACAGAACCTTGAAAACGTATCCGAAATCCAACGCCTCCTTGGTGCGGATTATCGGGATATTCTTCTGCTTCGCGACGTTCGTGAAGTACTGGTCCTGGTCTACCTCTTTTCTTACGATCAGGAGGTCCGACTGCGGGCTCACTGCTCGGTTCGACTTCTCGTCGTACTCGTCCGTCCTCCTTGATGACCCTTCGATTTGGGCCCCGATGACGAATATCCCGAGCTTACGGGCTGTCGCGATGAGGGCGTTGGTCCTCGCTACCTCCTCGTCGACCTCGACGCCGGCTGCGCCCATTCCCTTGAGGCTGGTGCCCATAGTGATGATGAGCGTCTTGTACGCCTTGTCCTTGCTCTTGCTCGCCGATTCCAGATCACTCGCCGTGAGCATGTCGTTCTGGTCACACGGGAGCCCGATCTGCTTGCAGAGCATCCTGACCATCATGGCACCCGGGCTTTGCCCGCATGTGGTCACCACCACCGGCCCCTGTAGTTTCGGCAGCCTGTCAGGTATCTCCAAACCCTCCGGCTTCGCCTGACCTCCCAAACACACTCCCGATGCCAGACCCAGCCCCAGCATCACGATGAGGGCCGAAGCCCAAAGGATCCTGACACGTACGCGCCCTCTAGTAACCATATCCAAACACCCCCAAAATCGATATCCATGGCAGTGTCCGTGTCGCCCCGGACGGACACCTTACCAGTGACCGTGGCCTCCGCCGCCTCGCCTCCGCCGAAGGCAAGCCGAAGACAATCCATGCCTTGGCCTTGCCCGCCGCGGCGCTTCCCAGCCGGCAAGCACGCCATCGCCGCCCCTTGCGGGCGTGCGCGTGTGGTGCCCACCGCCGGTCCGGTCCGTCCGTGCGCGCGGCGCTCCGAGCCGGGGGCCGGGGCTTCCTCCCGCCCCCGGCCCCGGCTCGCACACTTCCCTTGAGTTCTCAGAACGTCTTCTCGTCGTACTTGGTTATCAAGGTCTCCGCGAGTCTCCAGAAGAGGTCGACTGCCTTTGCGCAGCGGTCCGCCGTGTACTCGGTGAGGAACTTCACCGCTTGGGCCGGATCTTTCGCGTGCAGCTCCACAGCTTGCTTCTCGATCTCCGGCTGCCTCGCGAACTGCTCGGCCTCGAACGGGTCCCTCACAGCCCTGAGATCCTTGATCATGTCCTGGTATCTTCTGTTCACGATGTTGTCAACGAAGTTGAACGCCCACCAAGCTGACTCCTTATAGTTGTCGAAACTGAATTTGGTTCTGTCATTGACCGCGTAGTTGGCCGGCAGGCTGCTGACGCCCGCGTAGATCGGCACGTACACGCTGGTATCGGGGTTGTTGAGCCCGAACCAGCACAGACCGCCGACGCAGTCAGGCAGCCATCCCCGCGCTTGAAGGATCGTGTGGTATGAGCACCGGGGGATGGAGATGTTTCTCTCGTTGGGCAGGTCGAGGAGGGCTATCATGTCGGTGCCGGCGTGCGGCGTCGCGAACGGGCTCTTCACCCAGTTGCCCTTGGAATCCCGGACGAACCAGTCGGGATCGTTGGCCTTGTCGAACTCAGTGCCTTCCATCGTGTCACGGTAGATCTTCATCATGTCTTGTATCGTGATCTTCCGCTCAGCCTTCACCGTGAATGGGAAGCGGGAGCCGTTCGGATCAATCTTGAGAGACGGTGCTGCCCAGGAAAGCACCCTCCACTCGCGCCTTCTGGATCCCATCGCGTTGCTCGGGCAGTACGCTTCGTAGAACAGAAACTCCTGGCCGCTCTCTGGATCCCACCACCCACTCTCCTCGGCGACCGCGAACACGTTCTTCGAGAACATATAGTTGTCCGGGTCGTTGGGGTCTATCTTGCCGATCCGGGAGCGATTGGCCGAAACGCCAACGTGGCCCTCTGGGATTCGGACTGCTGCCCATATCGCGCCCTTCTTGAAGGCGCCCGGGGGCATGATCTCGAAGTGCCAGACTTCGTTCGGATCTCCGACGGTAAGGCATTCCCCTGCATCCACGTATCCGTACTCCTCCGCCGCCGCGCCCATGAGCTGGATGGCTTCTCGGGCCGTCCTGGCGCCTTGGAGACCGATTATTTGGAGGGTTTCTATGTACATTGTCCCTTCAGTCGACTGGAGCTCCGGCCTGTTCCCGATCGTAGTCTCGCCCATTATGACCTGGTGTTCGTTCATGTAGGGATAAGCCGCATAGAACCAGGTATAGGTCGTCTCGGGATACGGGAACTCACCAATCTTCTCAGGCGGGGTTCTATCAGAGTGCAGGAGACCTCTGTAGACTGGCATCATCTCGCCGGGCTGGTGCTTTCCGCCTGGCACGACCCACGTGCGGGCGTCGTACCAGCCGTCACACGTATGAGCAGTCATGGTGGAGCCGTCGGCGGAAGCTTCTTTGCTGACCGGGATGGAGGTACACGCATACGAGGGAAGAACGAAAGCCAACACTAGAAGCGGGGCCAGAATTGCCAATGAGCAGGTCAACCTCGCACGCGATCTCACGAACGATCCACCTCCGTGCTGCATGCTAATTGCTGTGCTTCGTCTATCCCAGATCCGCAGCAACTCTCGTCCTACTACGCTCGTGCCTCGCGACGCCAATCCGATTCTGTAGAAGTGAAACTCTGGTCATTCTCACCTCCCACTTCACCCTTTTCACCCTTGGACGCACGGCGGAGGACCCCGACGAGCCCGCTGCCGTGCCAAGCGCGCCGCGCCCGCGATGCAGCCCGGCTTCTTCCGAACGTTCAACCTTCGTCCGCCGGATGACCGTATGGCCCTCTTCTTGCCCGGAACGATTGTCCTCGCATGCTTACCGATCCAGTGCGAGTCCAATCATCAATGATCCCAGCTTTTAGCTGCTCAACCATCAAATACGATCTACATCATTATCTTACCATCTGACCTCCCCCCCGTCAACGCAGTGAGCTATAATTGAAGTGATCTACCGCCTTGTGTGACTCCAAGGAGCATCGGAAATGAAGGGGGAAGAATCTGTGGACACGGAACAGGACAAGGCGGTTTCAGAACTCCTTGGCAAACAGGATCACAAGAAAATCGCGCTGTGGGCTGCCGATTGCGCCGAGCACGTACTCCACTATTTCGAAGAGAAGCACCCCGGAGACGAGCGGCCTCGGAGGGCCGTCGAAGCCGGCCGCGCCTGGGCGCGTGGTGAGATCTCCGTGTCAGAAGCGCGCGCCGCTGCGCTTAAGGCCCACGCCGCTGCTCGCGACGCGAACCGAGACGCAAACCGAGAGGCAAACCGAGGCGCGACCCGAAACGCGAACCCACACGCGAGTCGGGCTCAAACTGCGGCTTGCGCCGCTGCCCGTGCGGCAGGCCACGCCGCAGCAACTGCCCACGTTGCTTCTCACGCTGTTCACGCCGGTACATACGCCGCCAAAGCCGCGGCCTACGACGCCGCAGACCCGGCTGGCGCCAGTGCCAGCGTCGCCAAGGAACGTGATTGGCAGCTCCGACGCTTGCGTGCGTTGTTGCCCGTTTTCCAATAGTTGCAGGGTGGCCCGTGATTGTTCGACCCAGTCCGTCGCACGAGGAGGAGTCGACAGTGCCGAGACAAATGAGGAGAGCACAGTATCAAATGGATGACGATGATGCTAGGCGGGTGCTGACGGAAAGCGAATACGGTTTCCTTGGGACCGTGGGAGAGGATGACGTCCCGTACGTGGTTCCCGTCAATTACTGCTACCACAAAGGGAACATCGTGTTCCACACCGCCCGTGAAGGGCACAAGATTGAGAACATCCGGCACAACCCGCAGGTATGTTTCACCGTTTGCACTAATGTCGAGCTCGTGCCGGAGCGGTTCACCACGAAATATGAGAGTGTGATCGTGTTCGGCCGGGCGCGGATAGTGGAAGACGTGGAAGTCAAGCGGGAGCTCTTGTCAGCACTCGTGCGAAGACTGGCACCGGGGAGAGCCTTCCCCTGCCCGGACAGCGAACTCGACACCACCGGCGTGGTCTGCATAACACCAGAGCACATGACGGGGAAGAAGCGCACCGGCCTGAGGTAGCCGGTAGGCTCGCATGAACCGAGCTTTCAGACGGCGTCCGTCGCCGGAGGACAGGCTCGAGGTGGACGGACGATGCCAAGAGTCTAGGAGTCAACGGTTGCCAACGACAATCAATGACGGACCACAATATGGTGACGGCCTCGGTGGACAGCGGCCGTTCGGACAGCGGCCGCTTGGACGGCAGCCGCTTGGACGGCGGTCGTCTTCCCTACGCCAGCAGGTAAATGAAATAGAAGTGACTCACGCTGCCGAGGAGAATGAAAATGTGGAATATCTCGTGGAATCCCAGCCATCCCCGAACCAGATTGGGTCTCTTGAGGCCGTAGATGACCGCCCCCAAAGAATAGAAGACGCCCCCCACGAATAGCCAGATGATCGTGCCGCGACTGAGCGCGCGCACCAGCGGGACCACGAAGGCAACCACAAGCCAGCCCATCATGAGGTAGATGGCGGTGTACACCCACCGGGGCGCCTCGAGATAAAAGACCTTGAAGAACAACCCGGCGAGGGCCAGCGTCCACACTATCGCAAGCAAGACATAGCCCAACACGCCCCGCAGCGTCACAAGACAGACAGGTGTGTACGTCCCGGCTATGAGCACGAAGATCATGATATGGTCCAGCTTTCGCAGCACGACCTGCGCCCTTCGGGAGACGTTCAAGAGATGGTATGTCGCACTCGCGGAGTATAGCAATATGAGGCTTGAACCGAAAATGGAGAACGACACGATCTTCCACACGTCGTTGTTGGCGATGCCCGCGCGCACCAGGATGACCAGAGCGGCTATGGAGAGCAAAGCCCCAACGAGGTGGGAAAGTCCGCTGGCCGGGTCCTTCAGTCTCTTTGACACGGGTGACTCCTCCCGTCGTGGAATCGCATGGAGGTGCGCGTCGGCGGTCGACATGCGGAAGCCTGTTTGCCAGCGTTGCCCTGGATTGCATGAGGGGTGCCATGATGGTGGGTGCGCCGAACGAGTCCATTATACGACTTCTTCGTTCTTGGATAAAGACTCTTGCACGGCTCTATCCCGTGGTCGAGGAACCAACCGGAGCCGTCCTCCATATCATGGAGTGTCGAGGTGCGTCCCGGCGATCTCTGCGGGCGGTGGCGCCCACATGGCGCGCGTCTGGGGCGACCCGTCACTTCAGGAGAGAAGGAGGACTCCGCATGACACAGGAAACTAGCTTCTGGTGGATCATAATCCTGCTCTTTGTGTTGCTGATCCCGTTGTTCCTGCTGTTCTTCTTCCCATGTTTCGGTAAGTAGGAACGCACCCTGACAGCAGCCACCCGTGCATCGGACGCAGCGATCTCGGCGATCTCCTGGACCGAAGGCCCGGACCGGAAGGCCCGGGCCTCTCGACCTGCCTCGCCCTTTCTCTGTTCTTTCTCTGAGCCTTCGCCCCTTGCCCCTTCCTCATCAGCGGTGCGCCGCCACAGAGGAGCCCCCACCTCGGCAGGTCCTGCCTCGACGACGCACAGGCTAGGGTTGCCGTCGAGCACGGCCTTCGTTGCCGTCGAGCACGGCCTTCGATCACCATGCTGGCCCCCGCCCCCGGATCACGCTTCCAGTGACCGAGCTACGCGGGCTATACGGGGCTCATGCTTTCTGGACGGGCACCTGGATCTCCGTGACGTACTGCTCCGGGTCATTCGT
>JBLNDA010000095.1:0-4598 GCA_050261175.1 Clostridia bacterium
GCCGGCCTGTCCTGGCCGCCCCCGTCTTGTTCCCCATTCGCATCTGGCCCGCCTGCCGGAGAGGACCCCAGCGACGTGCCTCCTCCGCCCCCGTCTTTGGCTCCTCCTTCACTCGTCCGGGGCGCAACGACGCACTTCACCACGAGATCGACCCCGAGGACCGACTTCAAAGCTTGCTGCACGATAGTTCTGTAGCGCGGGTTGGATGCCTGGTCCCTATGGAGCGCGGTCTGGCAGGCGACTGCGACCTCGTTCCCGACGAGGCCCGCGGGGACTGTCTTGTCATAGAAGGTGAGGACGGCTCCCTTCCCGTTGAGGGCGGCGAGGACATCGTTCCACCTGGCCTGAACGTGCTCCAAGGTGATAGATGTCTGGGCAGGAACAGACAAGCCCCCTGTGGCCGGAGAGGCGGCGCCCCGGTCCGCAATCCGACCCTGATCGGGAACCCGACTCGGCATGGGTTGCGTGTGACTATCCGCTCCACCGCCACCCGCCACCACCGGAGGCCGTTTTGGTCCAGCCGCGGCCGCGTTCGTGGGCTCCGGTGCGCCTCCGGAGCCCGGCCCCGGCCGAGACGCGGGCGGAGGTGGAGTCGACGGAGAGGGCGAGGACGCCGGCGGCGCGGAAGCCGACGGCGCCCGGGCGTCGCCCGAGCTTGCCAGCTTGATTGCGGCTATCTCCAGCGTGAGCAATGGGGCCGCCGAGTACCGCATGTCTCCCTCGGCCGCGCCGAGCACGTCTATGGCACGCAGGATATCGTCTGGTGATAGACTCTCTGCTTGCCTCTTGAGATCCCCCAGTGCGCCTTCGGGCGCGTCCACCAGGTCCGTCCTGGGGCCGCACGTCCGCAACACGAGCAGGTTCCTGAAGTGCTCGATGAGGTCGCGCAGGAACTGGGCAGGATCGTGCCCGCCCTCCACGAGGCCGCGTATCAAGGTCAGCGCCGCCGTGAGGTCCTTACGTATGATCGCGTCGCAGAAATCCGCAACCTTCCGGAACCCCGCCACCCCAATGGCGGCCACGGCGTCATCGTAGGTCACCGCCGCGCCGGTGTAGGCGACGCACTGCTCAAGGAGGCCCAGCGCGTCCCGCGCCGCGCCCTGGGCTGAAGAGGCGATGAGTTTCACCGCGTCCTCGGAGATCTGAATGCCTTCAGAAGCCGCTACCTCTGAGACACGCGACGCAAGCTCACGGTTTGTGAGGCGTCTGAAATCGAAGCGCTGGCACCGCGAGAGAATGGTGGGAAGCACTTTGTGCGGCTCGGTGGTGGCGAGCACGAACACCACCCGCGAGGGCGGCTCCTCAAGGGTCTTGAGGAGAGCGTTGAATGCCTCCTGAGTGAGCATGTGCACCTCGTCAATGATGTAGACCTTGTACCTCTCTTCAACCGGCGCGAACTTCACTTTCTCGCGCAGCTCCCGGATCTCGTCGATGCCGCGGTTGGACGCGGCGTCGATCTCCACTACGTCCATGGACCGGCCTTCCTTGATGCGGGTGCAGGCCTCGCAAGAGCCGCAGGGATCGGGCGTCGGACCGCTCTCGCAATTCAAAGCCTTCGCGAGCAGCTTCGCGACGCTGGTCTTGCCCGTGCCTCTGGGGCCGCAGAAAAGGTAGGCGTGGGAAATGCGCCCAGCGGCCACGGCGTTTCGTAAAGTGCGCGTGACATGCTCCTGCCCCACGACCTCGCCGAACGTCTGAGGCCGCCATCTCCTGTACATCGAGACGTACGTCACCGCTCCTCCCCCCTCGCGGCTGCTCCGGACACCGACGCTATGAACGCACAGGTTATGTAGTTCTGGCCCAAGGCGCGGATTCCTGCAGGGCAAGGCGTGCGACCGGGCGCGTCGCAACGACCGCCGGGCCTCGCCCGCCGCGCTTCCCTCGCGGCTCACGGAATGCCCAAGCACCGCCGTGTCCGCCGTGTCTTGACTCACTCTCCGGTAGCTGCACGGCCGCCGGTGCCGCACGCGTGCACGGCGCTCCAGGCGCGGCGTCAACCGCCGGAGCACGGTCCGCGAGGCCGGTGGTCGGTTCTCGACGCTCTGCGTACGGCAGAGCAATCACTGGGAATCCTTCCCAGAAGGCAGGATCGCGGCCGCGAGGGACCGCCGCTCCCCGCCAGCAGCCGCCAACCCGGCCGGGCACAGGCCCGGCGACGGGACGGCAGCAATCAGCCAGGGCCGGCTGCCATCGTGCGTGGGCGTTCGCGCCATGCCGTACCGCTCCACCGCCACCCTACCTGCCCTGCCTTAGTAGTGCCACGAACGGGACAAAAAAAGCCGGCGCGCCGCAACACACGGCTCGCGCGGCAACCGCACGCCAACACATGTCAACAAATCAATGGTCGTGCACCCACTGTCGAACGCCCCTCCCAGGCGGTAACCTGCCAGCCGGCTCCGACCAGGCACCCCCGCGGCACACGGAACATTCTGCTTACCGCTGCTACCTCCCGGTCCTGACGGGGTTCACAGACATCCGTTGCGCGGGACCCAGCCATCTTCGCTACTTAACAGGGCCAGGCCCCAAAAGGGGACGGCCTCGAGTGGGAATTCGACCCCGCTATAGCGGGTTGCGGGTTCAGGGCACCGCTACCTCCCCGTCTAGCACGACCAAACTTTCGCGCGGCCTTCCTTGGCCTTCCATGGACTGCGTAGGCGACTGCGCAGGCGCCCAAGCTCAGACCCAGGCTCAATGGACTCCGGAACACTTCGCTGCTCGTCTCAGCGCTCGGTCCCGACGGCACAACCCCCACCCAAGCACAGCAGACGCACAGCCATCGTTGCGGCCCAGAACCTGGTAGCCTGCGAGAATGACATGGCGGAGAGGGCGGGATTCGAACCCGCGAGGCAGAGAGCTTCTGCCTACCCGCTCTCCAGGCGGGCGCCTTAGACCAACTCAGCCACCTCTCCGCAAAGGCTGGCGGAGAGAGTGAGATTCGAACTCACGGGGCAGGGGCTACCCGCCCACTCGCTTTCGAGGCGAGCGCTTTAGACCACTCAGCCATCTCTCCGCGCTATCCGTCGTTTCTCCGACGGTCTTCATCATGCCGCTGGTCGTGCGGCACGACGGTAACACAGCTGTCGTATTCGGTTGTGGCCCGCGCCGGAAGCTGCAACAAGCTGCCATCCGTTCCGCAAGCCGCGGAAGGCCTCTTCCTCATTCCGAAAACCGCGCAACGTCTGCCTAGAGCCGCACGTTACGAGCCGCGGAGGTCGGTGAAGAACTGCTGCAGGAGCGCAGAACACTCCTCTCGAAGAACCCCGCTCGTGACCTCCAGCTGGTGGTTCAGCGCCTCATTCCGCACGAGATCCGTCACCGAGCCGGCCGCTCCAGTTTTGGGATCCGGCGCGCCGTAAACGAGCCGCTCAACCCTTGCGAGGACCAGCGCCCCCGCGCACATGGCGCAGGGCTCGAGCGTGACATACATCGTCGCGCCGAGAAGCCGCCATGATCTGAGGCGCGAAGCCGCCTCCCTTATGGCCAGCATCTCAGCATGGGCCGTTGGGTCCTGGAGCTCCTCCTTGCGGTTGTGAGCCCTGGCCACAATCTGGCCGTCGGCCACGATGATCGCTCCCACAGGAACCTCGCCCTTCAGGTAAGCCTTCTTCGCCTCCAGGAGGGCTCTTCGCATGAGCAGCTCATCATCCATGGGGCGCGACCACTCACCTAACTTGATATGATAACATTCTCGCCTGCTCCCGGCAAGACCCCAGGCCCTCTGAAACCTCGGACGCCTTCAGCTCGCCCTGGTGTTCCATTGCACCGCACCGGCCCAAGTCGGCGCAGACCCGGCAGATTTCCGCAAGAGCGGGCGTCATCAGCTGAAACAGGACGATCGCTTCGTCAAGCCTCCTGCTGTGCGCAAGGACTTCCTCGGAAGTCAGGTCGCCACTGTTCGCCTCAATGGCTTCAAGAAGGTCTTTGCGCAAGACCTCTATCTTCGCCCGAAGACATCGGGCACCAAGACCAGCCGCCACCGAATCCACTCCTGAAGGTTTGAGCGGGAAATTGGGAAAGAAAATGGTGGCCCCGACACGAGTCGAACGTGCGACACGCGGTTTAGGAAACCGCTGCTCTATCCACTGAGCTACGGGGCCACCTGAGATTTGCGCTGATGCGCCTCCAAGCCCGCCCTGGCGCTCGCGCGAGAACTTGGTTGTCAGAGTCTGCTACGTCCCTGTGGCGGCGCAGCCAACCAAGGGCTTTCGCTTACACGTTGTTTATACCACAGAGGCCCTGACGCTGTCAAGCGCGTCCCGAGCAGGCTATGAGCGGCCACGCACGCGCCGAGCGCAGGCGCCGTCCCGGCCGCGCAACGCCGATGGAGCGGCGGACCGACAACGCAAGGGTGCCACACTACCCTTGAATACCCGGGTCAATTGTGGTATCATACATCGCAGGGTAAGCGAGCGGAACCAAGGGGAACGCACATAGACCAAGTTTCGCGCGCCTGTAGCTCAGCGGATCAGAGCATCTGACTACGGATCAGAGGGTCGGGGGTTCGAGTCCCTCCAGGCGCGCCATAGTTTAGCTGGGGTTTTGCAGATTGGCAACACCCCGGTTTTATTTGTTTGCCAATCCCTTGCCAATCTCCCTGA
>JBLNDA010000096.1:0-41130 GCA_050261175.1 Clostridia bacterium
CGCCGGATCTCGTCCCCTTCCCGGTAATCGGCGACCGCGGAGCCGCCGGCGCTTGCTCGAAGGGTTTCGAGCCGGCGGCGCTGTCGCACCATCTCCAGCGACCTGTGACGGCCGACACGGAACACGAATTGGGGAGCGGTGTCTGTGCTGACAGTTGAAACCCTGGACAATGGCCTTCGCGTGACAACCGAGGAAATGGCCCACATGAGATCCGCTTCGGTGACCATCTGGATCGGCGCCGGGGCGCGGTACGAGGACGCCCGTGTAAACGGGGTGTCCCATTTCATCGAGCACATGCTTTTCAAGGGAACCCCGAAGCGCGACAGCAATCTCAAGATCTCCGCGGCCATCGAGGGCGTGGGAGGAACGATAAACGGCTTTACCAACAAGGAGACCACGTGCTTCCTGGTGAAAGTGCCGTCGGAGAGCTTCGGGCTCGGCCTCGACGTTCTCGCAGACATGGTTCTTCACTCGCTCTTCGATCCTGAAGCCATGGAACGGGAGCGCGGCGTGGTCATCGAGGAGATCAAGATGGTCAGGGACAGGCCTGATTCATGGGTGCACATCCTCCTCGAGGAGATGATTTGGCCCGACCAGCCGCTCGGCAGGAGCGTGGCCGGCACTGAGGATGTCATCCGCGCGATAACTCGTGAACAGGTAATGGACTACTTCGAGTCCCTTTACCAACCGGCGAACATGGTCGTTTCCGTCGCAGGAAAGGTAAGCGCGAAGGAGGTCCGAGAGGCGGTGGCAGGCAGCCTCGGGGCGCGGGCGGGCGGAAAGCGAGAGAGCCTCGTCCCTGCGAAGTCCGCTCTGGAAGGGCCTCTCACCAAGATCGAGCGGCGCGACACCAAACAGGCCAACCTCGCGCTCGGCCTTCCCGCGTACGAGCGGCTGCACCCGCGGCGCTACGCGCTTGAGATCCTCAACGTAATCCTCGGTTGGGGAATGAGCTCAAGGCTGTTCCAAGAGGTGCGGGTGAAGAGGAGCCTCGCGTATTCAGTGGGGTCCCAGTACTCGGCGTACCTCGACACCGGGATCGTCAGGGTGTACGCAGGCGTGGACCCGTCCAGGGGCGCCACCGCGGTGAGCGTGATCCTGGAACAGCTTGCCCGGATGCGCGACGAGAAGGTCGGCGACGAGGAGCTTCGGAAGGCCAAGGACTTCTACAAGGGTGCGCTCGCCCTCCGGCTCGAGGACACGCTCAACCTCGCCCTCCGCAACGGCGAGCACATGGTGCTCACGGGCAAGATCGTGCCCGTGGAAGAGGTGCTTTCCAAGGTAGAGGCGGTCACGGCCCGTGACATCGCGGAGGTCGCATCCGACCTCTTCAAGAAGGAGAAGCTTCGCCTTGCTGCGGTAGGGCCGTTCGAGAAGGAGGACGAGATGGCTGCCGCGCTCCAGTCATCTGTGTTATAATACGAAAACGGGTGGGTTTGAATCTGGAGCGTTCCGGGGTGACGGTGGGAGGCGACGCCCGGAACCGAGGGCGCGTGCCGGTGAACCGCGCAGGCAACCCGCTGCCCTGCCGGCGCCGGTCAATCGGGGGAGGGACGTGCTGCATTGCACAACGTAGCAGAAGATGTGCGACGAGAGATCCGGGCTGCCGTGGCGAACGCCATCGCTTCGAGCGAGCTTGCGGCGCGGGTGGGGGAGTACCCGGCCCACGAAGTCCCTGTCGAGCTCGTCCGGGACAAGTCCCACGGCGACTTCGCAACCACTGTCGCAATGCTTCTCGCCAAGCGGCTCGGGCGGCCTCCGAGGCAGATCGCTGACGTCATAGCCGGCTCGTTGAAGCCGGCCCTCGGCAAGACCCGCTACATTCAGCGCGTCGACGTGGCCGGAGCGGGGTTCATCAACTTCTCCCTGTCCCGGGTGTGGCTCGAAGACACCGTGCGCGCCGTGCTCGCAGCCGGCCGTGCATACGGGACGAGCGATGTCGGAAAAGGCAAACGGGTGCAGCTGGAGTTCGTGAGCGCCAATCCCACGGGTCCCATGAACGTGGTGAACGCTCGGGCAGCCGCGGTGGGAGCCACCCTCGCGAACATCCTGAAGGCTGTGGGGTACGACGTCAGCACAGAGTACTATATCAACGACGCAGGAAACCAAGTGGCGGTCCTCGGGGAGTCCGTGGAGCTCAGGTACAGGGAGCTCCAAGGGGAGGACGTCGAGTTTCCAGAGAGGTGCTATCAGGGATCTTACATCATTGACATCGCCCGCGAGGCTGCTGCGGAACACGGCGAGACACTGAAGAGAATGACCCCGGCCGAGCGGCCTAGGTTCTTCCGCGAGTTTGCGCTGTCGAGGATGCTCGAAAGCCAGAAAGCGTCGCTTGCGCGCTTCGGCGTGGACTTCGACGTGTGGTTCAGCGAGCGCAGGCTGGTCGAAAGCGGCGCGCAACGGGAAGTGCTGAGGATCCTCCGTGAGAGAGGGATGATCTACGAAAAGGACGGCGCGACCTGGCTTTGCAGCACGAAGTTCGGTGACGACAAGGACAGGGTGCTCGTGAAAAGCGACGGCGAGTACACCTATCTTGCCGGTGACATAGCCTATCACAAGAACAAGCTGGACCGCGGGTTCGATCTCGTCATCGACATCTGGGGGCCTGACCACCATGGGCACGTCGTCCCGACGAGAGCTGGCATCCAAGCCCTCGGGTACGCCGGCGAACGTCTCGAGGTATTGCTGCTGCAGTTCCTGTCGGTTCTGTCGGGCGGCGAGCGGGTGAAGATGTCCAAACGGGCTGGGGAGTTCGTGACCATGGACGAGCTCGTTGAGGAGGTCGGACGTGACGCGGCACGCTATTTCATGCTCATGCGCAACATCGAGAGCCATCTCGATTTCGACCTCGAACTCGCCAAACGCCAATCCCAAGAAAACCCGGTTTACTATGTGCAGTACGCTCACGCGCGGATTTGCAGCATTTTCAGGCAGGCCGAAGAAAGCGGGCTGGACCTGGATTTGGCCGCCCGCGCAGACCTGTCGCGCCTTCAGGAAGAGATTGAGCTCGATATCGCCCGGAAGATTGCGGCCTACCCGGACGAGCTCGTCATGAGCGCGGAGGATCGCGCGCCGAACAGGCTCGCAAAGTACGCGCTGGACCTTGCAGGATTGTTCCATTCATTCTACAATAGTTGCAGGGTGATGGGTGACGACGCCGGCCTGACATCGGCAAGGCTCGCGCTTTCCGGGGCAGTGGGCATCGTACTCCGGAACTGCCTCGGCATCCTCGGTATCTCTGCGCCGGAAAAGATGTAGGCGGACGAGATGCCGGCAACAGGAGGTCGCGATGTCAGGACCAAGAGACGAGGTATTGAGGGCAGGTGCCGTGGTGGGGGCGTCAGTGAAGGACGCCTACGGATACCTCGGCACCGTGGTGCTCGTGAGCCTTGCGTGGTTCGGGTGGTTCGCCTGTTGCGCGCTCCTCTTGAGCCTATTTGTGAAGTCCCTCATTGTCATGGTGCCAGCACTCATAGTTCTCGCCGCCCCGCCTCAAGGGGCGGCCTTTCACGTGGTGTCGCTCATTGTGAGAGGACACGACGTCGTGCCTCGCGATTTCCTGGAAGGCCTCAAAAGGTTCGCCCTCCGCTCCTTGGCCATCCAGGCCTCACACGTTGGGCTGCTGGCGGTCGTTGTGGTTGACATCATCTGGTTCATCTCGAGGCCGGGCGCCGTGTTCAAGCTCGTCGGGGGATTGTGGCTGTACGCCCTGCTCTTCCTCGTCATGATGACGCCGTACCTGCTCGCCATCATGGTTCAGCAGGACACTGGGTTTCGCAAGGCGTTCAAGAGGGCCGCGCTCCTCGCGCTCGCGAACCCCATTTACTCGCTACTCGTCGTGGTGTTCGAGGCGGTCGTTACGGTTGCGTGCGTTGTACTCACCCCGGCTTTCAGCTTGGTGTATATGGGCGTGGTCGCTTTCACGAGTAACCGGGCCACCCGGGTGCTTTTCGAGAAGTACGGGGTGTCTAGCGACGAGGAACTCTCGAGGGAGGGTTCACCAAACTGCGTGGAGTCCACAAAGTGAGGGGGTGTCCCTGTGGTCGAGAAGATCGTTCTGGCGGGTGCGACGGTTGTCGCGGCAGGGTGCCTCTTGGCCGGTGCGGCCAGGGCTGCGTCGGGCGGCGAGCTCACGGTGAGGTGGTTCGGACACGCGTGTTTCCTCATCACCACGTCGAGCGGTGTGAGGATCTTGACAGACCCCTTCGACGCGACGGTGGGGTATCCTGTGCCGCGGGTCGAGGCGGACGTCGTGACCTCGAGCCACGACCACTTCGATCACAACAACGTGTCGGCGGCACGCGGGAACCCGGTCGTGCTGAAAGGCGGGGGCAGGTGGGAGAAGGCAGGCGTCAGGATCTACTCCGTGGCGAGCTTCCATGATACCGAAGGAGGCGCCAAGCGCGGTCCGAACAGCATATTCGTGGTGGAAGCGGACGGCATCAGGCTGGCGCACATGGGCGACATCGGTCATGACCTCTCGAAGCAGCAACTGAATGAGATCGGCAGAGTCGACGTCCTGCTCGTACCGGTGGGCGGCACGTACACCGTTGATGCCGCGGGAGCCAAACGGCTGGTCGAGGCGACGTCGCCGAAGGCGGTCATCCCGATGCACTACAAGACGCCGGCTGTGGGCTTGCCCATCGCAACCGTCGACAGATTCTTGGCGGGTTTCGCGAACGTGACTAGGCTCGATTCCAACGAGATCTCGTTCAGAGCGGGATGGCTGCCTGAGAGCACCACGATATACGTGCTCAACTACGAATAGGGAATGGACCAGACGCGGAAGGGAGCAAGTGACTTGGCAAAGTACGTGTTCGTAACCGGCGGGGTTGTCTCGGGCCTTGGCAAGGGCGTCACTGCTGCGTCCATCGGGCGCCTTCTGAAGAGCAGGGGTCTTCAGGTGACCGCGATAAAGCTGGACCCGTACATCAACGTGGACCCCGGCACTATGAGCCCTTACCAGCATGGTGAGGTGTTCGTGACGGAAGACGGCGCTGAAACAGACCTCGACCTCGGTCACTACGAGAGGTTCATCGACGTGGATCTGGGCAGGCCGAACAACGTCACCACCGGCATGATCTACTGGTCGGTGATAAGCCGCGAGCGGAAAGGAGACTTCCTCGGCGGTACGGTGCAGGTCATACCCCATATCACCAATGAGATCAAGTCAAGGATAACGAGGGTGGGGAAGGAGTCCGGGGCCGACGTGGTTCTCGTCGAAGTGGGAGGGACGGTGGGAGACATCGAGGGACTTCCCTTCTTGGAGGCCATAAGGCAGCTACGCAGCGATCTCGGCCGTGAGAACGTGATGTACATCCACGTCACGCTCGTCCCGTACATCGGCGCTGTGGGCGAGCTCAAGACCAAGCCGACCCAGCACAGCGTGAAAGAGTTGCGGAGCATAGGCATTCAGCCCGACGTCATCGTGTGCAGGTCCGAGCGTCCCCTTTCGGACGAGATCAAGTCCAAGATCGCCCTCTTCTGCGACATCGATGAGCAGGCGGTGATCCCCGACGTGGATGCCGCGACGATATACGAGGTCCCGCTGATCTTCGAGCACGAGGGGCTGGACGATATCGTCATAGACAGGCTCAACCTCGGAAGCGTCGCCGGTCAGAGCGACCTCAAAGAATGGCGCGAGATGGTCCATAGGTTCTTGAACCCCAAGCGGCAGGTGTCCATAGCAATAGTAGGCAAGTACGTCACCCTCCCGGATGCATATCTTAGTGTGGTGGAGGCCCTGCGCCACGCGGGGATCGCTCACGAGGCCGAGGTTAAAGTGATTTGGGTCAACTCGGAGCACCTAGAGGCCGAGGACGTCGAGAAAGAACTCCATGCGGCCGACGGCATCCTCGTCCCGGGCGGGTTTGGGTGCAGAGGGGTGGAGGGCAAAATCTTGGCGGCGACGTACGCGAGGGAGAACCACATCCCGTACTTCGGCTTGTGCCTGGGCCTTCAATGCGCGGTCATCGAGTTCGCCCGATCCGTGTGCGGTTTCAAGAGGGCTCACAGCTCCGAGTTCGATCCCGACACCCCTCACGCCGTGATAGACCTCCTGCCGGAGCAGAAGGGCGTGGAGGACATGGGCGGCACGATGAGGCTCGGTGCGTACCCGTGCAGGCTGGTGCCGGGGTCCCTCGCCATGGGCGCGTACGGCAGAGAGCTGGTGTACGAGAGGCATCGTCACAGGTTTGAAGTGAACAACGGGTACAGGGACGCCCTTGAGAAGGCGGGGCTGTGGGCGACGGGGCTGTCTCCCGACGGGCGCCTCGTGGAGATAGTCGAGGCCAAAGACCACCCGTGGTTCCTGGCCACTCAGTTCCACCCAGAGTTCAAGTCGAGGCCGAACCGGCCGCATCCTCTGTTCAAGGGCTTTCTGGCGGCGGCGCTCGAGCGGTCAGCAGCCGGCCGGAACATGACGGGCTGAGGTCGGGCCGGCTGGGGCTGGGCTAGGAAAGATGCCAGCGGGTGAGGCGGAAGGAACTTCCGTTGATGCGGCGAAATAACAACGTGGGTTCTCAGTTCCATCCCGCAGTTGACGTGTTGAGCCTTCCGGCCCCATGGCGAAGGGGCGGGTGCCGTGGTGTCACAACAGGCACACTCGGATTTTGTGTAGTTCCCTTGGCAATGCTATAGTACCGGTGTGACCAGGCCTCCTTTGATGCCGCGTGTTGTCATCAGGCACCATACTGTTGGCATTCTCAGCCTTTTCACATGTTTCCTTAATCGTACCCCGCTATGAGCTTCCTATCATACGACCTCACAATGGTCGTTCCCATGGCGTGGCGCGGTTCCGGGGCCGAGCAGCGTCTGGCACCCCAGACGGCATGGAAGCGCAAGAATCCACAACGAAAGGACTGGATAATCCGATGGCGCGAAACGGACAGGGTGTTCCTGAAGAACCCATGAACATCAGCGACCTAGAGGCCAAGACCATCCACGAGCTCTATGAGATCGCGAGAGATCTCGGGATCGCGAGCCCAACCAAGCTCAGGAAGAAGGAGCTCATCTTCGAGATCCTGAAGGTCCGGGCCGAGAGGGAAGGCCTCATCTTCGCAGAGGGCATTCTGGAAATCATGGCCGAGGGCTTCGGCTTTCTTAGGGTGGCCGGGCTCAACCCGAGCCCTGATGACATATACGTGTCTCCTTCACAGATCAGGCGGTTCGCCCTGCGCACGGGCGACATGATATCGGGCCAGGTGAGACCTCCCAAGGAAAGCGAGAAGTACTTCGCGTTGTTGCGGGTCGAGGCGGTGAACGGCACAGACCCCGAAATGGCCACAAGGAGGCTGTTCTTTGAGGACCTCACGCCGATATACCCAAACGAGCGGCTGCGCCTGGAGACCATCTCGAAAGAGATAACCACTCGCATGATAGATCTCATCGCGCCTCTCGGCAAGGGGCAACGCGGGCTCATAGTATCGCCTCCCAAGGCCGGCAAGACCACGGTCCTCAAGAAAATCGCAAACGCCGTAACGGCTAATCACCCCGAAGTCGAGCTCTTGGTGCTGCTCGTCGACGAGCGTCCTGAAGAGGTCACCGACATGGAGCGGTCCGTGAAAGGCCTTGTAACGAGCTCGACCTTCGATCTCCCGCCGGAGAACCACATCCGCGTGGCCGAGATGGTGCTCGAGCGCGCGAAGCGCCTGGTGGAACACAGCAAGGACGTAGTGATCCTCATGGACAGCATCACGCGGCTGGCGCGCGCCTACAACCTGGTCGAGCCGCCGAGCGGGCGCACGCTGTCCGGAGGCCTTGACCCCAACGCGCTCCGGAGCCCGAAGAGGTTCTTCGGTGCGGCGCGCAACATCGAGGAGGGAGGCAGCCTCACGATCCTGGCGACGGCCCTCGTCGAGACGGGAAGCCGCATGGATGACGTGATCTACGAAGAGTTCAAGGGCACCGGCAACATGGAGCTGCATCTCGACAGAAAGCTCGCGGAGCGGCGGATATTCCCCGCCATCGACATAAACAGGTCCGGGACTCGCAAGGAGGAGCTCCTGTTGACCGAGGAAGAGCTCGACATGATGTACCTCCTCCGCCGGGCCATGGGGAACCTCGGCACCGCGGAGATGACCGAGCTCATGTTGGAGAGACTCCACCACACTAAGAACAATGAGGAGTTCCGCCAGCTCGTGGTGAAGTCATCGTTCGCCGAGAACGTGAGAGCACTGAGCTAGCCAGCATTCACGAACCGAGCGGGTCATCCGGTGGCTGCAAGGACATCCGCAACGTACATCCTTTCGGACGCACCAAACGATTCGGGAGCGTCCCCGGGGGCGGCGGGAGACTCCTTCCTGGTCCCTTGATGAAGACGAGGCGTGGAGTCCGGCTCAAGATGCCCGGGCGTGCGGGTGCGAGGCGTCATGGTGAGCGCCTCCGGCACTATCGCCCTCGGCGGCTTTTCCGTGTACATGGAGGCTATTCTGTGGACCCCCGTTCTTGCGGGGCATCACCCGGGAAGGTATAATTGTCCCGCGAGACTACCCACGTGACGAGACTGTCTGAATACTGTCTTGGTAGAGCGGTCTGGTCACCCGGACGGGGACAAAGGATCTGGTTCCATGATTCGCGCTCTTTACGCGGATGGTTCGGGCAACATGTTTGACGAAAGGGATCTTGCGGCCCTCGGACGCTCGTGGGACGAGATATGGGAGGTCCGGAAGGAAGACATGACCCCGCTGCCAAGCGGGTCCACCCTTGCTGTGCTTCCGGGGCGCCAGGCTGTCGGGATGGACCCGGCCTCTGGTGAGGCGCTGGCGCTGTGGCTCGAGCCCGAGACGCTACCGGGCAGCGAGGTGCCCGGGTGGGCGGTGGGGGCGCTCCTGCCGGCCGGGTTCACACGCACGCTCCTCCCGGCCTACGTGGTCGACCGGCATCGCAGGGGTCGCGCTCTGCCGCTGTACGGGTACGCCGCCGTGGGAATGGGCGAGGGAGGGCCGTGTGTGGCCGCGCTGAGGACGGATGACCCTTCGAGGTGGGCTCCCGGCAAGTACAACACAGGTGAGCTTCAGTCGCTCATAGAGGAGAGGCTGCGGGATCATCCCGACAACAGGATCCTGAGACAGCTGGCCAGGTGTTCGGTGGAATACAGTTGCTTCACGGCGCAGAACGTGTTCTACCGTCGCTGGGAGGCGGGGATTCCCGTGTCGCCCGAGTGCCCCGCCTCGTGCATCGGGTGCATTTCGCTTCAACCCGCGGAGTGTTGCCCGTCTCCTCAGAACCGGATCGATTTCGTTCCCACACAGGACGAGATAGTCGAGGTCGCCATGCCGCATCTCCGCGATGCACCACATGCCATCGTAAGCTTCGGGCAGGGGTGTGAGGGTGAACCCTTGCTGCAGGCGGATCTCATCGCCCGGGCCGTCGCGCGCGTAAGGGCCGAGGTGGGAGGAAGAGGCCTCATAAATGTCAACACGAGCGGAGGGCTTACGGATGCCGTGGCGAAGTTGTGCAGGGCGGGCCTCGACAGCATGAGGGTGAGCATCATCAGCGCGAGGCACGAGGTGTACAACGCGTACCACCGCCCTCGCGGCTACGACATGTCCGACGTCGAAGCTTCGCTCGGTGTCGCGAAGGCGGGCGGAGTTTTCGTGTCGCTGAACCTCCTCGTGTTCCCCGGCCTCACCGACCGTGAGGAAGAGCTGGACGCCCTGTGCGCCCTCGTTGCGAGGGCCGGCGTGGACATGGTTCAGCTCCGGAACCTGAACATCGATCCTGACGCGCTCACCGCCGCGCTCCCGGGTCCGAGGGGGCGTGTTCTTGGAATCGACGCTTTCATCAAGGAGCTCCAGGCGAGATGCCCAGAGCTGCGGGTGGGTAGTTTCACGCCGTCACGTGAGGAGATCTCGCGTCCCACGAGGCACTGACGAAAGGCGGGAGGACGTGGCTGAGCCGATGAAGCCGAGAAGCACACAGAGCCTTGTGCGCGGGGCAGCCGGTGCGGTCCTTCTCAGCTCTCTTGCCATCTTTCTCATCATGCGCATCACGGGGGGGCGGGAAGGATGGCCAAGCCTGTTTCGCGTGGACCGCGTGTCTCTGGCCGCTGCCGGGCTGTTGGTGGCGGTCGGATGGATTCTCGAAGCCGTCCGCCTGGAGACACTTGTGAAAGCGCTCGGCGGCAGGCTTGGATTTGGGAGCGCGCTCCGGATCGCCCTCATGGGAGCGTTCGTCGCGTGCGTCACGCCGTTTGACACGGGGGGCGAGCCGCTCCAAGTGTATCTTTTGCACCGCCATGGCATCGGGGCAGGCGAATCCACGGCGGTCGTCGCCGTCAAGACTATAGTCAGCTCTCTCGCCAGGCTTGCCCTGGCGCTCGTGTTCCCAGTGTGGTATGTTGTGGGCAGCAGATCCTGGGACCTTCCCGGAGGGGTGGAGGCCGCGCTGTTCGTCGGCGTGGTGCTCTACGTCTTGGTACTGACGCTGATAGGCTTCTTCGCCTTATACCCCGAGTCCGTCGGAGCCGTCCTCGATCGCGCCGTGCACAGCAGGTACGCGAGTCGGCTGATCCCGGCCCATGCTGCGGATTCATTCCTCGAAAGGGTGAAGACGGAGGTCCGGGACTTTCAGGCGGCGTTCAGGATGTTCGTTCGCCAGCGAAGGTCCGCTCTCGTCGCCGTCTCTGTCCTGAGCTTGGTCAGCTGGGCAATGGCCTTCTCCATCCCCGTCCTTCTGCTACGTGGCCTCGGCGTGGATCCGCCCTTCGCTCAAACCGTAGGCGTGGCGGGCATTTTCTATCTTGCCGCGGCGTACGCGCCCACGCCGGGGTCGAGCGGAGCGGCTGAAGCGAGCCTCGCGGTGCTGTTCGGGTCGATAGTGCCTTTCAGGCTTCTCGGTGTGTTCGTGCTTCTGTGGAGGGGCCTCACGTACTACCTTACCCTCCTTGTCGGAGCCGTGACGGTTGCGGTAAGTTACATTCACGGCCGCACGCGCAGGGATGGCGGAAGGAGCAAGTCTGCTGGCTGAAGGTGTAAGGAATCATGGCTATTGACAGAACGCTTGGGTTCAGCTGCCTCGCGGAGGGGCGGCGCCGGCGGGGGCTGAGCCGGTCGCGGCCGGTCCGGCCCGGGTCGGTGCGCCGGACGCTTGGTCGGCGGGCGAGGCCGGCGAGCACGGTCCGTCACAACTTCACATACACGACGCTGGAGGGGATGGCCACCAACATGGCGTTCGGCCTCGTGAACCCCTTCCTGGGCGTGTACGCGATTGCCCTGGGGGCATCGAGCTTCTTCGTGGCCCTGCTCACATCCGCGCCGGCCCTCGCGAACGCTCTCGTCTTTCTCCCAGCCGCGAGTCTGGTCGAGAGGTGCAAAGCCCGTCTGCCCATGGTTCTCGTCTGGGCAGGACTGCACAGGTTGTTCTACTTGTCCCTGGCGTTCATCCCGCTTCTGCTCGCTCCTCCCGGGGTGAAGGCAGGCGTGCTCGTGGCCATCGTCACGCTCATGTCAGTCCCGGGCGCGATATCAGGCGTGGCCTGGACTGCGATGGTGGGCGACATGTTTCCTGAGAACCGGCGGGGTGAGGTGTTCGGCCTTCGGAACATGTATGTCGGTCTCACCGGTGTCCTCGGGACCCTCGCAGCCGGATACCTCCTGGACATCGTGGCCTTTCCCGTCAACTACATGCTCCTGTTCCTCGTGGCCACCTGTTTCGGCGCCCTTGGGATAGCGTTCATGTCGCGGATGCGGGAGGTGATCCAGCCCCAGAAAGGTGCAGCGGCATCGGGACTGGGAATCGCCTCTCGTCTGAAGGACCTCCTCTCTGACGAGGAATATGGGCGGAAGTTCAAATTCTTCTCACTGAGCTGCTTCGTGCTGTGGTTCGGATTCGGGTTCACCGCCGCCATGTGGCCGATATACCACGTTGAGGTGTTGTCGCTCTCCAACGCCACCATAGGCGCGTTTGCGACGCTGACTGGAATCGCTACGGTCGCGAGCTCGGTGTACTGGGGGAGGGTGGTGTCGCGCCGCGGCAACAGGATCGTCTTGCTCATCTGCATGGCGGGGTTGGCGGTCTTCCCTGCGGCCTACATGCTGTCGAGGTCCGTATCATACCTATATGCTATGCAGGCGATATCGGGGTTCTGCATGGGCGGGCTCAACCTCACCGTGTTCAATCTGGCCCTCGCATACGCGAAGCCCGGCAGGAGCGCGAGCGCGGTCGCGGCATTCAACATGATGATAAATGTGGCGTCCTTCATGGCGCCGTTCATGGGCGACTTGTTCTACAGGACGTTCGGGATCCAGCTCACTTTCTACGCAGGGACGTGTGTGCGCCTGGCGTCTCTGCTGTTCCTATCCAGGATCATGGACCGCCCGTTTCGCATGATCCCGCGGGTGCAATGGGTGCGTCGCAGGCGCGCGGCCATCTCCAGGGAGGGGTCCGAGGGATGAAGCTTGTGTTCGCCATCGTGAGAAACGGCGACGTTTCCGCTCTGCTCGATGCTTTCGCCGAACGGCACATCGGCGCCACCCGGCTCGCCTCGACCGGCGGATTCCTGCGTGAGGGCAACACCACGTTTCTGGTCGGTGTCGCGGACGAAAGGGTTCAGGAGGTCATCAGCATCATCACGCAGTGTTGCCCGAGGAGGATCGAGGCCGCTCCCCAGTTCACGCCGGGGACGGGTCAGATGCCGTTCGGCGGGGTCCCAGTCGAGGTCCAGGTAGGAGGCGCCATAGTGTTTGTCACCGGGGTGGAGAGCTTCATCCGCATCTGAGCATGGTGGCGCGGCTTCATCCGGATTTGCCAGCTAGCGGGTCGCCCGCAACTCGAAGGGAAAGGGCGACGCCAGCAGTCCCAGGTGGCGCCCTCCCCTGGACCAGCGATCACTCGCAACGGCACAGGGCAATGGTCGCGTGGGCTGGCAGGGCAGGAGTGCAGCACAGCTCTGTAGAAGATTCCACTCATGAAGCACGCATCTGCGGCAGAGAGCAGCCAACACCGGTCTTTGAGGACGATAGGGGCGGCCGTCCTCATAGCGATGGTCGTCGCCTGCCTGAACGGAACAGACGTTGGGGAGCGCGCGGGGCTTGAGGCGTATGACCTGTGCCACAGAGTGGCGCCGGGCCCGCGTCCGACACCGCACATCGTCATTGTCGCCATCGACGACCAGTCCATTGCAGAGCTCGGACCATGGCCGTGGCCCAGGTCTTACCATGCGAGGCTTCTGGAGATCCTCACCCGGGAGAAAGCGAAAGCCGTAGGGTTCGATATCGTGATGCCTGATGAGTCCGGTGATTCGGAGGCTGACGATGCTCTAGCCAGGGCAGCCGCGGCCTCGGGCCTGGTCGTGTTCCCCTTCCATGCCGAGAACAAGGTGCTTCCGCCCGGGTCCCGCGTCTTCCATGTCGCCGGGGCTCGAAGGCCGCCGTACCCCGCGCTTGAACGCGCGGCCGCGACAGGCAGTGTGATCGCGGTGCCGGACGCGGACGGCGTTTTGCGTCGCCACGTTCCCGTCGTCATGGACGGGGGAAGGCCGCGCTACTCGCTTGACGTGGAGATCGTCAGGGTTTTTCTGGGGTTTCCGCCCTCTCAGACCTCGCTTGCTTCGGATGGAGTCCGGGTAGGCCCCGTGCGTATTCCGCTGGACCCGACAGGGCGGGTCCTCATTCGGTATTCGTCCGGCTCGCCTGGCGGCGTGCGCTACGAGACCCTGCCTTACTACAGGGTCCTTCGCGACGAGTTTGCGCCTGGCGAGTTCGAGGGGAAGATCGTCCTTGTGGGCGTGACCGCGCAGGGGCTCCACGACTTCTACTTTACGCCTCTCGCGACTGCGGGGAACCCGATTCCGGGAGTGGAGATACACGCCAACACCGTGCAGGCGCTCCTCGACGGCCTCGTCGTGCGCGAGCCACTCAGGCCGCTCGCGGGGGTGCTTTTCGTTACGCTTTCGGTGGTGTTCGCGGTGGCGTTTCAGAGAGTCCGGCCTGCAGCCGCGTCCGGAACAGCGCTCGTCATGGCCATTTGCGTCGCCTGCTTGAGTGTCGTCCTATTTGCCAGGGCGAACGTCTGGATCAACCCTGTGCCCATCGTGACGATCCTCGCCCTGGTGCTCGGGCGCCACCTCGTGGTTGCCTATGCGCGCACCGAAGCCGAGAGGGCGAGGATCAGGGCGACGCTCGGCCGATATCTCTCGCCCGCGGTGGTGGACGTAATCCTGAGAGACCGCAGCGAGGTGGCCCTCGGGGGAAGGCGGCTCGACGTAACGGTCATGTTCGCGGACATCCGCGGCTTCACGTCCTTTGCGGAGAAGGAAGGCCCGGAGCGAGTGGTGGACGTTCTCAACGCTCACCTTTCCATGATGGTGGAGGCCATCTTCAGGGAGGGTGGCATGCTCGACAAGTTCACCGGGGACGGCGTGATGGCCGTCTTCGGGGCTCCGGTGCCTCAGGCGGACCACGCCCTTCGGGCGGCCAGGGCTGCAGTCGCCATCAGCAAAGCCTGCTCGGGCGCGGCCGAAACGGCCGTCCGCGGCGACGCTGGGGGTGGCGGAAAGATCACGCTCAGCGTGGGAGTGGGGGTAGCTTCGGGCGAGGTGGTAGTGGGCAACATCGGGACCCTTGTCCGAATGGACTACACTGCGATCGGCGACGCCGCAAACCTTGCCGCAAGGCTCGAGGGCATGGCGCAGCCAGGCCAGGTTCTCGTGTGCGGACGGACGCACCAAGCCATCCGGGGCGAGGTGCAAGCCCGCCGGGTCGGGTCTCTCGAGATAAGGGGAAGGTCTGCGCCCGTGGAAGTGTACGAACTCTTGTGAAGGCGCTCGAGGGTGATTGGGACGGGTTCAGTGACAGCGATCACAGAAAGTGCGCGCAGACGGCGTCACTGTACAAATGGGGGATGCTTTGCTCCTCTTTCGCCGTCCGTCGCAACGTCCCGATGCTCACGTGCAGGCTCACAGGCCGGGCGGGCTCCAGGTGTAAGGAACGGTTTGGCTCGGCTCTGACGGCGGCGAAGCGGCGGCGTCGGCCAAGCCGGTGATTTCTCGCGTGGAGGTGAAGAAGGGAAATGCTGCGACCCGATGGAGGTCCGCACGCGGGACGACGAACAAGGGCGCTCCTCCTTCTCCTCGTGCTCGCCGCGCTTTGCGTGTGGGCGGGACGCGGGCTTTGGGGCGGAGCCCACGCTCAGAACGTTGCCGCCGATGCGGTCGCCGCAGTCGTGAGGGTCGAGGGAACGTGCATGCGTCTTCCTGCGAAGTCCGCAGAGTGGGTGTCGGTGGGGGTGGGTTGTCTCATCCACCCCGGAGACCGCGTAAGGTGCGGCCCCGACTCATGGGCGGTCCTCGGCCTTGCTAATGGTGGCTCCGTCACGCTCGGGCCCGGCTGCGAGGTCCGGTTCGACTCTCTCCTGTACTTGCGGCTGTTCATCGGGAGGTTGTGGGCGAAGGTGAAGCCTGCTGCCGCACCAGGCGCCGCGGGCTTCAGCATCGAGACCCCCAGTGCGGTGGTGGGCGTGCGTGGGACGCACTTCAGCGTGTGGGTGCACGATGAGCTTTCAACCACTGTCTCGGTTGCGTCAGGAGCAGTCAAGGTCTTTGGGAACGGTGTCGCTGTGCTCGTCCCTGAAGGGTATGCCACACGCGTGAAACGGGGCCGAGCTCCCGAGAAGCCGGAACCCATGGACGACGATGAGAAACGGGCGTGGGCGGAGAGGTGGGAGCGGTTCAAAGAAGGCGATGAGGGCAATGACGAGAACACCGGGGGTGACGGTGGCGGCAAAGCCGGCAAACAGGGCCCAGACGGCGGAAAGCCTCCCGGCCCTGACGGTCGCCCCGGCGGTGAACCTCCCGGTGATGATGGCCCCGGCGGTGACGCCGAGGACGGTCTGGCAAGCGATGGCGGCGACGCCGGTCGCCATGACGGTGGCGACGGCTGATGACGAGACCCGCGGCGGGCTACGCATGGCCGTGGCACGCAGGTAGTAGGTAATGGAGGTGGCATAAGTTGAGGCAACGCTTTGAACCTGTGCAGATTCTCGGAGCCGTGCCCCTCTTCAGCCGTCTGGACCAGGCGAGCCTTGCAAAGCTTTCGGGGATCGCGCGCAGGCGCCGTTATGAACGTGGCAGCCCCATATTCTTCGAGGGTGACCCCGGTGGTTCTCTCCTGGTAATCGCCGCAGGTGCAGTCAAGATCCACAAGGTCTCTGAGGACGGGCGTGAGAAGACCCTTGCCATCCTGGAGGCCGGGGACTTTTTCGGCGAGATGAGCATCTTCGATGGAGCACCCAGGTCTGCCGCCGCACAAGCTTTATCCGACTGCGAGGTGCTCACCATCGATCGCGACCCATTCCTCTCACTTATGAAAAGCACGCCGGGGCTTGCCGCTGACATCGCGCTTGCTCTCGCCGAGCGCTTGCGCAGGACCAACGAGGACCTGGAGCGCCTCGCGTTTTGCGACGCGCGCGGCCGGATCATCGAGGCCTTGCTACAGCTTGCGCGCACCCATGGCGAGAGGGTGGCCGAGGGCGTGCGCCTTAAGGTCAGGCTGACCCACCAGGAGCTTGCAAACTACGCCGGCGTGACCCGGGAGACGGTCACAAGGGTGCTCGCTGAGCTTCACGACAGCCGGCTTGTCGCGGTCGAGGGCGACAGGCGCCTCGTCATCCAGAACGAGGACGCCCTGCGCGAGCTCGTGACTTGAGATGCTTTCGCCGTCGGCCGCCGTCCGCGTTTTCCGCTCCGTTCTCCGTGCCCTGTGCTCCGTGCGGGCCTTCACTCCTTGTGAGAACGTGATGAGAAACACACCTCTTCTGTGACCGCGGCAACGTGCGATCGTTTGCTGTGCCCTCATAATGAGAGCAGAAAACGCGCGGGACTCTGCAGGTCAAACCGCGCGACTGCAAGAGAAGGGAGATACATGCACCATGAAGCGGCAGGTCTGGAAATGGTGGAAGGTCGTGATGGTCGGGGTCTTCGTTCTCATGCTTGCCTTCGTGCTTCCGGTATGGGCGAGCGGCACTGCCGGGACTCCGGGGGCGGGCAGCCCGGCGCTCAAGGCCGATGGCGGTTCCAAGACCCCGGGCGGGCGTGGCGGCGACGATGGTGATGATAAGGGCGGTGTGGACGGCGCAGGCAACGGCGGTCAGGATGGCGATGACGCAACCAGCGGGCCCGGTAATGGCGGGGGCCAAGCTGGCGCGGGGAGCGGCTCAGGCTACGACGATCCTAACGAGGACAGCAACGCTAACGATGCCAACAACAATGACAATAACAACGACAACAACAATGACGGTGATAATAATGACGAGCATGAGGATTCTTTTGACGGGCTGGACGTGGCAGGGTACGCGCGGTCGTTAGGACTGGCTGAGGGATTCGCTGCTCGCGTGGCGTACCAGGCGGTGAGGGCAGGGGTCGAGAAGGAGAGGCTGGCGGCCACTGTCCGCCTCATGGCCGAGTTTGTGCAACAGGGTTACTTCCCCGACCTCGCCCGGGGAGCGGACGGATCGGTCGACCACGATGCGAGCGGCGCGCCGTTTTTCGACGAGCTCGATGAAAGCACTCAGGCTCGTCTCTGCGAGACCCTTGCGGAGGTTGTGCGCACCCGCGACCACGAGTGGATTCGCGAGAGGCTCATGGCTTATGCCAGGGCGGGCATGACCGCGATCGAAGCTATAGAAGTCCTTGCAAGCGAGTGAAGCCTCCAGATACGAGCCCCGCAACGCCTCCCACTTTGTCAGGAGCGTCAGGGACCTTTAGCGCTACAGCGTAGACAAGACCATGCATCATCGCAGCTACCTCCCCGGGTCCCGCCGCATGTCGGTGCGGGCCCGGGGTTGCTGTTGCAGGCATGGTAACGCCGCAGGGTAACAATTCCGTTGCTCCCACGCAAGATCGCAAGTGGCGGAAGGGAGAAAGGCCCTCGAGTCGAATAGCACACGAGTGAGAGAACGTGCGAAGGGGAGCTGAAGCATACACGCGCGGCCGGGCGGCCCCAGGCTCGTGCTCGTCCTCGTGCGGTTCCCGCGCTCATGCTGAACGTCTCGGAGGAGGTCATGACAATGATCACCCCATCACAGGGCGACTGGCGGGTCGAGCGGGTTTTCCATTCCGTGCTGCAGTCTCCCGTGGGGGCTTTGTGGCTTGCCTCGACGGCTGAAGGCCTTGTGAAGGTGAGCCTCCCTGCGGAGGGCGAGAACGGGTTGCTGGCATGGCTGGCGCTGAAGTTCCCGCATGCCACCCTCGTCCCTGCCACGAGTGAGAACACGGAGTTCCACGGGCAGCTCGACGAGTACTTCAGAGGCGCTCGAAGAACCTTCGATTGTCGAATTCAACTTGCTGCGAGCGCGTTCGTCCGACGCGTGCTGGAGGAGACTCGTCGGATCCCGTATGGCGCGACAGCATCTTATGGCGAGGTTGCCGCCGCTATAGGCAGGCCCCTCGCGGCAAGGGCGGTGGGAAAGGCGCTTTCAACAAACCCGCTGCCCATCATCATCCCGTGTCACCGCGTAGTCGGAAAAAACGGGTCGCTCGTGGGGTTCGGCGGCGGCCTCGCGCTCAAGGAGTGGCTCCTCGCCCATGAGCGGCGCGTGTCCTGCGCATCGCGGACACCCCCCGCCCTCGCTTGAGGGTGCTGCGTGCCTTGCCTAATGACGCTCCATACTAGCACTTGACGAAGTGACTTCCGGGGGCCAGGAGATCACCCCGGAGCTGTCATGCGAGCATGTACGCCCGCGCGCGGACGCGATATACAATGGCACAGTGATCTTATGCTGGATAGCCCACGATCGCGGCTGCACATGGCGCTTGGCGGTGGCTATTCGAGGATGCACGCCTCGGGAAGGGAAGTGTTATAATATGCCCGAAAGGTCAGGAAAGGTCAAAGTCGTTCCTGGCAATACCACATTGTAGATCCAGCAACGTCACGGGGTATCGGGAAGGGAAGTCCGTGGGCAACCTTGCAGACTACATTGAAAGCTACCTCAAGAGGCTTCTCGAAAGCGCAGAGCAGGGCATCATAGAGATGCAAAGGCGCGAGCTTGCGGAGATGTTCAGGTGCGTGCCTTCGCAGATCAATTACGTGCTCACCACGAGGTTTACCCCTGACAGGGGCTACGTTGTGGAAACCCGAAGGGGGGGCGGCGGTTACATCCGGATAGTCCGGCTGTCCTTCCGGCCCAGCCGGGACCGGGCGTCCCTGATCGAAGCGGAGATCGGCGACGAGATCACCGAAAGGCGAGCCGATTCCCTCCTTCTGAGGCTCGAAGACGAGGGCTTGCTCGACGAAGGTGACCGTGCGTTTGTGAAGGCCGTCCTCGAGCGTGAGACGGAAAGGCTCCACCCGAGCTATCGTGGGACGGTGCGGGCGAGCCTTCTGAAGGCCATGGTGATGCTCTTACTGCGGGAATAGGGTGCGGACACATCTTTGAAACGGCGCGGCGCAGAAGCGGCGCGACGGCCGGGTGGAACCCGGATATCCCTCAGAGAGGTGGGCACCGGAGGCGGAGGTCCCTCCGAATGGTCTCGTGGACCGGTCGAGTGCGGTCAGGGCATCATGTGTGATGTGGGGGTGTGAGCGATGGTATGCGACGAGTGTGGAAAGAGGCCTGCGAACGTCCATCTAACCAAGATAATAAACGGAGTGAAGACCGAATCGCACCTCTGTGAGCAGTGCGCGCGTGAGAAGGGCGAGCTTGACTTCTTCTCGGAGCCGAAATTCTCGTTCCCGAGCCTTCTCGCGGGACTGTTACAGCATGACCCAGGCTTCGCGGGGCCGATGACCCTTCCGGGCAGCGTCACCAGCCGCTGCCGGAGGTGCGGCCTGGATTTCTCGGAGTTTCGGAATACCGGATTCCTGGGGTGTCCCGATTGCTACGATGAATTCCGTCCAAGGCTCGAGCCGCTTCTCAGGCGTATCCACGGCAGCGTGCGCCACACCGGGAAAGTTCCCGGGAGGACGGGCGCCGCGGCAGGCAAGAGGCGGGAGCTCGAGAACCTGCGCGCCGAGCTTGCCAGGCTGGTGGCGAAGGAGCAATATGAGGAGGCCGCGAAGGTCCGGGACAGGATCCGCGCTCTTGAGAAGGACCTAGCGGGCGAGTCTTAGGAGGAGGGTGTGGACATGTCTCTCGAGGACATAATAGACAGGACGTCCAGCGCATGGATGCGGGCCGACGCCCCATCCGCTGACGTGGTGTTGAGTTCTCGCGTGAGGCTCGCCCGGAACATCGCCGGCACTCCCTTCCCGCACCAAGCGTCCGAGGCGGACCTTGCGAAAGTTGCAGACCAGGTTCAGAGGGCCATCCGGACGGCGAAAGGCCTTGCGGACCTCGTGGTGATCCGCCTGTCCGAAACACCGGCCCTCGACAGGCAGATCCTCGTGGAGAAGCACCTCATCAGTCCCCAGCACGCGCAGGGGGCGAAGCACCGCCTTGCGGCGATACGCCCTGACGAGGCCATCAGTGTGATGGTGAACGAGGAGGACCACCTCCGCATCCAGGCGCTCCTGCCCGGGCTGCAGCTTGAGGACGCCCTCGAGCTGGCGAGCCAGGTGGATGACATGTTTGAGAGCGCCATGGATTACGCGTTCGACGAAGAGGTAGGGTATATCACCGCCTGTCCCACCAATGTGGGTACAGGTCTGCGTGCCTCGGTCATGGTGCACCTGCCTGCCCTCGCGACCACAGGCCAGGTCGGCCGGGTGCTGGCCGCGGTCTCCAACGTGGGGGTGGCGGTCAGGGGCCTGTACGGTGAAGGCTCCGAGGCCACGGGGAACGTGTTCCAACTCTCCAACCAGGTGACCCTCGGCAGGTCTGAAGGCGAGCTCGTGGATAACCTTGCAGGCGTCACGAAGCAGGTTATCGACCAGGAGCGCAGCGTCCGCGAGAAATTGGTGCGCGAGAGGAAGGACCAGCTTGAGGATAAAGTGAACAGGGCTTACGGGCTGCTGTCCCACGCGCGGCTCATGACATCCCAGGAGGCCCTGGGGCTTCTGTCAGACGTCAGGCTCGGGGTCGAGGCCGGGCTGCTTCCCGGCGTTGACGCGAAGACCCTGAACGAGCTTATGGTCATCACCCAGCCTGCATACCTGCAAAGGATAATGGGGAAGGAGCTTGGGCCCCACGAAAGAGATGTACGACGGGCCGCGCTGATAAGGGAGAAGATCAGGGCCAGGAAGGAAGGGAGATAGATATGATGATGTTTGGAGGACTTACCGAGAGGGCGCAGCGGGTCTTGCAGCTCTCGCAGGAAGAGGCGAGAAGGCTCGGCCACGACGTCGTCGGCACCGAGCATCTCCTGCTCGGCCTCGTCGGTGAGGGGCAGGGCATCGCCGCCCGTGCGCTTCAGAATCTGGACATAAACCTGGACAACGTGCGACAGGCCGTGGAGAGCATGGTCGGTCGTGGCGACCCGGAACGGGTCCGCATGCTGACCCTCACGCCACGCGCCAAGAAGGTGCTCGAGCTTGCCATGGCGGAGGCCAGGCAACTCGGCCAGGGCTACATCGGCACGGAGCACATTCTCCTCGGGCTCATTCGGGAGGGTGAGGGCGTGGCCGCGCAGGTGCTCACGAGCCTCGGGGCGGACCTCGAGAAGGTACGTAAGGAAGTCGTGAGCCTGCTCGGGGAGGCTCCAGGCGCGGCGGCGAAGGGGAAGAAGGCGCACAAGACGCCTACCCTCGATCAGTTCGGACGCGATCTCACCGCCATGGCCGAGGAGGGCAAGCTGGATCCGGTCATCGGCCGAACAAAGGAGATCGAGCGGGTGATTCAGGTCCTGAGCCGCAGGACCAAGAACAACCCCGTGCTCATAGGCGACCCTGGAGTGGGCAAGACCGCCATCGTCGAGGGCCTCGCCCAGAACGTCGCCCGGGGAGACGTGCCTGAAGTGCTCCGCGGGAAGCGCGTCATCGCCCTTGACATGGGGTCGATCGTGGCCGGCACGAAGTTCAGGGGCGAGTTCGAGGAGCGCCTCAAGCGCATCGTTGACGAGATCAGGGCCTCGGGGGACGTGGTGCTCTTCATAGATGAGATGCACACGATAGTGGGCGCGGGCGCCGCCGAGGGGGCCATCGACGCCGCGAACATCCTCAAGCCCGCGCTGGCCAGGGGCGAACTTCAGTGCATCGGTGCGACGACCATCGATGAGTATCGCAAGTACGTTGAGAAAGACGCCGCCCTCGAGCGAAGGTTCCAGCCGATCATGGTCGGCGAGCCAACCGTGGACGAGACCATCGCCATCCTTGAGGGGCTACGCGACAGGTACGAGGCTCACCACCGGGTGAAGATCACCGATGAGGCGCTCCGGGCCGCAGCGCGTCTCGCAGACCGGTACATCACCGACAGGTTCCTGCCGGACAAGGCCATCGACCTTGTGGACGAGGCGTCTTCGAAGGTGCGGCTTGCGACCACCATCGCGCCACCGGACCTCAAAAAGCTCGAGGACGAATTCAACAGGATAAGGACGGAGAAGGAGGCCGCCATCAAGAACGAGGAGTTCGAGAAGGCGGCGGACCTCAGGGATAAGGAGCAGAAGATCAAAGAAGAGATCGATTCGAGGAAGAACGAATGGCAGAGCAAGCGGGGCATGGCAGAGGCCACCGTTACGGCAGAGCACATCGCCCAGGTCGTGTCCTCGTGGACGGGTGTCCCCGTTGCGCAGCTGGCCGAGGAGGAGACCCAGCGCCTGCTCAAGCTGGAGGAGACCCTCCACAAGCGAGTCATAGGCCAGGACGAGCCGGTCGAGGCCCTCGCGAGGGCCATTCGGAGGGCGCGCGCGGGGCTCAAAGACCCCAGACGCCCGATCGGGTCGTTCATCTTCCTGGGTCCGACGGGTGTCGGCAAGACCGAGCTTGCGAGGGCGCTCGCCGAGGCGCTCTTCGGCGACGAGGATGCGATGATAGCCTTCGACATGTCCGAGTACATGGAGAGACACACGGTCTCGAGGCTCATAGGCGCGCCTCCCGGCTACGTGGGCTACGAGGAGGCCGGCCAGCTCACCGAAAGGGTAAGAAGGCGGCCGTACTCCGTGGTGCTCTTCGACGAGATCGAGAAAGCGCACCCGGATGTCTTCAACGTCTTGCTGCAGGTGCTCGAGGACGGGAGGCTCACCGACGGCAAAGGGCGGACGGTGGACTTTCGGAACACTGTCATCATAATGACGTCGAACGTCGGCGCGAGCCTCATCGACCGTGAGTCGAGACTCGGGTTTACGGCTCGCGAGGACGAGGAGTACAGTTACGAGCAGATGAAGGAGAAGATCACGTCGGAGCTCCGACGGACCTTCAGACCTGAGTTCCTGAACAGGGTGGATGAGGTCATCGTGTTCCGCGCTCTGACAGCGGAGCAGATCAGGCAGATCGTCGACCTGCAGCTCAGAGATGTGGAGGCAAGGCTCAAGGAGCACGACATCCACCTAGAGGTGACCGACGAAGCCAAGGACCTCCTTGCCAAGGAAGGCTTCAGCAAGGAGTTCGGAGCGCGCCCGCTTAGGAGGACCATCGAACGCATGGTCGAGAACAGGCTCTCGGAGGAACTCCTCAAAGGCCGTATCAAGGACGGCGACACCGTGGCGGTGTCTGTCAAGGACGGCGCGATCGTCGTGGAGCAGAAGGAGAGGGTCGCTGCGCGCCGGGCGTAGGCGGAAATAGCGGCGGCCCGCTCACCGCTGTAGCCTGTGCCGTCTTCCGGCGGCTCAGGCAACTCATGTGACTCCGGCGACGACCCGCTGGACGATCCACTGATGGGCGGCTCGGCCCGGCTCGGCTCATGGTCTGCTGGGCCGCGCCGGTGCGCGGCGGCGACGCATCCCTCCTTCGGGCATGGAAGGCCTCGTCGCCTGGGCACCGCCGATCCGCCGCGCCCGACGCGCTAGAGGGGCCAGCCGGGCAGCGAGCTCACCTGTACGGGTGAGCGTTCGCCCGGCTGGTTCGTACTTTCTGGCGGAAGGGATCCCGTCCAGAGCGGCGAACCTTGTGACAGCTCTGTTCGTTCGAATAATCCGCGTCCCGTGGCGTCCAACTACATGGGTGCGGTGTGGGGCGGGGGTGGGGAGGGTCGCGGGAGTGGAAACGCCCGACGGTGCCCTCATACGGCGATGTCGTGCCGGGGAGGAAGCGGCGTTTGAAGAGATGGTTGCGGCTTACCACCGGCGGGTCTGGAGCATCGCGTATCAGATGAGCGGGGACCCTGATGACGCCGATGACATCACGCAGGAGGCGTTCGTCAGGGTTTACCGGTCTGTCGGCAGGTTCCGTGAGGAATCGTCGTTTTCGACGTGGCTGTACCGGATCACGATCAACCTGTGTGCCGACTTTCTGCGACGGCGCCGGCGGCGTCCTGACACGGTTTCTCTGGACCTGGTGGAGGTGGAGGGCCGCGGCGAGGCGAGACAGACCCCGGTTGCCGCAGGCAGCCCCGCGGGTACCCATAACCCCTCCGGGAGCCCTCTGCGCGAGGCGGAGGCAGCGGAGCTCCGCGCCAGGTTGAAACAGGCTCTGCTGTCACTGCCCGAGTACTACCGGTCCGTGGTGGTCCTCCGTGACATCGAGGGCTTGTCTTACCGGGAAATAGCGTCCGTGCTCGGGTGCGCGGAAGGCACCGTCATGTCGAGGCTGTTCTACGCGAAGAGGGCGTTGCGGGAGAAGCTCCGCAGCTATGTCGAGGGATGATGCCGTATGGGAGGACTTCGTCAACGGAAGGGTCGCCCGTTGAGGTGCCGCGACCTTCGATGCAGGATCCTGATGTATGCCGAGGGCGGGCTCGACGGGCCGGGGCGCGAAGCGGTTGAGGCCCATCTCAAGACGTGCGAGACTTGCAGAAAGATGGCGGAGTACCTCAGGGATGTCACCCTTGCGGTGAGGACGCTGCGCGATGAGGCTGCCATGGCGCCTGACGCCGCCTGGCTCGCTCGAGTCGCGCGGCAGAAGGCCACCGAGAGACGGGGGCTCCGAAGCCTGGCTGCGCGGGCGAATTCATGGGTAGACGATGTGGTAGGCCCCGTGGTGGAGCGTCCGGCGGAGGCGCTTCTGGCCTCGGGGCTCGTGCTGTGGCTTGCAGTCTTGGACGTGGCGGGCACTCTCGGTCTCGAGAGGGTGGCGGCGAAGCTTGCGGCGCTGGCGCTCGTTCGCATGGGCCCGCTGGGGCTCTGAGTGTTGGGGTTGGGGGAGGCGTATGGAAGAATGCGGGGTGTCTGGCTCTGGCTGACCAGGTTCATACTACATCCCGGTGTCCTTCTCCGTGACCTGAAGGCGAACGCGCCGGTCTGGCCTTCCCTCGCGATCGCGGGGCTTGTGTGCTGGGGGGCGGGCACCTACCTCTCGGAGGCCCTTCTACCTGGCATCCGATGGTTGCCTGCGTATGTTCTCGCTGGCGCGCTCGTGGGTCTTCTCATTGCCCTCGCGTTCCTTACGGTGCTGCATGTCGTCGCCCGCGTACTGGGCGGGCGCGGCGATATACGCGATCTTGCCAGACTCTGGGGATACACTCACCTGCCTGAGATAGTGATCGGTATCCTCCTGGCCATCGTCCTAAGGTTTACGGTGTTCAGAGGGTCTCCTCACGGTAACCCAGGCCCGGGATGGCTCATCGGGATCGGTGTCATCGCCCTTATCACAGCGATATGGTCGCTTATCCTGCGCGTCCAGGTGCTCAGAGTGATGTACGGGTACGGTGTGCTCATGTCCGTGCTCGTGCTGGTCCTGTCCCAAGCGGCGATAGACATCGCTTCCTGGGTCCCGCAGCTAGCGCTCCAAACAGTAGGTGCTCGGGGCGCTACTGCAGTCGGGTTGATGGACCCCATGGACCCGCGGGTGGCCCGTGATATCCGTATCATTCTCGAGAAGGAAATGTCCCTCGTCGCTGAGTCGGACTCTCGCACCGGAACCACATACGTTCCGGTCAACACGAGGGCATACCCGCCCAGGAGAGGGGACGTGGTCGTGTTCTGCCGCGATGAACACACGCGCCGCGATCTCAGGCGGGCCATCGTCGGCATATCGATAAGTCTTGGCCTTGGAGGAGACGGTCCCCGCTTTGCTGCACATGTCGCCGTTGCGCGGGTGGTGGGCCTGCCGGGTGAGACGGTCGAGGTGAGGGGCGGCAAGGTGCTCGTGAACGGCGAGGAGCTTCGCGAACCGTACTTAAAGGTCCCTGGCGACATCACCCTCGCGCCAGTGCAGGTGCCGGAGGGATCGTTCTTCCTGCTTGGGGACAACAGGTCGCTCGACCCGGGATCGTATGGCGCTGGAGTTGTCGAGGGGGACAAGATCCTCGGGAGGATGCTCCGCACCTGGACCGACATCTTGATCCCGGTTGTGCGGGCGCTTGTGTTCGGCTGAACATCCGCTGCCGGGATGTCCTCAAAAGCACTGCATGTATGGTAGAATTGGTTCGTGGGGAGACGGAAGTCGCGCCGCCGTCCTCGCGAACCTTCGTTTTGGCAGGGGTGCTTGGACATTGCGTCGCACGAGTCGTGATTCCGGGGTTCAGTCAGACATCGAGACCGCGCGCCACATGATTCTCGAGGAGGGTCTCGGCCTCGTTGCGGTCAAACACGGTAACGTCGTCGTAAGCTCGCGCGAGCACGGCGTGCGTCCCCTAGTGGATGCCGTGCTCGGCACCGGAGAGAGCCTGAGGGGAGCGGTCATAGGCGATCGGGTCGTGGGAAGGGCTTCCGCGATGCTGTGCATCTACTGTGGTGTGAGGGCGGTATACACGCCGCTCGCGTCGGAGGCTGCCCTCGGCGAATTCGCAGCGGCCGGAATCCCGGTAGCCGCCGATGGGACGGCTCCCACCATCCTGAACAGGGACGGCACGGACAGGTGCCCGTTTGAGAAGATGACAGATGGGCTGAGTTCGCCCGCCGAGGTCGTGGACACCCTGCGGGCGTTTTTCGAAGCGACGAAGTGACTTCGAGGGAGGGGACAGGACGATGCGCCTTTACCGTCTCGGGAAGCTTCGGGGACAGCAATCGATGCTCATCTTTCATGCTCTCGCGAGGATGGGACGCGAAGGTCTCATACTCGTATCGCCGGCCGAGTCCATAGTGAGCATCGGCTACTTCCAGGACGCCCGGAAGGTGGCCGACCTCGAGTACTGCCGGTCACACGGCATCTCGGTGATGCGGCGGGAGATCGGCGGCGGCACGACGTTGCTCGATGAGAACCAGGTCTTCTTCCAGCTCGTCGTGAGACGAGACAACCCCGAGTTCCCCAGGAAGATCGCAGCTCTCTACGAGCTCGTGGCGGGCCCTTGCGTGGACACTTACCGTGATCTTGGTGTCGACGCGGTTTTCCGGCCGGTGAACGACGTGATCACGAGGGACGGACGCAAGGTGTCGGGCCTCGGCGGCGCCGACATCGGAGAATGCATGGTCTTTGTGGGGAACATAATCCTGGATTTCAACTACAAGGCGATGGCGAGCATCCTGAAGGTTCCCAGCGAGAAGTTCCGCGACAAGGTTTACAAGTCCCTTGAGGAGAACCTCACAACTTTGCTTCGGGAAACGGGGGAAGTGCCGCCTCGCGGCATGGTGGAGGACCTTCTCGCAAAGCATTTCTCCGCGCGAGTCGGGCCTCTCGAGGAGGCGTCGCTCGAAGCCGAGGTGATCAAGGCCGCCCGCGATCTGGAGAGGGAGTTCATGTCTGATGACTTCCTCTTCAAGAAAGGCAAGGGCGCAGGTGACTGCGTGAAGATCGCAGAGGGCGCTTCGGTACTCGAGCAGAACTACAAAGCTCCCGGGGGCCTCATAACAGTCACCTGCGCGGTTTCAAACGGGACCATACGCGACATATCCGTTTCCGGGGACTTTACGTTCTATCCGAGAGAAAGGCTGCGCAATCTGGAGCAAGCGCTGGTCGGGGTGAGGCACGAGGCAGCGGAGGTGGAGCGGGCCGTGCGCCGCTTCTATGAAGACTTCGGCATCGACTCGCCCGGCGTCACTCCAGGGGATTTCGCGAAGTCCGTCTGCGGCAACTGAGGAGCCGTCACCGCGCCCGGCGGAGCCGGCGGTTGCCGGGGAGGAAGCGCGCAGCCTACAAACAGGGATTGTCTGGATGCACCCGGCCGGACCCTCCGGACTGCCGGTGGTCGCGCGAACGGCGGCCTGGGATCGCGCGAAGCCTCGCGCCGTGCGACTCCGAAGGCCGGATGCGGCCGGGTGGGCAGGTCAGGGGCCGTTCCAGCAGGGGCGCGCGCGGTTCGCAATCCATGGTAACGCGCCAGCCGCCTCTCAAGCTGCGTTCGGGCGCGGGGAAAAGGGGTGCGGGACATGTCGAAACCAAGAACGAAATACGTGTGCCAGGAGTGCGGGTACGAGACCCCCAGGTGGCTTGGGAAATGCCCGGGATGCGGGGCGTGGGGATCCCTTACCGAGGAGGTCGCGACAAGATCCGTCGCCGTCTCGACGGCAGGCGGGCTCGCCGCGAGCTCTCCCCTGCCCATCACAGAGATAGAGTCTACGTCGGAGTACCGGTTCTCGAGCGGGTCTCCGGAGCTTGACAGAGTCCTTGGCGGCGGCATCGTTCCGGGTTCCGTGGTTCTCCTGGGCGGCGACCCGGGCATAGGCAAGTCGACCTTGCTCTTGCAGGTCTCAAATGCTGTGAGTGCCGGGTTCCCTGTGCTTTACGTGTCCGGCGAGGAGTCCGCCAGGCAGATAAAGCTCCGGGCGGAAAGGCTGAGGGTGTGCTCGCCGGGGCTTCTCGTCGTGGCGGAAGTGGACATGGACAGGATAGAGCAGCACATCGACGACGTCCGGCCCGGCCTCGTGGTGGTGGATTCCATACAGACTGTGTACACTCGTGAGCTCGAGTCGGCTCCCGGGAGTGTGTCCCAGGTGAGAGAATGCGCTGCACGTCTCCTCAGGAAGGCGAAGGAGGCTCAGGTGCCCGTCTTCCTCGTCGGTCACGTCACTAAGGCAGGTGTGCTCGCGGGTCCCCGGGTGCTGGAGCACGTGGTCGACACCGTTCTGTACTTTGAAGGTGAACGCCATCACAGTTTCAGGATCCTTAGGGCGGTGAAGAACAGATTCGGGTCCACTAACGAGATCGGCGTGTTCGAGATGGGCGATCTGGGACTCGCCGAGGTGAAGAACCCGTCAGAGCTCTTTCTATCCGGCCGGGTGCGTGAGGTAAGCGGTCTTTGTGTCACGGCAAGCATGGAGGGGTCGAGACCGATCCTCGCGGAGATTGAGGCTCTTGTGTGCTCCGCGCCGTTCGGGACCCCGAGACGCACCACGACGGGGGTTGACGCGAGTCGCGTCGCCATCATCCTCGCGGTGCTCGAAAAGCGCGCCGGCCTTCTTCTCTCCTCGCACGACGTGTACGTGAGCGTGGCGGGCGGGGCAAGGCTCGACGAGCGTGCCAGCGATCTCGCAATCGCGTGCGCCATCGCGTCGAGTTTCAGGAACGCCATCTGCGACCCGAAGACGGTGATCATCGGAGAGGTGGGCCTTTCGGGTGAAGTCCGCGCTGCGAGCCGCGTGGATGCCCGCCTGGCGGAGGCCGCGAAACTTGGCTTCGAGCGCTGCATAGTGCCGCTTGCCAACGCCAGGTCTGCGAGGGGCCACGACGGCCTGCGCGTGGAGGGAGTCGCGACCGTCGGCGAAGCTCTCGAGATCGCGTTGGGGGGATAACGTGGTGCCCGCAGCAGATACAAAGCCTTCTGAAGACACGCTCTTCAAGATGCTCAGGACTGTCGCGCCAGGCACCGTCCTGCGCGAAGGCCTGGACAGCATCATCAGCGCAAGAACGGGAGCTCTCATAGTCGTGGGTGACTCACCCGAGGTGACAGCCCTCGTGGATGGGGGATTCCGCCTCGATTGTGAGCTCACGCCGGCGCGCCTCTACGAGCTGTCGAAAATGGACGGCGCGATCCTGTTGAGCGGGGACGCGCGAAGGATCCTCTTGGCCAACGCCCTGCTCGTTCCGGACCCCGTGATTCCGTCCAGCGAGACCGGCACGCGGCACAAGACCGCCGACAGGGTCGCGAGACAGACTGGAGAGCTCGTCATCGCTATCTCGCAGAAGAGGAACGTCATCACGCTTTACAAGGGGAGCATCAGGTACGTGATCCCTGAGATCAGCGTGACCCTGGCCAGAGCCAATCAGGCCCTCCAAACTCTCGAGAAGTACCGCAGCGTGCGCGATCAGGCCATGGAGAGCCTGAGCACCCTGGAGTTCGAGGACATGGTGACGCTCGCGGACGTCGCGGTGGCCCTGCTCCGCACCGTCATGGTGCGCTGCGTCGCGAGGGAAATCGAGAAGTACATCTGTGAGCTCGGAAGCGAAGGCCGTCTCGTCCGGATGCAACTCGCGGAGCTCGTGGCGAACATCGAGGATGAGGGCGACCTTCTCATAGAAGACTACATCGCGAAGCCGGACGCACGTTCCATCGATGCCGCGAGGCGTGAGCTTTGTGCCGCACCGCAAGACGAGATCCTTGACCCTGGTGCTGTCGCGAGGGTCCTTGGATACTCAGCGGGCGCGGCCGTCCTGGACACGCCGGTCTCGCCGCGCGGCTACCGTACTCTCGCCAGGATCGGAAGGCTTCCGAAATCAGTTGCGGACAATCTAGTGGCCAGGTTCAAGAGCCTCCAGGGGATACTCGAGGCATCCACTGACGATCTCGACCTCGTGGACGGGATCGGCGCGGCTCGGGCGCACGCGATAAAGCACGGCCTCCAGCGGCTGCGCGACCAGGCGCTCCTTGAGGGCTTTCGGCGGGGAAGTTAGCGCTCATCTTTTCCTGTCCGACGGGGCTCGTCGGACAACTGCAGTGGGTCATTCCGCGGGTCATTCAGGACGGTCAGGCGGGAGCGCGCTGGCGCCCGTGACCATTCACTCGTCTCGCCGCCTCGCGAGACCTAAGTAAGGCTGAAGATTCCGAGGGTGGACAACCTCCTGCGCTCTATCTCCATGATTTGCTCCATGTCGAGGTTCAGGAGGTCGCATAGGGCCGCGATATAGAAGAGCGCCCTGCCGAACTCGCTCTCGACCACTTCACGGCATTCGGGGCACAGGCTGCCGTCGAGGTGCGACGCGGTGTACTTCTTGAGGTCTGCCAGGGAAGCGTCTGGCGGGAACGTCTGACGGGAAGCCGAGATCCTCACGCAACCGCAGGTTGTGACCGCCTTGATTATCGCCCGGTTCACGCGCGCGGACGCCTCGTCGAACTTGGAAATGCAGTCGAGAATGCTTCTATGCCTGATCAGGTATTCCGAGACTGCCTCCTGAAAGGACGGCACATCGACGTGTTCCACGCGTGTCACCTCGCCTCGCAAAATCTCACACAAGGCGCAGCGGCCTGGCGGCCACGACTTAATTATACCGGCGCGTTTCGCAGGTTGTCAATCTTGGAGGGAGGCCGGAATGGTGGGGCGATCTAACAACATCTGCCAGCACTGTTAGCGGATGGCATTCAATTGACACGTTGTAGGCGTCCGTGTTAAAATGAAAAAAGCGATAAGCGCTCGGAATTCACCTAGCATTCTCGCTTTCAGCGTTGGGCAGGCTTGCGGCGGGCGGCGCGGGTGGCGTGCGTCACGGCGACGCGCGGAAGGCGGGCAAGAGGACCGACGTTCGAGCTGCGCCGGCCCGCACCGTGGCAGCGACGTGTGATTGGGGGGGGCATGGCCGTGTTCAATGTCGGCGACAAGGTGGTCTACCCAATGCACGGGGCTGGTGTCATCGAGGCTGTCGAAGAGAGAGAAGTCCTCGGTGAAAGACAGAAGTACTATATTCTCCGGATCCCGCTTGGCGATATGAGAGTCATGGTCCCGCTCAACAATGCGCATGAAGTAGGCCTCCGGAGCGTGATAAGCGAAGAAGACGTCAAGAAGGTATACGAGATACTGGGCGGGGCGAAAACGAAGATGTCCTCCAACTGGAACCGCAGGTACCGGGCCAACCTCGAGAAGATGAAGAGCGGCGATGTGTTTGCTGTCGCCGAAGTCGTGAGGAACCTTGCCTACCGTGACCGGGAGAAAGGTCTATCCACCGGTGAGCGGCGCATGCTCGACAACGCAAAGCAGATCCTCATAAGCGAGCTCGTCGTGGCTCAGGAGGCTGAAGAGGCCGAGGTTCAGAAGGCGATCGAGCAGGTCTTGCAGTAGTCAAGGGGGCGTCGGGGGGAACCTGTCCGCCCCTTCGCGCGTTTTTAAGTTGAGATGGGTTAATCCGTTGGGATGAATCCGTTCAGGGGGGTCCATTCGGATCAGAGTTACGAGGTGGTCTCCGGCAGAGCCGGAGCGGGTCGCCGCTGCCGTGCCGGTTGGCTTCCGAGCGAGGGACGGATATCGATGGCGCGCAATCCCCATAATAACCCCGAGAACCAACATGAATCGTCAGAAGACCGCTTGCGCCCCCGGAGCCCCAGGGGGCGATCAACTGTTTCGAGCAGAATGGAGGTGAGAACTTTCGTGCTTGATAGGCTAATCCGTCTACTATTGCTTGCGGGCGGGTCGTTTCTCGGTATGTTCGTGTACAGGGTTACGGGAGGATCGACGCCCGCGACCCTCGGAGGCAGCAGTAATGCGGGCGCATTCGTTCTCATGGCCTCGGGCGGCGGGTTGGTCGGCCTCCTCGTCGCACCCGTGGTCACCCAGTGGCTTCGCAGAGTGACTTCGAAGGTGGAGTCGAACCTTCACAGGACCCCGACTCAAGACCTCGTGGTCGGCGCGTTCGGGGCCATAGTCGGGCTCCTCATCGCGGTCCTCATGACCTTGCCGTTCTCACAGTTGCCGTACATAGGGGTATACCTCCCGATAGGTTTCACGCTATTCATGGGGTACCTCGGGATGCATGTGGCGGTGAAGAAGCGGGAAGACCTGCTGAACCTCTTCATGGCGGTCCCGCGTTCCGTTGAGCGGGCGGTGACCACGTCGCGGGAACGGAGTGTTAGGCACCAGGGTGCATCAGGCTGGAAAGTGCTCGACACAAGCGTCATCATCGACGGCCGGATCCTGGATATCTGCAAGAGCGGCTTCATAGAAGGGACTCTCATCGTCCCGACGTTTGTTCTGGAGGAGCTCCAGCGCATAGCGGACTCGTCGGATCCACTCAAGCGCAACAGGGGACGCAGGGGGCTTGACGTGCTGAACAGCATGCAGAAGGAAGAGAACGTCCATGTCCAGATCGTCGACACGGAACCCGGCGATGGGTCCGACGTCGATTCAAGACTCTTGAGGCTCGCGGCGGACTTTGGCGCGAAGATCATCACCAACGACTTCAATCTCAACAAGGTCGCGGAGCTGCGAGGCGTGAGGGTGCTGAACATCAACGAGCTCGCGAACGCCCTCAAGCCGGTGGTGTTGCCCGGCGAAGATATGACCGTCCGCGTCATCCGCGATGGAAAGGAAGTCGGCCAGGGTGTAGGGTACCTCGACGATGGCACGATGATCGTCGTTGACGGTGGCAGGCGCTATATCGGGGAGGACGTCGGGGTTACTGTCACGAGCGTCCTCCAGACCGCCGCCGGCAGGATGATATTCGCGAAGCCGAAGACGATGTGATTGTCGGACCGTAGTGGTGACTCCGGTTCTTCAACGGGTTTCGGATTGCCGATGATGCACTGATGGGCGGTGCCCCAGTAGGGTGCGCTTTGCCGGAATCCGGCCCGTCAGGCCAGTGGCCGGATTTCGATGCCCCTCGCGCAACCACCGGCAACCCCTTCCAAGGCCGAGAGGATTCCCGGAATCCTGACTAGTAAGGCGAAGGGTGTAGGCATGTGAGCGTGTGCGCGTTGATAGCCGCGGCGGGGGCCGGGCGGAGGATGGGAGCGGGCGTCAACAAAATGTATCTGCCCCTTCGCGGTGAGCCGGTGCTACGCCACACTCTTCGTGCGTTCGAGGCGTGTGACTGCGTTGACGACGTGATCGTCATCGTAGCCCCTGACGAGGTGGAGTGGGCGCGGAGCCTTATCAGCACCTGGCGAGAGATCTCCAGGGTCAGGAAAGTCGTGGCGGGAGGCGCAACGCGACAGGAATCGGTCCGGCGCGGGATTGATCATCTCGATGCCGCGTGCGAGATCGTGGCCATCCACGACGGCGCGCGGCCTTTGATTTGCCCCCGCACGATCTTGCGAGTGGTGGAGGCGGCGCGCACGTTCGGGGCGGCCGTCGTCGCGGTCCCGGTTACTGATACGACGAAAGTCGTCCGCGATGGGGAGGTCGTAACCACGTTGGACCGCGACAACCTGTGGGCGGCGGCGACTCCACAGGCGTTTCGTAGGGAGATAATCGAGGACGCGCACAGGGCCGGGGCACGCGAGGACGTCCGGGCGACGGACGACTCCGCACTGGTGGAGATGACAGGGGCTAGGGTCAAAGTGGTCAGAGGGGAAAACGATAATATCAAGATCACCACGCCGGAGGATCTGGTCGTCGCCGAAGCGCTCCTCGGGGTGCGGGACGCGAAAGCCGCGCGCGTGGAGCCGCCCGGTGCGATGGGGCCGGGCCGGGGGCGGCTCGCGCAAGCGCAGGCGAACGCGGAACCGCGGGCACTGGACCGACGCGTGGAACGGGTGCCCGCGATCAGGGTTGGATTGGGGTTTGACGTGCACAGGCTTGTCCCGGGTAGGCCCCTCGTTTTGGCCGGGGTCGTGGTGCCCTTTGACCTGGGACTCGAGGGGCACTCCGACGCTGACGTCATCCTCCACGCCATCGCCGACGCGATCTTGGGGGCGTGCGGGCTCGGTGACATCGGGCATATCTTTCCGGACACCGACCCCGCGTTCGCGGGCATATCCAGTGCCGTCATCCTCGAGAAGGTCCAGGACCTTGCCGACGAGGCTGGCTTCGTTGTCAACAACGTCGACGCGACGCTTCTCGCTGAGCGCCCCAAGATAGCGCCGCACGTGGGCGAGATGCGGGCGACTGTGGCGCGCATCCTCCGCTTGCCGGTGGAGCGGGTGGGCGTGAAGGCCACGACCGCGGAAGGCATGGGGTTCGTCGGGCGGGGCGAGGGGATGGCCTGCTACGCCACTTGCAGCGTCTGGGACGCGCGGGCGTCGTCCACTACGGACGCGCGGGAGTAGCCCACGCTGGCACGAGAAACGCCTGCGGGTCTCGGAAGGAGTTGCGGGCGGCACGGAGAACGGGATGAAGAAGGGGCTCCTGACTTCGACGGCGCGAGAGATGATGATGCATTGGCAGGAACCAACGGATCTTCATCCGGATACGATACCTGCGACCCGGGAGGTAGAGCACGTGACAGTAAGGAGAATAATGAACGCGAATCCGGTGACGGTCGGGCCTGATACGCCCGTCGGAGAGCTCCGGAGGGTGATGCTGAACAGCGGCACCAGCTTCCTTCTCGTAACCGAGCCCGGCAAGGTGGTTGGCATCATATCTGACAGGGATCTCCTCACTCCGGCGCGGGAAGGGCTCGTTGCTCGCCACGTGATGGACGCAAACGTCATCAAGGTGTCGGATGAGTGCACCGTTTCCGAGGCATGTTCCTTCCTTGGTGACTCGAATGCCCCGGCCCTGGTGGTGTTGGACAGCGAAGGCCAACTTGCGGGGGTCGTGTCTCCGAGAGACGTTGTCAAGGGGATGGCCGGCGATGAGGATGTCACGAGGATCTCAGTGGAGGCCGCGTCGATATACCTTGTGATGACCCGCAGCCGGGAGTACGAAAAGTACTGGCTCGAGAAAGTACGCGGCTATGGGTACAGAGGTGCCATCACACAAGTCGGTGCGAGCTCAGACCGCCTTGCGGCGAAACTGCGCGAGAGCATGATTGCGGCCGCCGTCGCCCTCGGCGTGATCTCGGAGGACGCACGGGAGAAGATCGCGGTCTCCAATGCCGTGAGGGACGCGTACATTCAGCTCTCCATGATCAACCCCGGGCTCGGCGGCGGGTTCAAGATGGCCGTCGTGAGAGGCGATGGACGGGTATCCGTGGCCATATTCGGACGTTTCGGTCATGCGCTGGTCGACGGCCCCGAGCAGCTTGCCGTCGGCTACAGCGTGATCTGACGCGGGACGAGATGTGATCCGTGGCTGCCTCGCGCGGCCTTGTCGACGCGGCTAGGTGCCTGTCCTGTAACAGTCCGGGAGCGGGCGGTCGCGCGCGCCGGCCGCAGGGCCGGCTGAGCTCTGGAGGGGTGGCGGTGGCAAAACTGGTGATAACCGGGGGAAACAGGCTCTCGGGTTCGGTTCGGCTGACCGGCTCGAAGAACAGCGCTCTCGCGATCCTCGCCGGAGCTGCGCTGGGGGCTGGGGCGACGGTTCTCGACAACGTTCCCAACTATACCGACGCCCTGGTGCAATGCCAGATCCTAGAGGAGCTCGGGGCCAAGGTGCGGTTCCTGGGGCCAGGAAGGGCCGAGATAGACGGCTCCAGTATCACGAACCACCGACCTTCGTACGACCTCGTGCGGCGGCTGCGGGCGTCGTTCTACACCGCGGGGTTGCTGCTGGCGCGCCTTGGCGTTGCGGAAGTGCCTTTTCCCGGCGGCGACGTGATAGGCGCGAGGGGAATCAATTTCCATCTCGAGGGCTTCAGGGCTCTCGGTGCGGAAGTCTCGGTCGAACACGGGTACGTGAAACTTCGTGCGAAGAGGCTTCGTGGCACGAGTTTCTACGTGGGCAAGGCGAGCCACGGCACGACCATCAACATGATGCTTGCCGCAAGCCTTGCCGAGGGCACCACCATCCTCGAGAACGCCGCTCGCGACCCGGAAATCGTCGATCTCGCGATACTCCTGAACTCGATGGGGGCGCGCATACGGGGCGCGGGCACGAGCACCATAAGGATAGACGGAGTCGACCGCCTGTCTTCTGCAAGACACGAGATCATCCCCGACAGGCTAGAGGCAGGCACATTCGCTATCGCGGCGGCCATGACAGGCGGCGACGTAACCATCGAGAACGCCGTTCCGGAACACCTGAGGACGGTGATCATTCAGCTCCAGGCCGCTGGGGCCACAGTCGACGAGCACCAGGCCGTGCTGCGGGTGCGCGGCCCGGAGCGCTGCACGGCCGTCAACGTTGAGACGCAGCCCTACCCGGGGTTTCCCACGGACCTCCAACCGCAGTTCGTCGCGATGATGACGCGCGCCCTGGGGGTGAGCGCGATCACGGAAACACGGTTCGAGAACAGGTTCGGGTACGCCGACGAACTCCGCAGGATGGGCGCTGACCTGCAAGTGGACAGGGACACGATAATCGTGCGCGGCGTGGCGAAACTCACGGGCGCTCCGGTGGAGTGCCCGAGGGACATACGCGGCGGGGCCGCGCTGTTACTCGCCGGCCTAGTCGCGGAGGGCGACACCGAGATACGCGAGGTCCATCACATCGACAGGGGTTACGATCGAATTGAGGTCAAGCTGGCGTCGCTGGGGGCGCGAGTAAATAGAGTCAGGGACGGGGATGATCCGTGAGTCCGAATGGTGACGCGGGCGATGGGCGGGCCGGATGCCCGCAGGGCCGTCGCTGTGCCGGGGGGAGCCGGCGGGTGCCGGTGCTGGGGAAGGCAGGCAGTTGCGCGGCGGGCTGCCTGGTCGTCCTCGTAGTTGCCATCGCGGGCGGGCTCGTTGCGCCGGGTGGATCGGCGGGCGGATCAGCGGCAGGGTCCGCCGGTCCGGCGGGTGTCGCCATCGAGGCTCGTGAATCGCCGGTGCAGGCGGGAGCGTGGGACGTGACCGTCGGCGGCCGGATCGTGATACGTATACGCGCGGCGGCCGGGGGCATGTCGGCCAGGGAGAGGGCCCTCGCTGTGGCGGAGAGGCTCCGCGAGAGCCTGGAAGTCGCCGGCGCGGAAGCGGTGGCGCCAGCCGTCGTGCGAGGAAGTCTCGCGGTGGCCGCCGGAAACAGGCTCATCGTCACAGCGGACCCGCACCACGCGGCCGCGAACCGGAGCTCTCGCTATGAGCTGGCGCTTCGATGGGCGAACAACATCCGAGACGCGCTCGGCGCCCCCGTGTTGCCCGGAAAGGGAGGCCATCTCGTATCCATCGACGGCGAAAGGGTCCGGTCAGCGCTCGTGGGCAGGGCATCGTGGTACGGGGGGCGCTGGCACGGAAGGCCGACGGCGACCGGCGAAGTATACGACCAGAACAGCCTGACCGCCGCCCACCGGACGCTGCCGTTCGGCACCCTCGTCAGAGTCACCAATCTCTTCAACGGCAAGCAGGTCACAGTCAGGATCAACAACAGAGGCCCGTACGTCGCCGGCCGTGACATCGATCTCTCAAGAGCCGCCGCCGAGGCCATCGATCTCATCGGGCCGGGGGTCGCGCCGGTGGCCATTGAAGTGCTGAGCGAGAAATGAGGCCGGGACGCCGGCCTGCGGCCGGGCGGTGGCGGGGCGGCGGCCGGGCGGCGCAGGAGGAATTCTCGTATTTCTGTCGTATTCGCCAACTCAAACTCGTGGGTTGAAGACTGAAAGGCACGCAAGGGGGTGCCATAATGGGGTTGCGTGTGTACAACACGCTCACCAGGACGAAGGAGGATTTCGTCCCGCGCGCTCCGGGGCGGGTGGACATCTACCAATGCGGCATCACGCCGTATGACTACACGCACATGGGGCACGCGAGGCAATACGTGTTCTGGGACACGGTGCGGCGGTATCTCAAATGGCGGGGCTTTGAGGTGTTCTGCGTCCAGAACGTCACGGACGTGGACGACAAGATAATCGCCAAGGCGAACGAACGGGGGGCCTCGCCCGCCGACGTCGCGGCCGAGTACCACGAGGACTTCCTCGACGTCATGGACAGGCTCGGCGTCCAAAAGCCTGATGCCTTCCCGAAGGTTACCGGGCACATACAGGACATCATTCGCGTCATCGAAGGGCTCGTGGAGAAGGGTTACGCCTATCAGGTGGACGGCGACGTGTTCTTCGAGGTGACACGGTTCCCCGGCTACGGCAAGTTGTCGCGGAGGTCTCTCGACGAGATGATGGCGGGGGCGCGGGTGGAGGTGGACCCGAGGAAGCGGAACGCAATGGACTTTGCGCTCTGGAAGTCGTCGAAGCCTGGGGAGCCCGCGTGGGACAGCCCGTGGGGTCACGGGCGTCCCGGGTGGCACATCGAGTGCTCAGCGCTGGCCCTGAAGTACCTGGGAAGCGGGTTCGACTTCCACGGAGGCGGAGACGAGCTCATATTCCCGCACCATGAGAACGAGATAGCTCAATCTGAGGCCTACACAGGCGAGACGCCCTTCGCGCGTTACTTCGTCCACCACGCCATGCTCAACGTGGGCGACGCCAAGATGTCGAAGTCCCTAGGGAACTTCTTCGCCGTGCGGGACGTGTTGCGCCAATATGAGCCGGGGGTCATCCGGTACTACTTCGCATCGAAACACTACCGCAGTCCGGCGAGCTACAGCGCCGAGGAACTCGAGGCGGCCCGCCGGTCGTACGAACGGCTGCGGTCAACACTCCAAGCGGCGAAGCGACGCATCGCGGGCACCCCGGAGTGCCCCCGCGACGGAGCGTCCGGGACGGCGCCGCAGGGGCGGGCAGATCGCGAGGGTTCGTCGAGGGGCGCCTCCGGCGACGCGCTCTCCGCAGCTGCAAGCCGGGCGCGGGAGAAGTTCATCCAGGGGATGGACGATGACTTCAATACCGCTGTCGCTCTCGCTGCCATCCACGATCTCGCGAGGTCTGTCAACGACGCCTTGCACTCGACAGGTGGTGAGGTGAGCCGTGAGGGACTCAGCCGCGCGGTGGATGTGATGGAGGAGACCGGCGGCATCCTGGGCCTCTTCCGTGAGGAAGGAGAGGCGGCGGCTGACTCTGAAACGATAGACGGCCTCGTCGGGCTTCTCGTGCGGGTGCGCGGAGAACTGCGCGCCAAGAAAGAGTGGGCGCTTGCCGACAGCATACGGGACGGCCTGCGCGAGATGGGGTTCGTTCTCGAGGACACGGCTTCGGGCACCGTCTGGAAGCGTGAGAGATGATGGCACCTGTGATGGCACCTGGCGCTGAGGAAGTGGACAGGCTTCCCGCGGGTGTTCTGGCCTACATCGGCGACGCGGTTTACGAGCTTTACGTGCGGACCTGCCTAGTGCGCGGCGGGCGGCGGGACCTCGACGAGCTGCACAGGGAGGCCACCATGCGCGTGAACGCGAAGGCTCAGGCCCGTACCTTGGCCCAGCTCGACGCGTTTCTCCTCGCTGACGAATTGGAGGTGGCCAGACGGGCGCGGAACGCCCGCACCGGCAGGGGGCCGAGAGGTGCGGCGGTCCTCGACTACAGGCATTCCACGGGGTTCGAGGCTGTGCTGGGATACCTGTACCTGCTGGGCAGGGAGGAACGGCTCCGCGAAGTGCTCGAAAAGGCGCTCGCCCTATCGGCCCTATCGGAGGTTCGTTCGGGAGGTCCGACATCATGAATGTAGTGCTCGTGAGCTACACACCAAATCCCGAGAGAGTGGTGGCTGTCGCGGCCAGGCAGTGCTACTCGCCACTTCGGGCCACCGAACTCGCGGAGGGGTTGTCCGATGAGAAGGTCGGCGAGCTCATCAGGACTATCATCGAGGCGGGGCACTTCTCTCCCACGGAGCACGCCTCGTTCACGTTCGCCATCGAAGGGGTGAGCCGGGTCCTCAGCCACCAGCTCGTCAGACACCGCATCGCCTCTTACTCGCAGCAATCGCAACGCTACGTGAACGAGCAGGGGTTCAACTACGTCACGCCTCCGTCCATCGCGGCAGACCCCAGGGCTCGGGCGCTTTTCGAGAGGCAGATGGAGCAGGCCCGCCATACGTATCGGGAGCTCGCGGCGCTCGTGCCGAGAGAGGACGCGAGGTTCGTCCTGCCGAACGCGTGCGAGACCAGGCTCGTGATGACCATGAATTGCCGGAGTCTCTACAACTTTCTCGAGCGCCGCCTTTGCGAGCGGGCACAGTGGGAGATACGGGAGCTCGCCAGAGCGATGCTGGAACGCGTGCGCGAGGTGGCGCCGCGGCTCTTCGCCTGGGTTGGGGCCCCGTGCGAGATGAAGGGTTTCTGTCCGGAGGGAAAGATGTCCTGCGGCAAGGTGGAGGGCGCGAGCAGGCGTCTCATAGCCGCTGCCGATCTCGCAAAGGATAATGATGGGGCCGGTGCGGGTGGATGAGCGAAGGTAGCGGCAGGCCTTCGAGGCCGACGGCCGAACGGAAACGCGGCGGAGCGGGGGACGGAAGGGCGCAGGAGGCGCCCGCGCTCGTGGGCCGCAATCCCATCATCGAGGCGCTTCGGTCCGGCCGGCCTCT
>JBLNDA010000097.1:0-54748 GCA_050261175.1 Clostridia bacterium
GGTGAAGAGCAAAAGGTCGCTAACCGTTGTCATTGCCGTAGTGGTCCTTGGCCTCGTGGCCATCGGCGCCGCGTGGACATACTCAGATCTCAGGGCTGTCGCCAAGGTCAACTCCACGTCCATTACTTGGAAGGAGTTCCACTCAGCACTGGAGAAGCAATCCGGCAGGCAACTCCTCGCCCAGATGATCCGTGAGGAGCTCATCAGGCAGGGTGCGGCCAAGTACGGCATCCAGGTGACGGACGAACAAGTGGCTGCCGAGATCGATGGTCTCAAGGCGCAGTTCGGCTCGGACGCCAGTCTGGAGCAGGCGCTCTCGCAGTATGGGATGACCCTTGACGATCTCCGCCATCAGATCAGGGTCAACCTCTTGCTCGAGGCGATCGCGTCGAAGGACGTGACGGTGAGCGACGATGAGGTGAAGAAGTACTACGACGAACATAAAGAGGATTTCAAGGAACCTGAAAAGGTAAAGGCCCGCCACATCCTGGTCAAAGACGAGAAGGCCGCAAACGAGGTACGGAAGGAACTGGCCGGTGGCGCGGATTTCGCGGAGCTCGCCAAAGCGAAGTCGGAGGATACCGGGTCGAAGGACAAGGGCGGAGACCTCGGCTACTTCCAGAGAGGAGTCATGGATCCGGCGTTCGAGAAGGTCGCGTTTGAGCTGAAGATAGGCGAGACGAGCGGCCCCGTGAAGTCTTCGTTCGGGTATCACATCATAAGAGTCGAGGACAGGAAGCCCGAGCGAATTCCCCCTCTCCAAGAGGTCCGCGACAAGGTTGTGAAGTTGGTCACGCGCGAGAAAGCCAAGCCCGCGTCGACGGTGATTGGCGAGCTCAAAGACGCGGCGCAGATCAAGATCAATGACAAGGCTCTCCAGGATGCCTTGTACGACGTCATTTACTAAGCTGGGGTAGAGGGGTAGGTTGTGCTCGCTGTCACGAGCGCGCCGTGCGAGGAGGGCATATGTCCCTCCTCTTCTTGTAGCTCTTCTTGGAAAACATATCGCCCTCGTGGGCGAGGGTGCAGGAACGTTCCAGCCTCTTGGCTGAAGCAGAGACGGGAGTATCTAGATCTTGCTCAAGTGTCGCACTGGGACTGGAGGTGTTCACGAGGACCATGTCAGAGCGGTCGGCGCGCGGCGCCGTCATCTCCCGGGTGGAGGCGGGAAGCATCGCGGATGAGGCCGGCATCATGCCGGGGGACAGGCTCGTGAGCGTAAACGGCAGGCCCGTGCGAGATGTGCTTGAATACAGGTTCCTCTGCGCTGAAGACGAGCTTTCCCTGGAGGTGGAGAAGCCTGACGGGGAATTGCTCATAGTCGAAGTGACGAAGGACTGCGACGAGCCTTGCGGCCTCGAGTTCAGCGATACCATCTTCGACGGAGTGCGGCGGTGCCGGAATCGTTGCGTCTTCTGTTTCGTGGACCAGCTCCCACGCGGGGTGCGCAGGACTCTTCGCGTCAGGGACGATGATTTCAGGCTTTCGTTCATGACAGGAAGCTACATCACGCTCACGAACCTTACCGAGGAAGACTACGACCGCGTGGCGTCAATGAGGCTGTCGCCGCTTTATGTGTCCGTGCACTCCACAGATCCCGCCACGCGCGGGCGACTCCTCGGCAGGAAGGGCCCGTGCGACGTGATGGGCGGCCTCGCAAGGCTGGTGGAGGCCGGGATCGTCATCCACACCCAAGTCGTGCTCTGTCCTGGGGTGAACGATGGTCTCGAGCTAGAGAGGACTGTGCGAGATCTTCGGTCCCTCTTCCCAGGGGTCAGGTCGTGCGCGGTGGTTCCAGTGGGCCTTACGAGACACAGGCGTGGGCTTCCTCGAGTGGCTCCGGTCTGCAGGGAGGACGCCGCGCGGGTGATCGGGGACGTGGAGAGGTGGCAGGAAGAATCGCTCGAGATGCTCTCCTCGAGGTTCGTTTTCGCTTCCGACGAGCTCTACCTCCGCGCCGGAAAGGCTGTTCCGGTACGTCAGGCGTACGAGGACTTTCCCCAAATCGAGAACGGAGTCGGACTCTTGCGGGAGTTCATCGACCAGCTCGAGGAGATGAAGGAAAGCGGAAGGCTACCGCAAGAAGTGAAGACTCGAACGAGGCTCGTCGTCGTCACGGGGGAGGACGCGTACCCGGTGGTGGATGAGGCCTGTAGATTCCTGGGGCGGGTGAGGGGTCTTTCCTGCCGCGCCCTTCTCGTGAAAAACAGGTTCTTCGGGCCGCGCGTGAGCGTCGCGGGCCTCTTGACCGGGCGCGATATCGCAGGAACCTATCTCATGGCGGTCGGCCGGGGAGGGTGCGACGCCGTGATAATCCCGAGTGTGTCCCTGAAGGCCGACGAGCCCAGGTTCCTCGATGACATGACCGTTCGCGAGCTCGAGCGGCGATGTGGCGCGCCGGTGGATGTGGTCGCGCCCACCCCCGCCTCACTCGCGGCGTGTGCGTTGAAGAGAGGTGGCTGTGTGTGGGAGCCCCGGTAGTCGCCATCGTCGGCAGGCCCAACGTGGGGAAATCCGCCCTCTTCAACAGGATGATCGGGATGCCGCACGCGATAGTCGAGGCAACACCCGGCGTCACGCGTGACCGCATATGCGCAGACGTGGAGTGGCGCGGGCGCAAGTTCGTTCTGGTCGACACGGGCGGCATAGAGACTTCAGAGAGCCGCGATCCGATTCAGGAGATGACGACCGCCCAGGCCAAGATCGCCATCGGCGAGGCGGACCTCATCTTGTTCCTCGTTGATACGAAATCCGGCCTCATCCCACATGATCGCGAGATAGCCGACATACTGAGGCGGTCCGCCCGTCCGGTGATCTTGGTGGCGAGCAAGGCGGAAGGCGCCCGCCGTGATGACTACCTGGAATTCTTTGCCCTCGGGCTCGGAGACCCCATCCCGATATCGTCTGTTCACGGTACGGGGATAGGAGACCTTCTCGACGCGATCATCGCGCGTTTGGGTGAACCCGGAGAGGAAGGCGAGGACACCGAGGCTGAGGAAGCGGTGAAGATCGCCGTGGTCGGCCGGCCCAATGTGGGCAAGTCGTCGCTGGTCAACGCGATCCTCGGGACGGAGAGGTCCATCGTGAGCCCCGAGCCCGGGACGACCAGGGACGCGGTGGACACGCCATTCAGGTGGCGTGGCCGTAAGTTCGTCGTCATCGACACCGCAGGCTTGCGCAGAAAAGCTAGGGTGCGCAGCGCGATTGAGCGGTACAGCGCCCTGCGGGCGGAAAGGGCGATCGAGAGGTGCGACGTGGCGCTCCTGGTGCTCGACGCGTCAGAGGGCCTGGCCGCCCAGGACGTGAGGATAGCGGGTCGCGCGGACGAGGCCGGACGCGCCTCGGTGATCGTGCTCAACAAATGGGATCTCGTGAGCAAGGAGGAAGGGGCGAGGGCCAGGCTGGAGAAGACCATCGATGCGGACCTCGTCTTCCTTTCGTACGCGCCGAGGGTCTTCGTGTCCTCTCTCACTGGTGCGGGGATCCAGAGGTTGATGCTAGCGGTCGAGACGGCTGCGGCGAATCACGCCCGCCGGGTGGCGACGTCGGTGTTGAACGAGGTGCTGGAGGAGGCCCAGATGAGGGTCGAACCGCCGCATGACAGAGGGCGTCAACTCAAGATCTTCTACGGGACACAGGTGGGGGTGAGGCCGCCTGCGTTCTCGTTCTTCGTAAACGATCCGGACTTGGTTCACTTCTCGTACACGCGCTACCTCGAGAACAGGCTTCGCGAAGCCTTCGATTTCGAGGGAACCCCGGTGAGGCTCAGCTTCCGCCGGAGAGGCTAGCAAGGGATCGGAGGAGAGGTCGTGGGTTGGGGAAGGCTCGTTCCGCTGGTCATCCTTAGTTATTTTCTTGGGTCCATCCCCTTCGGCTACTTGGTTGGGAAATTCTTGAGGGGCGTGGACGTGAGGCGGCGCGGGAGTGGAAACATCGGGGCCACGAACGTGCTGCGTGTCCTGGGACCAGGTCCCGCTCTCGTGGTCCTCGCGGGCGACGTGGGGAAAGGGGCGCTCAGTGTCTGCCTGGGCCAAGGGGCTGCCGGCCCTGTGGGCGCTGTGGCGTGCGGCATCGGGGCGGCCGTGGGAGGAGCATGGTCCGTTTTTCTCCGGTTCGGAGGGGGCAAGGGCATGGGGGTCGGCAGCGGCATAGTCCTTGCGACCATGCCTGCGGTGGCGTGCGTCCTCGCCCCCATATGGGCCGCGCTCGTGGCTTTCACGCGGTTCGTTTCCCTTGGGTCGGTAGTGATCTCGGCGCTCGCGCCAGTGGCGGCGTATGTCCTGGGGATGCCTGGGGAGTACGTGTTGCTCGCTTCTGTCGTCGGCGGGATCGCCCTGGTGAAACACGGTCCCAATATCAAGCGGCTCATCGCGGGCCGGGAGCGGAGGCTCGGGGATCCCGCGGACTAGATAGAGGGAGCCCGAGGGGCGCTCCCGGGTTCAGCGGCGGGTTGCAGGCGACTGCGCGAGGGGTGCCGGGACTGGACCGCCCGCTCGACGAGCAGGGTCTCGGCGAGGCGAACCATGCTTGGGTTGGTGGCGTCCTCCCCGAGCGCGACGCCGCCTTGCGGCCGCACGCGGGAGGGGGCAGGTGAACCATTGAATATCCAGCGCCGACCGGGGAACGCGGGCCTAGCGGCGACTTTGGGAGGGCGGAACGTGACTTCAGCAAGGCGTGTGGGCGTCATAGGCGCGGGCGGATGGGGGACGGCTCTTTCGATACTCCTCGCGCGGAAAGGGTTCAGAGTCGACCTCTGGGCGCGCGAAGAAGAAGTGGCGCGTGAGATCTCGAATTCGCGCACGAACGAGACTTTCCTGCCGGGGGTTGCGGTCCCCGAGGGCGTCGTCGCCCGGACCGGGCTGAGCGAGGTGGTCAACGGCAACGCGCTCCTCTTCGTGCCTGTTCCAGCGCAGCACATGCGCGCTGTCGTCCGGGCCGCCAGGCCGTACCTCAGGCCGGATCATGTCGTCATCCACGCAGGCAAGGGGATCGAGGAGGGAACGCTCCTGCGCCTGTCCCAGGTGATCGCGGAGGAGCTTCCGCCGGAGCTTCATGACAACATCGGGGTGATATCCGGCCCCAGCCATGCCGAAGAGGTGGCCCGAGACGTGCCCACGGCCGTCGTCGCCGCATCTGTCAACGACAAGGTGGCAAGGCTGGCGCAGGAGACTCTCATGTGTCCGACCATGCGCGTGTATACGAGCCACGACGTCATCGGCGTGGAGCTCGGCGGCGCCTTGAAGAACGTGGTCGCCATCGCCACCGGAATAGCCGACGGGCTCGGGTTCGGAGATAATACCAGGGCGGCCTTGATGACGCGGGGTCTTGCGGAGATCGCACGCCTGGGGATCGCGCTGGGAGCCAACCCGCTCACGTTCGCGGGTCTTTCCGGGATGGGGGATCTCGTAGTGACGTGCATGAGCATGCATTCGCGCAACCGCCGGGCCGGGATGGAGATAGGGCGAGGCCGGAAGGTGGAGGAGGTGCTCGCCTCCACGCCCATGGTTGTGGAGGGGGTCCCCACTACGCGGGCCGCGGTTGCGCTGGGTCGCCGTGTGGGGGTGGACATGCCCGTGGCGGAGAAGCTGCATGAGATCCTCTTCTCAGGGCTGGATCCCATGCAGGCGGTGACCGACCTCATGACCCGAGATCCACAAGCGGAAACCTCGTCCGTGTTTGCGAAGGGTTTGCACATCTGAGACAGGGGGGAGGGGAGGCCGGCCCTTCGGCCGCGAGAGAGCCGCAGCGAGGCCGGCCGAAAGAGACATGGGATCCGGAGTGAACTGGCCTGTGACCATAGCCACCCTTGCGGTGGCCGCTGTGGTGGCGTGGTGGACGTTTCGAGACGCGCGCGGACGGGACGCCAATCCCCTGCTCTGGGCGGCGGCGATAGTGATAGGCGCGCTGATGGTGGGATATGTCGCCGTCCCGGCAGTCGTCGGCGGGTACTTGCTCCTCAGACCGCGGGGCGCCCTTCTCGTATGCCCGCACTGCAAACGAAGGTACATTCACAATCTGGCTTTCTGTCCGCACTGCTCGAAGCCGGTCAAGAAGGAATGCTTGAGGTGTCACGACACGATGCCGCTCGATGCGGATACGTGCCCGCACTGCGGGATGAAGGCCCTCTAACTTTCGCGGCGGCGGGAGGAATCGCCCACAGGGTGTCGAAACATTAACGCGCTCCCCATTCGTGCTTGTTTCCAGATACCGCATACCGGCAGTACGCCTCGAAAGCGCCGGCCCAGGGGTAGCGGTGCATTGCCGCACGGCGAGAAGGAGGGTTCTCGTGCGCGCACCCGTAACGGGTGCGTCGAGAGGGTCCGGGGCGGGCCCTCCGGTGAGGTGCGGGGGTGATGCGGGTGCTCGAGAAAACAGACAGGATCGACGTCCTCATCCACCAGCTGACTCGCCTTGAAGAGGACCTGGACAAGCTCGACGGCGAGGGACGTGAGCAGACCAGGGCCGAGGTTGCGGCCGTCCGGGGTCAGATCGTCGACATCCTCATCGTGGCGCTCCGGGAGGGAGACGTGTTCGCGCGGCGAGGTGCCGCGTACGGCCTCAGCAAGCTGCCTGAGGCGCGTGCGGTGGACGTCCTGATATACGCCCTCGAAGACCCGGACGACTCGGTTCGAAGCTGGGCTGCGGAGGCCCTCGGATCCATCGCGGACGAGCGAGCGCTCGCGCCCCTCGTGAGAGCCCTCAAAGAAGAGAATCCCTACGTTGCTTACAGCATCACCCACGCGATAATGAAGTTCCCCAAGAGTGAAGTGGCACGGGCGGTTGTGGCCGCTCTCGACAGTCCCGACAGGAACGTCCGCCGGCGGGCGGCGAAGCTCCTCGGGGAACTCAAGTACAAGAAGGCGGTCCCTCGCCTCGCGACCATGCTCGGCGATGCCGACCCGCAGGTGAGGTACGAAGCCATTGAGGCCCTCCGCAAGGTGGGGGACATCAGAGCCCTCGAGCACCTCATAGCAGCGCTTGCCGACGAGTCCACCGATGTGCGGTACGGCGCCATCCAGGCTCTGCGGGCGCTGGGTGATCGAAGGGCGGTGGAACCCCTGGTGAGGGTGTGCATGGAGAACGAAGATCTCCGCTTCTACGCGTTGCAGGCGTTGAAAGAACTCTGCGGCGAGGATGCCGTGAGACCCGTTCTCGAAGCGCTCGATCACCTGAGAGGCGTCGTCCATGCGGTGGCAATGCGGGTGTTGAACGAACGCGACCAGGGCGTCCAGAGGGCGAGTGGTTGAGCGGGCGGGCGGGAGCGGTCGACGAAAGGACGGGGCGAACGACCAACCGGAAGCCTCGAAGGGTGTAGTGCTGCGCAGGAAGTGAGTTTGCGGGCTGCTTGGCGGCGAGTGGGTTCCGACAGCCATGGCGGGGCCGGGACACACCGCCGCCCCTTGTTCCCTATTCCCTTTCCGGGAACGGAATGGTGTGCTATAATTCAGTGCAACCGGCATACGGACGACTGCACGCTGCGGCACGGAATCTCGATGGCGAGAACGGCCCAGAAGGCGTTGCCTGACGCTGGCGACCGGGCGCGTGAGGGGGTGGCTGAATGATTTCTCAAACCGAAACGGTCGTGCGCCTTGCTTTGGCGGTGGTGTTCGGAGGGCTCATCGGCTTGGAACGGGAGAGCCACAAGCGCCCCGCCGGGTTCAGGACACACATCCTTGTGTGCGTTGGCTCCGCGCTGGTCATGATCATCTCCCAATACGCGTTCGTAGGTTTCACCAGAGTGGTCCAGTACGATCCGGGGCGGATCGCGGCTCAGGTCGTGAGCGGCATAGGATTCCTCGGGGCGGGAACGATCCTCAGAGAAGGTGCGACCATCAAGGGTCTCACCACGGCCGCAAGCTTGTGGGTGGTCGCGGGCATCGGCCTCGCGGTCGGCACAGGCTTCTACCTCGCGGGCGCCCTCACCACCGGCATCGTGGTGGTCGTGCTCATCGCTCTGGACCGTTTCGAGCGGAGGTTCATCTACACCAAGCGGGACACGCTCTTCGTCCAGATGCAGGACAGACCGGGACAGCTCGGCGCCATCGCCACAGTGCTCGGCAAGTACGGCGTGAGCATCAAGGACGTGGAGATGGAGACACTGGAGACCGGGCACGAGGCGTCCCTTCACCTGGCCCTCGAAGTGCCGTTTTCCGTGCGCAAGGATAGGCTCCTCGACGAGATAGCCGCTGTCGAGGGAGTGTACCGGGTCGGGTACGAGGAGTGAAGGCATGGCGGTGAGGATACTCGTGACAAACGACGACGGGATCCTGGCGGACGGCATCCGCGTCCTCGCCACAGAGCTCGGCACTCTCGGAGAGGTCGTGGTGGTCGCTCCCGACAGGGAGAGGAGCGCCACCGGCCACGCCATCACGGTGCTCCGCCCGCTTAGGGTCGAGAGGGTCAGCATTCCCGGGGTGAACGCTGAGGCCTGGGCGGTGGACGGGACGCCTTCGGACTGTGTGAAGCTGGCAGTCGAGGCGCTGCTCGAAAGGAAACCCGACGTGGTTGTCTCGGGGATCAACCGAGGCCCCAACCTGGGCACGGATGTGCTCTATTCCGGCACGGTTTCGGCGGCTGTGGAGGGGGCCATCTGCGGGCTGCCCGCGATAGCGCTGTCGGTGGCGGCCTTCGAGAACTGCAATTACGACTTCGCGGCCAAGTTCGGCGCGAGGATGGTCTCGAAAGTGCTCGAGAAGAGCCTTCCCCCCGATACGCTCCTCAACATCAACGTCCCTTCCGTGGACGAGGAGGACATAGCCGGCGTGGCCATCACCAGGCTCGGGGCGCGCAAGTGGAAGGACGTGTTCGACCGCAGAGTGGACCCGAGGGGATGGACGTACTACTGGATGGCGGGGGACGTGGTGGACTGTGACGAGGACGAGGACGCCGATTCGGTGGCGATACGGAACAACCTCGTTTCGATCACCCCGATCCACCTTGACCTCACGAGGTACGACCTCATCGATGAGCTGAAGCAATGGGGCATAGGCGCGACGCCTTCGCATTTTCCGGGCGGGCGGCATAGTATATAGAAGACTCGCTTCCCGACCGGGGGTATGACCGTGGGTCTTGCCTTGATGTTGAGGTGCGCGGCCATTCTCTCCCTCGTCATCATCCTCGAGATGGCCTGGGTGATCTATGCTCACAGGTCCCAGGCGTTGTCGCGCCAGGTCATCTCGGTCGCGGTGGGCGTCGTAGCCGCGACCGCCGTGCTGTACGCGGCGTTACTTTCAGTTATCGCAGTGCGGGTGATGGCTCCGCTCATACACGGCCTATGAGCACCGGATTGCTGCCCCGCGTGGAAAGGAGGGAGAAGCGCGCCCGCCCCGCGCTCCGGCGTGGACGGCCGCTAGCGTGCGCGTGTCAAGCCCATGAGGAAAGTTGCCCTGGTACTGGGGGGGAAATCCGCCGAAAGAGAGATATCTTTGCGCACCGGGGAGCAAGTCGGGGTCGCGCTGAGGTGCAAAGGGCACGAAGTCGTCGCCCTAGACCTCGATGACGAGCTCGTCCCGGCTCTTCAGAGAGAGAAGCCCGATGTCGTTTTCATCGCGCTTCACGGCAGGTACGGTGAGGACGGGTGCTTGCAGGGACTCCTTGAAATACTGGGGATCCCCTACGTAGGATCCGGCGTCCTCGCGAGCGCGCTCGCGATGGACAAGATCATGTCCAAGAAACTCTTCCGACTGGAGGGCCTCACCTGCCCCCGCAGCATCGCCGTGACGAGAGACGATGTCGAACAGACCGGCGAAGGCGGGCTCGTGAAGGCGGTTCAAGAGACTCTGGGGTTCCCGGCGATCGTGAAGCCCCGCAGAGAAGGTTCCGCCATCGGGCTGTCCCTCGTGAGGGAGCCGGGCAGTCTTCGCGACGCCCTCGCCCGCGCCTTCGAGTACGACTCGGACGCCATGGTGGAAGAGTACATCAGGGGAACCGAGATCACAGTGGGAGTCCTGGGCAACCGCGAGGCGCGGGCCCTTCCGGTGATCGAGATAGTATCGGCCACCGGTCTCTACGACTATGAAGCCAAGTACACGAAGGGTTTGAGCGAGCACATCATCCCCGCTCGCGTCCCGGATGACACATACAGGGCGGCGCAGGACGCCGCCGTGAGAGCCCACAAAGCCATGGGCTGCCGCGGCATGTCCCGCGCGGACTTCATTGTCGGGCCGGGCGGCGTTCCGTACATCCTCGAGGTGAACACCATCCCCGGCATGACCGAGACGAGCCTGCTTCCAGATGCCGCCAGAGCGGCGGGGATTGAGTTCCCCGACCTAGTCGACATGCTCATCGACTTCGCCCTCGAGCCAGCCGCAGGCGCCGCACCCGGCGCGAGGCGTTTCTGAGACGCGACAAGGCATGTCGTGACCTTCCTGACCCTCTGCGTGGGGCCCGATGAAAAAAGTGGGCCCCACTTTCCGTTTCCAGCAGGAGATTCCAGAAGCGCGTCGAAGCAGAGCTTTGTTTACATAGCGTAGAAAGATCCAGCAGGCCGGACGACGCTGTCCGCTCGTCTACCCCGCCTGTCCCTTCGCTGGGCGGCGGTCTGGCTCGTTCGCGCTGGAGCTGGGGCAGTGCCCGCGGCCTGCGCGCCGTTGGGTTCGCCCGCGGCAAGTTCCGCGCGGGCCCGCCTCCGGCTGTCCGCCTCCGCGGGGAGTCCCGGCAGCCAGCCATGCCGAGCCGGAGCGGGGCTGTCTGCTGCGAAGTTAGTTCACGCACACAACAAAGTAAACGCAGGGGCGCATGAGTGGGCCCGCACCACTCAGGCCTTGGTGTGTAGAGGACCGGGACGACCATCGCCCGGGGAGTGCGGAGCGGGCCGGAGCCGGAGGAGAGGAGGGGAGGTGAGCGCCCGCCGGAAAGGCGCCCGGCGAGCGGAGGCTGTCTTGGACCCTCCCGGCGACGCAGGTCGCCGAGAGGAGTCCTCGAGAGCCTTACGACTGGTAGCGGGTCAGCGTTGGGAAGGCTCTTGAGTGGAAATCTCCACGCGAATTCAAAAGGAGGGTCTCAAGGTGCGAAAAGCCATCGTGATCGCGCTGTGCATGGTCGCGCTCGTTGCGGTCGGTTGCCTCGGGGCGTCGGCCGCGGAGACGCTCAACGTCATCTACATGGCTCAAGCGGGGTACCAGCCCGACGATATCCGCGACATGGCCGACTTGTTCGAGTTCCTCACTGATACCAAGGTCAACATCACCTTCGTCAAGTACGACGAGCAGCATGAAAAGATCGTCGCCTCCGCAGTGGCGCCTGTGGCCACATACGACGTCATACTCCTCGACCTCATCTGGACGGCGGAGTTTGCTTCGAAGAAGATGGTCGTGCCCCTTGACGACAAGATCACACCAGAAATGCGCAAGGACATAGCCCCAGCCATCATGGACGCTTTCGTCTTCGACGGGAAGACGTGGGCCATGCCGTTCCTCGCCAACTTCCAGTTGTTCTTCTACAACGCGGACATGATCAAGAAGGCGGGTTTCGCCGGTCCGCCGAAGACGCTTGAGGAAATGGTCGAGCAGATGAAGGCCATGAAGGCCAAGAACATCGTGAGGTATCCCTGGACCGACTCGTGGAATCAGAAAGAGGGCCTCGTATGCGAGTACGTATGGCTCACCGGGGCGTTCGGCGGCGACACGTTCGATGCCTCCGGCAAGCCCATCTTCAACGAAGGTCCCGGCGTCAAGGCGCTCGAGTTCATGGTAAGCCTTCTCAAAGAGGGGCTCGCCAACCCGAAGTGCCTCACCAACGACGAGACGGCAGCGAAGGACGATTTCATATCGGGCAACGCCGCCTTCACGACGAACTGGACGTTCCAGTACGCCCTTATGAACGACCCAGCGGTTTCGAAAGTTGTCGGGTCCGGTGAGATGGGGCTCATTCCTGTCTCCAAGGCCGTGGCCGACAAGAAGAAAACGGCGTCTGTAAGTGGATTCCAGGGAGCCGCGATCATGGCCAACTCCCGGAAGAAGGACCTGGCGTGGAAATACGTGAAGTTCATAACCAGCCCGCTGGTGCAGAGGTCCTACCTGCAGGAGATGCCCGTGTGGACGTCGGTGCAAAAGAGCGCGTACGCCAACATGATGGACAAGACGATGGCGGTCAAGAGCGAGCAGATAGCCGCCGTGCACCATAGGCCGAAGGTCCCGCCTTACCCTGAGGTGTCGTCTATCCTGCAGAGGTACATCCACGAGGCGCTCCAGATGAAGATGGAGCCGAAGGCGGCGCTCGACAAGGCCGCCGAGGAGATAAAGGCCGTACTAGCCAAGAAATAGGCCGCTTTCAGCAGCCGTGCTGCGCGCGGGGCCGCCATACCAGGTGGAGCGGTGGCCCCGCGCGCTCCTCCGAAGGGATGCTACACGGGGGTTGCGGACATGTCTTTGCGGACTCGTGATTCCAGCGAGCGAAGGTTGGCGTGCTGGCTTCTCGCGCCCAGCATAGTACTCATGGTGCTGGTGGTCATCGGCCCCCTGCTGTTCGCGCTCTACCTCAGCTTTCAAGACGCTGAGCCGACGGTGGGCGGGATAAACATGAGGTTCGTCGGACTCGCCAATTACGTCCACTACTTCGTCCGGTCGGACCTCTTCTGGCCGGCGGTGCGGGTGACCGTGTACTTCACCATGGTTTCTCTCGTCGTGGAGCTCATCCTCGGGATCGCCATGGCACTGGTGCTGAACGAGAGGTTCTGGGGCAGGTCGGTGGTGCGTGCGATAATCCTGCTGCCGTGGGCGATCCCCACCGTGGTCAACGCCAGAATGTGGGAGTGGATATTCGCGGGCTCGAAATTCGGCGCGTTGAACGGGCTCATGAAGGTGCTTCACGTGTTCCCTCCGACGTACGATCACGTCTGGCTGGGATTCGACGTCCCGTTCGAGGCTGTCCCGGTGCTGGGGCCCTTCTTCAAGTGGATGGGCGTCACGCGGGCGCTCAATATGATCATACTCGCCGACACGTGGAAGGTGACGCCGCTTGTGGCCCTTCTCGTGCTGGCAGGCTTGCAGACGATTCCCGGAAGCCTGTACGAGGCGGCCACGGTGGACGGTGCCGGCTTCTGGCGGAAGCTGACTCACATAACGTTGCCGCTGCTCAAGCCGGTGCTCCTCGTCATCCTGGTGCTACGCACGATGGAGCTTTTCCGTGTGTTCGACATCATTTACATTATCATGCAGTATTCCATCGGAGTGCTGGGCGTGCTCACGTATGAAGTGGGTATGAAGTTCCTGCACTTCGGCAGCGGCGCGGCGCTGTCGTTCCTCGTGGCCCTGTTCATACTCGGGCTTGCGCTCGTGTACATTCGGCTCTTCTACACGGAGGACGGCTACTGAGAGACTCGAGACGGCTTTGCCGGGACGGTTCCGGCTCGCACCGATGGATGAGACCCGGAGGGATCGATGTGAGATTTCCACCGGTGAAAGGCAGGAAAAAAGGCAGAATGCTGGTCTGGCTGCGGCGGGCGGGGATCTACCTTGGGGTTGCGTTCATCGTGGTCTGGACCCTCGCGCCCGTAACGTGGCTCGCCATCTCAAGTGTCACGCCCTACAACGAACTCATATCCGACCGGGCGACCCACTGGTTTCCCAGCCGCCCCACTTTCGCCAACTTCGAGGTCATGTTCGACCTTTCGAGCGAGGTGGGCGAGCGGTTCGTGTACGCCATCCGCAACAGCATGATAGTCGCGAGCTCCGTGACCGCGATATGCCTCGTGGCGGGCGCGCTCGCCGCGTATGCGCTCGCGCGCCTGCGCGTGAGGGGGAAGAAGGTCCTCGTGCTCTCCCTCATGTCAATAAGGATGCTTCCGACCATCGCTCTCGTGATCCCGTTCTTCGTGCTCGTGTCGTACATCGACTACGGGTTCATGAACATTGGGTCCTCTATCCACCTCTTCGATACAAAGCTCAACCTCGTCATCCTCTATACCACGTTCATCCTCGGATTCGTCATCTGGATCATGCGGGGCTTCTTCCTTACGATCCCCACCGAGTTGGAGGAAGCCGCCCGCATCGACGGATGCACGCGACTGCAGGTGCTCCGTCACATCGTCCTGCCGCTGTCCTCGCCCGGCCTGGTGGCCACGGGCATACTCTCCTTCTTGTTGGCGTGGGACGAGTTCCTCCTCGCGCTCATATTCACCCGGTCTAGCAACGCCATCACGCTGCCCCTCTTCATAGCGGAGCTGGGAAGTCAGTACATAACCGCTTACGACCAGATATCCGCCGCGGGGGTCATGGCGGCCATTCCTCCAGTGCTCCTCGCGTTGCTCTTCCAGAGGTTCATCGTGCAGGGGCTGACATCAGGGAGCGTGAAGGGATAGGATTTCGAGCCGTTCCCGTCGCGTTCCGTCCGCTTCCTCTGAAGGACTTTTGCGCTTGCGCGAAGAAATAACCATGGTCATCAGGGGTCCAACGCGCGGCGGGTCAGGCCTCGGGCCACACTGGCATGCGGGGAAGCCTGCGGAAGAAGGGAGCGTCAGGACGTTGGCAGGGATCTCGCGCCTTCGGGCCGGGACGGTTCCGAAGGGCAACCAGAAGCTAGTGAAGACCATCAATCGCAATATCGTGCTGAACATCGTCAGACAGCACGGGCCGATCTCGCGGGCTGACGCGGCGAGGATGAGCCAGCTCTATCCTGCCACGGTTTCAGCCATCGTCAACGAGCTCATCGCCGAGGGTTTTGTCCGCGAGGTGGGGCTCGGCGATTCCACCGGGGGCAGGCAGCCGGTGATGCTCGAACTGAACCGCGGGGTGTACGTGGCGTGCGGTGCGTCCATAGAGGTCGGGCGGGTGAGGGTGTGCCTCACAGACCTTGACGCCCGCGTGCTTGCCAGGGTGGAGCGGCCTTTTCTGTGGCAGGAAGGCCCGCGCAAGAGCCTCCCCGCCATCGTTTCCGCGATCCGCGAAATCGTCGAGTCGGGCAGGGTGCCGGTAGAGAAAGTCCTGGGGGTTGGAGTGGTTTACCCGGGCCCGGTTGACACCTCCGCAGGGGCCATCCAGGCATCCCCGCACATGCCGGGATGGGGCGGGTTCTCCCTGAGGGCCGCCCTCGAGGCGGAGCTCGATCACGAAGTGCTTGTGGACAACGACGCGAACGCCGCGGCCTGGGGTGAAAGGTGGTTCGGCGCCGGGAAGGGGCACTCTAGCTTCCTCTACGTAATGGCGGACTACGGCCTCGGGGGCGGGATAGTCATCGACGACAGGCTCTACCGGGGGCGTAACGACGGGGCCGGGGAGATCGGCCACATGACCGTGGACGTTGACGGCCCTCAATGCAAGTGCGGCAACTTCGGGTGCCTCGACGTCATGGCGTCGGGCACGGCCATCGTGCGCAAAATGATAAGCGACATAAAGCGCGGCGCCGAGACGCTGTGCAAAGACCTGGTGGGCGGGGACATCGAGGCCATCACCATGGACACCGTGCTTGAAGCGGCCGAGATTGGAGACCCCCACGCCCGGGCGATAGTCGAGGAGAGCGGCAGGTACGTTGGTATCGGTCTCGCCAACCTCATCAACTGTTTCAACCCCGAACTCATCATCCTCGGGGGCCAGCTTGCGCTCCGCAGCAGCTTGTTCTTGACAAGCGCCAGAGAGACCGCGAAACGCCGCGCCTGGCCTGCTCTGGGCAAGGACCTCGGTATCGTCGTCTCGGCGCTCGGTCACGATGCGTGTGTTATCGGTGCGGCGAGCCTGGTGCTGACGAAGGTGTTCGAGTCGCCGAGCATCAGGGCTTACGCGTGAAGGCGCTTCCAGGTGAAGGTGGCGGGATCCTCCCGATTCTCAGGAGGGATTGCCGGTGACCCGTATGGAAAGCCTTGTGAAGAGCCGCTTTGCCCGCGCGAAGGCGCAGGTGAGCGCCGCCCGCCACGTCTTCCGGGCAGTCTTCGTCGTCACCTCCCTCATCATCGCCTCTGTCGCGGCGTCGTCTCGGGGTGCTGCGGCTGATCGCCAAACGAGACTGAACGTGATCTACATGGCCCAGGCAGGCTACCAGCCCGAGCAGTTCGAGGAGATGACACGGGAGTTCACGAAGGAAACCGGCATCGACGTAGCGGTGAACATCGTTCGTTACGACGAGGAGTATCAGAAGATCGTCACGTCCGCCACATCGCCCGTGGCTACGTATGACGTCGTGCTGATGGACCTCATCTGGGTCGCGGAGTTTGCCGAGAAGAACTACGTGGTCCCGCTGGACAAGGGGCTTGCCGCAAAAGCCAGGGAGGACGTCTCTCCTGCCATCCTCAGCGCTTTCGAGCACCGAGGCCGAATCTGGGCCATGCCTTTCCTGGCGAACCTCCATTTCCTCTTCTACAACGCTGACATGCTGGAGCGCGCAGGTTTCGACGCGCCGCCGGGGACCGTGGAAGAGATGGAAGCCCAGATGCGGGAGATCAAGCGCAAGGGAATAGTCGACTATCCCATGATCGCTTCGTGGAATCAGAAGGAAGGCCTCGTGTGCGAATACGTTTGGCTGGTGGGGGCGTACGGTGGCGATATCTTTGACGCGCGGAACGAACCGGTTTTCAATCGGGGACCAGGGCTGCTCGCCCTGGAAACGATGGTGAGATGGGTGAGGGAGGGGCTTGTGGACCCGCTCGCCCTCACCGCTGACGAGCTCGTGGCCAAGGACGTGTTCATCGCCGGAAAGGCGGCGTTCGCGCCCAACTGGACGTTTCTGTGCGGGCTCATGAATGATCCCGCCGTCTCGCGCATCGCCGGCCACGCCAGGATGGCGCTCCTGCCGGTGGCGAGGGCGGTGCGAGATAAGGCCGGCCGGATCTCGTCATCGGTGAGTGGGTTCCAGGGGCTTGCCGTGATGGCGAACTCCTCCCACAAGCAGGAGGCGTGGAGGTACGTCGAGTTCATGACGAGCCCGGCGTTCCAGGGCAGGTTCTTGGAAGAGGTGCCGGTGTGGACCTCCCTTCAGGGGAGCCCCGATGCCCGGGCGAAAGACCCGTCGCTCGACGTGAAACTGGAGCAGATGCGGTGGCTGCACCACCGCCCAAAACTCGTTCGGTACCAGGAGATATCCGCGATCATGCAGCGGTTCATCCACGCCGCGCTCGAGGGGGCCATGTCGCCGCAAGAGGCGCTGGACGCGGCGGTGGAGAGGATACGCCGCCTGCCCTGAGGCGCGGGGATCCCTTCAGCCGTGTCGGAGGGGCAAAGCTGGGCTACGGAGGATGTAGGGTGGGTGCCGGTCCAGGGACACCGGGCATGCGTGTGACGGAGCGGGTGCGTCTCGGCTTTGCCGCGATCGTCTGGTCCACGCTTGTCCTGAGCCTTCTCACCTTCTATGCCATATCCCACCTTACGGCCGCCCTTCACCAGATGAACACGTGCGACGTCCCTGCCATCCAACTGAGCGGCGAGATCTCGAAAAAGATCTATCAGACCACGGGGAACGTCTACCTGACCATCGCGGGCGGCGGCAAGGTGGCAAGGCCCGAGGATCAGCTCAACGAGGTGAAGATGCTTCTCGGAAGCCTCGAGGAGCTTCTGCGACGACATCCTAGCCGTAACGTCCGCGCCATCCTGCCGATGCTCGACGACATCGCCGAGGCGGCAGGGGAGTATACAAGCGTGCTGGTGAGCATGCATGCTGAAAGCGACCCGGAGAGACTGTACATGCTCCTACGGGCGCTGTCAGGAAAGGGCGAGTGGCTCATCAGCCGGTCGGAACACGTGCAGCTTCGGATATGGGAGCAGATCGGTCCCCGGATGGCGCGGACGGAGCGACTCTCCACCCTGCTCAAAGCGGGAGTGGCGCTTGCCTTTGCTTTTGCCTTCATCTTCGGGCTCCTCGTTTCCGGGGTCATCACCAGGACCCTCACCGACGTATCGCACGGCATCCGCAAGGCCGCGGAGGCTGCGCACGGCGAGAGCGAGCGGTCCGCGCAGCTGTCCGCGGGCATGAGGGCGTCCGCAGGCACGGCCCAGGCAGCGCTAGAGGCGGTGCTCCGGGCTTTCCATGGTGTCGTCGAGACGAGCAAGGTGTGCAGCGAAGCATCGCAGACGATAGCCACACGGATGGAGACCGGGGCAGACGCCGCACGGATGCTGGCCGATCGCACGCAGGTGACGGCGAGGGCCGCCGAGAGGACGAAGTCCACCGTGTCGTCGCTCGGCCGCAGGGTCGCCCTGGCGAGCGCGGTGATCCGCGAGACCATTCTCATGGTGGACTCCAACGTGAAGACTGCGACAGAGGCGAGCTGCCACGTTGACGCGCTCCAAGAACAGATGGACCGGATTGACGCGGTGCTGCAGGGGATCACGAACATCGCGGACCAGGTGGGGCTCATCGCCCTGGACGCGCGGATAGCGTCGGCACGGTCAGGCAACTTGGGCCGCGACTTCGGCAGGGTCGCCCAGGAGATCGGCGGTCTCGCCGAGATGAGCGCAAGCGCGGTGGAAGAGGTCAAGAAGCTGATGGACGGGATAAAGGCCTCCACCCTGGACGTGGTGAAGTCGTTGGGGGCCTCGGTCGAGCGTGTGAGGGGGCTCTCCCGCCAGTCCTCGCGGGTGGAAGAGGTGTTCCGGGCGATAAAGGCGTCTTTCGACGAGATCCTCGGCCTGATGGCTGAGGTGGAAGACGCGGCGGGCAAGGGCGCAAGCGAGGCCAGGCTCGTGCAGGAGGCCATGGCCGAGATCCTGGGGTCGGCCCGGCACGTGGCCCGGCAGGCCGGCGATCTCGCCGGTGAGATGCAGGACCTCGCCGAGAGCGCTCGGGAGGCCATAGGCGCAAGTGAGGCTCTGGTGGATGGGATCGCGGGCCAGGCAAGATCCGCGGAGGAGCAGTCGCGACTCGCACGGGAGGTTCTGAGGGAGATCCAAAGGCTCGCCTGACGGCAACTTGCACAACTTCCTCTGGAATTGTGATGTAGGTCACATCGCCCGGCTGTCACGGCGTTTAGCATGTGAAGCAGGAACAGACCTGCGCTAGCCAAAAGGAGGGATTGAGATGACGCCTCTCAAGAGGACGGTCCTGGCGCTTGTGGTGGCTGCTCTCGTGTTGGGCGGTACTGTGTACGCCATAGATACGACGGACCCCGATGACGAGTCGTTTGCGTCCAGCGCGTTCATCGCGAACATCATCGAAGAATTCCCAGAGCTTGCCCTCACGCCCGACGCGATCCAAGCTCTGAGAGACGCGGGCTACGGCTGGGGCGAGATAGTGATCGCGTGCAGCATCGCGGTGAACTCCGGCCAGACCCTGGACGGCGTGATGGCGCTCGCGAGCGAGGGCGCGGGATGGGGCGAGATCGCGAAGCAACTTGGCGTCTCGGGCAGGGCGTTCGGGCAGTACGTGAGAGAGATCGTCGGCAAGGGTGGCGCGAAAGTGAGAGAGCGGCACGAGAGCGAGCAGCTCGACGACGCCGCAGCCATGGACGTGGTGCGTGACCGATTCGGCCTTGAAGAGGACGATGTTCAGGCGCTGATTGCAATGGGCCTGGACGCACAGGACATCCTCTGCGCGGTGAGCATTGCAGCCGTCACGGGCGACGCATCAAGGGTCAGTGTGGTTCTCGAGCTTCGCGCGAGGCAACAAAGCTGGCTGAGTATCGCCGAGGCGGTGGGAGTCGGCAAGGACGCAGTCGTCAAAAAGGGCGTAGCCACTAGGAACCGCGTCGAATTCCGGAATGCGCTCAGGGAACAGATAAGAGAACAGGTCAGGTCTGGGGATGAGGCCCGCAGAGAAAAGGGCAAGCCGGAGGATCCGGGGAAAGGGAAAGACCCAGGAGGCAGCGGCGGTGGATCAGGCAACCCCGGTGGTCCGGGCAAGGGTGGGTCGTGAGGCAACAACCGCAGCAGCAGTGGTGACGAGACAAGACAAGGTTCAGCACATGACACAGCACGCGGAACGCCCCGGCTTCTCACACTTGTGGCCGGGGCGTCCTCGTTGCGCAGAAGGCGCGGGCACAGGGCGGCGGGGATTCGGGGAGACCGATCAGGATCAGAACGTCTGCTCCAGAAAGAAGACGTCGAATTGCTGGATACCGAATTCGAGCGCGTCGTCATGGGTGGCCATGAAGATGTCGATACGGTTGCCTCTTATGGCGCCCCCGGTGTCCTCCGCCCTATATACGCCAAGACCGTCGATGTACACCCAGGTACCCATCGGGATGACCTGAGGGTCGACAGCTATTGTTCGTTCGGGTGTAGCAGGGATCCCGGAGCTCGTGATGCCGAAGGCCGGGTGATCCTTCGTCTTGCCCGTGCAGATCGGGCAGTTGTCGTACGCCGTCGCGGTAACGCGGATTCTCCCCTGAACTGCTGTCGAGGACACGGAATCGTTCTCCGGGCTTCCCGTCCCAGGGTTGCCATCCGCGGCGGGGCTGCAGCCCACCGAGCAGTCGCGCTCGCGAGCCGTCTCACCACTTGCAGGATGCGCCCGGCCGGAAGCGTCCGGGACGGGCCCACGTGTTTCGATATCAGATTCACTGCAGAACCCGGCGCGTACGGCGGGACACGCTTCACGCCTCACATGGGCGGCCGCCTCCACCATGGCGGCTGAGCAATGTGCCGTGAACGGCGTACCCGTTCAAAGCGCAAAGGACATAGCCCAGGCGAGTGCGCCCGAGATGATTCTCTTGAAAACGGGCATGGACCTTTCGCAGCAGACACGGCCGGCCAGCGAGCGGGCGGCGTGCCTGCGCGACTCACACCTCCACACGCAAAAAGAAATGTCGTCTCACGAATATGATCCCCGGCTGGTCCCCGGCCGACACAGGGAACTTGCTGAAGAGCTTCCTGCATGCGACGACACGTGCGCGTCTTTTGGATTGCACGAGTATTCACTCGATTATCTGAAGGAAATGCGCTCCGCGGAGAGAACTACAGATCTGGTGCCCAAATATAGGCGCCAGGGATGCGGGCGCTCATGGTATCGAGACGCCTGCGTCTCCGGGCCGAGGCGTTCGCGTCCGCGTGGCGGCGCCTCGCTGGCGGCGGGAAGTGGTGTCGTGAACACTGAGAAGGTTCCAAGCCGGGTCAAGGACGAGGGCAACTCCAGGGAGCTCCTGGAGAACCTGCGTGTGATCATTGATTCCATCGACGAAGGCATTCACGTCGTGGACAAGAACGGAGTCACGGTTCTCTACAACAAGGTGGCGGCTCAGCTCGACAACCTCAAAGAAGAGGAAGTGGTCGGCAAGCACATTCTCGACGTTTTCCCGTCGCTGTCACGGGAGACCAGCACTCTGCTGCAGGTCTTACGCACAGGTCAGCCCATATGCAACAGGGAGCAAACGTTTACCACCTACAAGGGCGACGAGATCACCACCCTCAACTCCACGCTGCCCGTGAAGGTTGACGGGAGACTCGTCGGAGCAGTGGAAGTCTCCCGCAATATCACTCTCATGAGGGAGATGGCCCACCGCATAGTCGATCTTCAGGTGGAGCTGTTCGGCCGCCGCGAGGGCAGACGCGAAACAGAGTCGGAAGGCGCGCGCTACACCTTCAGGGACATAGTAGGGGAAAGCGAGTGCATCCTCGAGCTCAAACGTAAGGCGGCACGGGCTGCTGCGAGCTCGTCATCGGTGCTCGTGTACGGTGAGACGGGCACGGGCAAGGAGCTGTTCGTGCAGGCTGTCCACAACGCAAGCCCGCGGGCGCGCGGCCCGTTCGTCGCCCAGAACTGCGCTGCGTTTCCTGAAGGGCTCCTCGAGGGCATCCTTTTTGGAACGACGAAAGGCAGCTTCACGGGCGCCCAGGACAGGCCCGGGCTGTTCGAGCTTGCCGATGGAGGAAGCATTTTCCTGGATGAAATCGACTCCATGCCCGCGAGCCTCCAGGCTAAACTCCTCAGGGTGCTTTCGGAGAAGTGCGTCCGGCGGGTCGGAGACACGAAGGTGCGAAGGGTGGATGTCCGCGTGATGGCCGCCATGTCCCGGCCCCCGCTCGACGCCGTTGCCCAAGGCATGCTTCGCGAGGACCTGTACTATCGTTTGAACGTGATCTCTTTCGGTATACCGCCCTTGCGAGAGCGACGCGAAGACATCCCGCTCCTTACCGCGCACTTCATCGCCAGGTTCAACGCGCAGCTCATGATGAACGTGAGAGGGGTCTCCGACGAGGTCGCGCGCGTGTTCTCCGCATACGACTGGCCCGGCAACGTGCGCGAACTCGAGCACGCAGTGGAGGGCGCCATGCACCTCCTCGACGGGGACGTCATCATGCTCGAGCACCTTCCCGACAACCTCAGAAACCTCGCAGCACACAGAGAGAGTAGGCCTGCCGCCGCGGAGCCGGGCGCCGCCGGCGCGGCCCCTCGTGTCGCCGTCGACTTCCAGGGGGATTTCCGGCTCGCGGTGGCGGGCGTCGAGAGTTCGCTGGTGAGAAAGGCCCTGGTCGAGGCGGGCGGGAACATTTCCAAAGCCGCGCGGGCTCTCGGCATCCCGCGGCAGACCCTTCAGTACAGGCTCAAGAAGCTCGGCATAGACCCGAAAGCGGTTCAGACTCCAGGGTCGACCTGGGCGTAAGCCTGCTTACACCGGCAGACTCCCAGTGACCGAGGGCTCCGTGCGAGCCCGCGGCGACCCGCCTCGATTGAGCCGCCTCAACGGCAAGAGCGGCGTTCCGTACCGGCGAGACTCTCGCTTGCCCGTTCACTCAGTCCTCAGTCCCGCTGAGCTTGGCGCCAAGTGCGATGCCGCAGTCTACGGCTGTATCCCAGATACTGGCAGATTCCAAGGCACAAGACATCACGGAGCCGGACGGAGCCGCACGCGCGACGCCCGCGGCGGTTTCCTCGCGACTGGCTGAGCGGTCAGCGGATGGCACCTTTGGGAAACAGGGACACCCCCGCTGCAGTATGCGCCCATTTTGGCACGGCCATAATACCTGTAGACCGTGGAGGAACGGCGGGAGGTGCGCGTTTTGAAGGGATACCTGGATCTTGTCATCCATGACGGCAATCGCCCACTCATGGAAGCGCTGGAGGCTTCAGTCGTATCGCTCCTCTCCGGCCGGCCCCTCCACGTTCACGTGGAGGGGCTCCGAGGCACAGGCAAGACCACGATCATTCGCGCCATGAGGGACGTGCTCCCCAGCATCCGGAGGATCAAAGGTTGCCCGTACAATTGCGACCCTGAGAACCCTCATTGCCCGGAACACCGGGGCCTACCTCGCGAAGCCATAGAAGCCCTGGGCACCGAGGAGGTTCCCGTGCCTTTCCTGGAGATATCGCATGCCGCGAAGATCGGCACTGTGGTGGGGAGCATCGACCTCGCCCGCATCGTCGACCCTTCGCGGCCCGAAGCTGCGATCCTGCCCGGCGTGCTCCCGCGGGCGCACAGGGGGGTTGTGTTCGTGGACGAGATCAACAGGCTCGCTGATACCTCCCCTGAGCTGACAGACGTGCTTCTGGACGTGATGGGCACGAAGCCCGGCCGGGTTCAGGTGGAGGAAACGGGCTTGCCCACGTTCGAGATCCCCTTGACTTGTGCCGTATGGGCGGCAAGCAATCCCGACGAGGAGCCCGGCGCGCTCGAGGACATAAGGCGTCAGCTTTCTGACAGGTTCGACTTCACGGTCAACATGGCGAGACCTCAGGACCAGTCCACGGTCAAGCGCATCCTCCTCGATGACGAGGCGCGGTTCACCTGGCAGCTCTGTTCTGGCCCAAAACGCGCCGAGGGCTCGTGCGCGACGGACCTCGACGCACTTCGCGGCAAGATGCTGGGGCGGGCCGCCGCATTGCCCAACGTGACCCTGCCTGACGATCTCGCGTCGCTCCTCGCAGAGGTGTACGTGAGCTTCGGCATGGAGAGCCTGCGAGCCGTAGAGGCCATCTCGCTCGGAGCCCGTGTGCGCGCCGCGCTCGACTCGAGGGCACACGCGTCCATCGAAGACATAAGGACGGTGCTTCCCTTCGCCCTCCGGCACAGGGTGGATGCGTCCACGCTCATCAACATCGGGAAGTTTTTCGACGAGTACGAGTCCAGGTGCGGGCGACGCCGCGAGGTCGACCCGCCTAAGGACGAGACGGCCGAAGGCACGCCGAAAGACCCCGCTGAGGAGGCCCGTCACAAGGACAGGGACCTCGGGGCCGGGGCGGGTGAGCATGTTTCACGGCCGGACACGCTCTGGGAGAGGCTCATGAGAGGCATGGGCTTCGCGAGGCCTGATACTGCGAGGAGCGGGGCGGCGGGCGGCGGCCGCGCAGGGTCAGGCGCGATTCCCTCCCGGGCGTCCGCCTCCGGCACGGGCTCGGCGGGCAGCGGCGCGGCGGATTGCGGAAGCGACGAGGGCGCGAGCTACGGCAGCCGCGGCACCGCCATATCCGACCCTACCGACGTGCCGCTCACGGCGCCCCCGGCGAAAGCGAGATGTCTAGCCCAGCTGGCCGGCGGCGAGGTAGTGTTCACCGAGGAGGACCTCAGGCTCCGATGAGTTCCTTCGACTATCTTTCCATCCTTCGCTACGACGCCCCGCGTCTCGTCCGGGTGATGCAAAGCGAGTTCCGGATGGGCAGGGGCATTCGAGTCGGCGAGACGACCATCGTGAGCAAGCGGGTCCACGTGATTCATCCTGCAAGCCCCGGCGAGATCAAGGTCATCGTGAACCAGGACGCCGGGGTAGCCTTCTATTCCAGGCGCCGGAAGGATGAGATCCTCCACATAGACGTGTTTCACGAGGTTGCCGAGGTGGACCACCGCAGGGCGGCTGAGGCCGTGAAGCGCGCGGTGCACAGGTTCTACCGGGACCTCCTCCTCGACCGGGCGAGGGGCCTGTTCCTACCTCAGCCCGGCGAACTCCTCAATCTCATGGACATCCAAACGGGCACAGGCGGCGGAAGGGTAGGGGGCACCCTCAACTACGGCAGGAAGCTCTCGCTGCGCAGGGCTCACTGTAACCACGTGCACATAGCGGCGATGCTTCCTGACAACTGCCTTCTCGCCATATTCTACTTGGTGCTGGCTCTCGAAGAGGAGATAGCCGGGCAAGGCGTGGAAATCCGGAAAGTAGAGAGGCTCACGCACCAAGAGGCCACGGGCAAGAGCGACCTTTCGCCGTACTCCAGCATGTTCGATTCCTACCTCAACGAGTCGGGGACGGCGGGCCACGGGCACGATTGGGAGCGGTTGCCGCGGGAAGCGCGGATAGAGGCGGTTTCATGCATGGCCGAGGAGTTCGGGGGAAGGGCGAACATGGCCCGCCTTCTCGACTTGTTGCCTACGTCGGGCGCCATCCCGCCTGACATCCGGTCTGATGCGGGCGATCTCGACGAGGTCATCGAACGCCTCTCCAGCTTCGACCTCATGACCCGTGAGCGTGGGCAGCTCACGCTCACCCCCAAAGGGAAGGAGGTCCGTGACATCCTTGCCACGTGCGCATCGGAAGTCGAAGCGGGCATAAGGCGCTTGATAAGGAAGATGCCCATAGTGCCGCGGATCCCCCGACACGAGGAGGGGCGATTCGGGCAGAAGGCCAACCACGAGCGGCCGAAGGTGTCGAAGAACGTGAGGCCGCCGAAGGAAGGGGAGTGGTGCGACGAGATCGCCGTGCCCGAGACCGTGCTTGCTGCGCTCTCCAGGGCCTGCCTCGAGAGAGGCCGCCCGGGCCACGCCGCCGCGATCACCGGGACGACCGCGGCCGCAGCCACCCCCGTGCCGCGCCTCACGCGCGAGGACATAAGGCTGTACCGGAAACGCCCTGCGAGGCCGCCTGAAGTCTGCTTGCTCATCGACGCCAGCGCGAGCATGGTCGGACGCCGGATCCGCGCGGCCAAGTACCTCATCCGCCACCTCGCCACCGCGTGCCAGGTGAGGGTCACGGTCCTCACCTTTCAAGAGCGCGACGTGCGGCTTCAGATAGCCTCCACGAGGAGCAGGAAGGTCATCGAGGAAGGGGTGCGGCGCATCGAGCCGGCAGGGCTCACTCCCCTTGCCGCCGGAATCACGGAGGCGCTTGACTTCATCCGCTCGAAGAAGCTCAAGGACGTGCTCCTCGTCCTAATCACCGACGGAATCCCCACGATGAACCGCTGGACAGCGGACCCGGCGCGGGATGCCCTCACCGCTGCGAAGCGGATAGCCGAAGACAAAGTGCCGTTCATGTGCGTCGGGCTCCAACCGAACAGGGACTTCCTCAGAAAACTCGTGGACACGGCGTGCGGTAAACTGTACGTGGTTGACGAGTTCGACAAGGACGTCCTCATAAGCCTCGTCAGGTGCGGCAGGAAAGAAAGCGCGAAGGGAGGATTTTCGCCGTTACGTGCCGAATAGCCAAAACAGATCCTCGGAGCGGCGGCACTCAAGGCCCGGACCGCGCGCAACCCGGCCCCAATTTCCGGACCGGTCGCCCGCTTCGCTGCGGGAGATGAGCCTGTTGCAGGTCATAACAGTCATCGGCCTCGCGTTTGCTCTCCTCGTAGCCGTCTTCGCCATCCAGAACTCCATGCCTGTGACCGTCACATTCCTTAAGTGGCGTCTCGTCGACGTCTCGCTGGCCCTCGTTATCCTTGGCTCCGCTGCCGCCGGAGCCTTGGTCGCAGGTCTGCTCGGTGCCGTGCGTGAAATCGGCCTCAGGCTCAGCCTGAGGTCGTTTCGCGGGAAGGCCGAAAGGTTGTCTCATGAACTCGAGACAGCGAGAGAGAAGGCCGCGAGCCTGGAAGACGAGGTCGCGAGGCTGGAGAGTGAGGCGCGCACGAAGGCGCGTGAGCTCGAGGCCGCAAGGCAGCGTGTGGAAGCCCTCCAAGTTGAGCTGGAGGCCACACAGGTCATGGAGATTCTTCCGGCGCCCCAGGAAGGAGTCGACCCAGGGACCGGACCCAAGCCCGACATCCCGGCTGGCCACGGCACCGACCATCTCGGACCCAAACCCGGGGCCTGACCGCTCGCGACCGGACGGAATCTGCGCCTGGGCGGGACCTGGCCGCCGCGAGCCGGGAGCGTTTCCACTGAGGAGTCCGGACGACGGCGCTGCAGGCACTTCCCTGGACTAGCCAGGAAGTGCCCTTCTTGCTTATAATGCAGTAGGTGGGTCTCACTCGAGCGTGATGGCGCGCGACGAAGCGCGCTGGCAGTCGCCGGCCGCCGGCGAGGGAGAGCGGCGGCGGCGAGACGATGTGGAGGAAGAGAGCATTGGCGGGTTGCGTGTGGAGTGTCATAGGCCTTTCTCGAGACGCTGAAGAGAGAAGTGAGGTGCTCGCAAAGGAGCTCGGAATTCCGCCGCTCGTGGCGAGGGTGATGTTGCTCCGAGGTCACGCCGACCCTGCGGCGGCCCGGGAGTTCCTCAGAGCCGACCTGGGGGACCTCCTCGACCCGTTCCTCCTGCCGGATATGGAGACGGCGGTGGTTCGGGTGCTCCGCGCTGTGCGGGATGGGGAGCGGATCAGGATATACGGCGACTACGACGTGGACGGCATCACATCCACGTGCGTCATGCTGGACGTGTTGAAGACCCTCGGCGCCGACGTGGACTACTACATCCCCGGGCGCCTGCACGAAGGGTACGGGCTCAACCTGGACGCCGTGGAGAAAGCGGCATCCTCCGGCATATCCCTTCTCATCACGGTGGATTGCGGGATCACCTCCGTGGAGGAGGTGGAACTCGCGGCGAGGCGCGGGATCGACGTCATCGTGACCGACCATCACGAACCCTCCCAGGTGCTTCCGAGGGCGCACGCGCTGGTGAATCCGAAGAGAAGGGACTCGAACTACCCGTTCCCTGACCTCGCCGGGGTAGGTGTGGCCTACAAGCTGGCCTCGGCGCTCCTGCGCGCCCGCGCCGGCACCCTGGACGCGCCCGCGCCCTCCAGCGAGCTGCTCGAGCTCGTGGCCCTAGGCACCATAGCGGATGTGGCCCCTCTCACCGGTGAGAACAGGATCTTCGCGAAGCACGGCCTCGCCAGGTTGAACGCGACGTCCAATGCGGGCCTCCGGGCACTCATCCAGGCGTCTGGGCTCGCCGGGCGCGAGATCGGGGCCGGCGCCGTAGGCTTTTTCCTCGGCCCGCGGCTCAACGCCGCCGGGAGGCTCGGGGATGCGTCGCTGTGCGTGGACCTTCTAACTGCTGCGTCTCCGGACGACGCGGCGCGCATCGCCTCTTTGCTGGATAGGGCGAACCAGGAGAGGCAGTCCCTGGAGCAGGCCATACTGGAGGAAGCCGCTTCCATGGTGAAGATCTCTGAAGACGGTGAAGCAGAAGACGCCGTCCTGGTGCTGGCTGGCGAAGGCTGGCATCCGGGAGTGATCGGCGTTGTCGCCTCGCGTCTCGTGGAACGCTTCTGGCGCCCGGTGATATTGATAAGTATGGACGGCGATGAAGGGCGCGGCTCGGGTAGGAGCATAGACTCGTTCGACCTTTACGGGGGTCTCGTTCAGTGCGCGGATCTTCTGAAGGAGTTCGGGGGGCACCGCCGCGCCGCGGGGCTCTCCCTGTCGCGAAGCGCCGTGACCGCGCTTCGTGAGCGGTTGAACCAGATAGGCCGGAGCGTGTTGACTCCGGAGGACCTCGCCCGAAGAGTCGTGTGCGATCTCGAGGTGAGGTTCGGCGAGATCGACCTCGCTGCCGCGGAGGGCCTGGGCATGCTGGCCCCCTTCGGCGTGGGGAACCCTGTTCCGACCTTCCTCTCGAGGGGTGTGAGGCTCGTCGAGTACCGCGGCGTCGGGGCTGAGGCAAGGCACCTCAAGATGAAACTGGCTCAGGAAGGAGTGGTGCTCGACGCCATCGGGTTCGGCCTCGGCAACATGGCGCCTGAGCTCTTCGCGAGGGGCGCGAGAGAAGTGGACGTTCTGTACACAATCGAAGTCAACCAGTGGAACGGCGCGAGGCAAGTCCAGCTCAACATAAAAGAGTTACGGGAGGCTGTCAGAAGCTGACGCTTGTTGTATAATTGAATGTATGAGAAGAGCAGCCGGTAGGCGTTTGTCGGACGTCGCGGCGGCCCGGAGACGCGCGTGTCCTTCGCCGGGAGTGCCGCCGGTTGCAGGTGGCTGAGATGGAGCAAGGCATAGACGACGTCATTGAGAGAATAAAGCGGTACGCTCCCGAGGGGGACCTCGATGGAGTGAGAAAGGCTTACGAGTTTGCCGCGCAGGCCCACGCCGGGCAAAGGCGCGACTCGGGGGACTCTTTCATTTTCCATCCCCTCGGGGTTGCGGCGATCCTCGCCGAACTCGAGATGGACGTCACCACGATCGCCGCGGGCCTGCTCCATGACGTGATCGAAGACACGCCCGTCACCCTCGATCAGATCAAGGCCGAGTTCGGGCGCGAGGTGAGCCTTCTCGTCGACGGAGTCACCAAGCTCGGCAGGCTGCCTTTCATGTCCCGAGAGGAACAGCAGGCGGAGAACCTTCGAAAGATGTTCCTGGCGATGGCCCAGGACATCAGGGTGGTCCTCATCAAGTTGGCCGACAGGCTGCACAACATGCGCACCTTGGGGCATCTTCCCTGGGACAGACAGGCAAGGATAGCCAAGGAGACGCTGGAGATATACGCGCCGCTGGCCCACCGCCTGGGCATGTGGAGGGTCAAGTGGGAGCTTGAAGACCTGGCGCTCCGGTACCTCGAGCCCGGCGAGTATTACAAGCTCGTCGAGAAGGTCGCAAGGAAGCGGAGAGAGCGGGAGGGTCTCATCGAACAGGCCAGCGCGGTGCTCAAGAGAACCCTCGACGAGGCCCATGTCCCGTGCGAACTACAAGGGCGGGCGAAGCACTTCTACAGCATCTACGAGAAGATGAGGCTGAAGGGAAAGGCCTTCGAGGAGATATACGACCTCATCGCCATAAGGGTCATAGTGAACAGCGTGCGGGACTGCTACGCGGTGCTCGGGATAGTCCACTCGCTGTGGAAGCCGATGCCCGGCCGGTTCAAGGATTACATCGCGATGCCCAAGTCCAACATGTATCAGTCGCTGCACACGACGGTCATCGGTCCCGCGGGCGAACCTCTCGAGATACAGATCCGCACCTGGGACATGCACCGCACCGCGGAGTACGGCATCGCGGCCCACTGGAGGTACAAAGAAGGCACGCGCACGGTGAGCGAGTTCGAGGAGAAACTCTCGTGGTTGCGCCAGCTCCTCGAGTGGCAGCGGGACATGAAGGACGTTCACGACTTCATGGAGACCCTGAAGATCGACCTCTTCAAAGACGAGGTCTTCGTATTCACGCCGAAGGGCGACGTGAAGAACCTCCCCGCGGGGTCCACCCCGGTGGACTTCGCCTACAGCGTCCACACAGACATCGGCCATCGCTGCACCGGAGCCAGGGTCAACGGCAGGATGGTGCCCCTCGACTACCAGCTCAGCAACGGCGACATCGTCGAGATAATCACCTCGAAGGGGCCGGGAGCACCCAGCCTCGATTGGCTCGCGTTCGTCAAGACCTCGAAAGCCCGCAACAAGATCCGGCAGTGGGTCAGGGAGGTGCGCCGCGAGGAAGCCGTGCCGCGCGGGCGCGAGCTTATCGAGAAAGAGCTTCGCCGGCAAGGCCTGGAGGTCCACGACAACCTCAGGGAGGATAAGCTTGTCCTCGCCGCGAAGCGCTTGGGATTCACCGACCCCGAGGACCTGCTCGCATCGGTGGGCGACGGCAAGGTGTCGCCTGCCATGGTGGTGGCGCGGCTCGCCCCCGAGAGGCTTGCCGTCGACAAAGATGAAAAGGAGCCGACTCAGCTCGTCTCCAGGCGGAAGCGTCCGTCGGGGCAGGGTGTCAAGGTGAAGGGCGCCGACAACGTTCTCGTGAGAATGGCCAGGTGCTGCAGCCCAGTGCCGGGGGACGAGATCATCGGCTACATCACTAGGGGAAAGGGCATCTCGGTGCACAGGCGCGACTGCCCGAACATCGCGTGGCTTCGTGGGTCGCCCGAGCGCAATATCGAGGTGGAGTGGGAGTTCAGCGAGGACAACTCTTATCCCGTGGAGCTCGAGATCGAGGCCCACGACAGAGTCGCGCTCCTTTCCAATATCATGTCGGCTATCACCGAGCTTCGCGCCAACATCAGTGCCGTGAACGCCAGGACGACCAAAGACCACATGGCCGTGGTGAACATGGTGGTCGAGATCACGGGCACGGACCATTTGAACTCCATCATGAACAGGGTGAGGCGCGTTCACGGGGTCACCGACGTGCACAGGGCCCACCATGCGGGTGTCCAGCAATTGCAGTCGGTGTAGGCGGGGAACATGAGAGCGGTGGTGCAGAGGGCCAAGTCAGCAAGGGTCGTGGTGGACGGCGAGACCGTCGGGCGGATAGGCCGGGGACTCGTCGTCTTTCTCGGCGTGGGCACGGACGACTCTCAGGACGACGCGAGGTACCTTGCTGAGAAAGTGGCCGGCCTCCGCGTCATGGACGACGAAGCGGGGAAAATGAACCTTTCATGCCTCGACCTGGGTTTGCCGGTCCTCGCCGTCTCGCAGTTCACGCTGTACGGCGACTGCCGCAAAGGACGGCGCCCCAGCTTCACAGGGGCTGCGCCGCCGGAGAAGGGCCTCGAGCTGTACGGCGCGTTCGTGACGGAGTTGCGGAGGACAGGTCTTGTCGTTGAGACCGGCAGGTTCCAGGCGGCCATGACGGTGTTCGTGGAGAACGACGGCCCTGTGACCATATTGCTGGACAGCAGGAAGCAGTTCTGACGACGGTGTGGAACAGACGCGGCGGGTGGCCGCGGAGTCAGGAGCCCAAGGGAGGCCGTGGGAGCGCCGTGACGATACGGAAGGTGTGCGTGGGCGAGCTCGGCACGAACTGCTACATCGTGGGGTGCGAGAATGCGCGCAAGGCCGTGGTGATAGACCCCGGCGCCGAACCGGAGAGAATCATCGAGGCGTTACGCGAGGACAAGCTCGAGTGCGAGCTGATCGTGAACACGCACGGCCACGCGGACCACATCGCCGCGAACGGCGCCGTCAAAGCAGCAACGGGAGCCGTCATCGCCATACACGCCCAGGATGCAGAGGCGCTCGTGGATCCGTCGGTGAACCTCTCCACGCTAGCCATGCCCGGAGGCCCGAGGATCGAAGGCCCCCGGGCCGAAAGGTTCCTCGCTGAGGGCGACGAGGTCGTGGCTGGCTCCGTGAGGCTTCGCGTGGTCCACACGCCTGGACACACCCCGGGCAGCATCTCGCTGGTGGGCGAGGGGGTCGTATTCTCCGGGGACACGCTGTTCGCGGGCGGAGGCGTCGGGCGCACCGACTTCCCGGGGGGCTCGTATGATTCGCTCGTGACATCGATCATGGAGAAGATCTTCTCCCTCCCCGATGACACCGTCGTGTACCCGGGGCATGGCCCCTCGACAACGGTGGGCAGGGAGAGATGGTGAGGCCGGGGGCCCCGGCGCGCGGTGTGAGGCCTGGAAGGCTGGGGAAGCCGGGAAGGCTGGGGAAGAGGATGGGGCGGGGTGGGACAGGAACGCGTTTTCGCGACGTGATTGACAGCCGTGCCAGGGGTCGGGTAGAATCACAGCGTACTGCGCGGGATTGGAGGAGATGCTTTTGTTCCGGGGCTTTCGGGGGAAGAAGGGCTCGAGACTGACGAAAGCGATCATCATAGTCATATCGGTGACTTTTGTCGGGGGGCTTGCGTATACCGGGACAGTCTTCATGAGGCGCCCGTCCGAAAGCGAGCTTGGAATAATCGCGAGCGTCAACGGCAAGAGGATAGGCTGGGAGGTCGTGGACAGTCACTTCAAGGACGCCCTGCTGAATGAGTACGAGAATACAGGCCGGGTCCTTCCGGAGACCAGGGGGCCTATCCGGGCGTCTGTGGTCGACCAGCTCATAAACAGCGTGCTCATCAGCGAGGCCGTGAAGAAGGAAAAGATACGGGTCCCGGCAAAGCAGGTCGAGGACGAGTTCGAACGGCAGAAGGACGCCTTCCCGAATGACCAGGCGTTCCGTGCGGCTCTCGAAGAAAACAACCTGACGGTGAGCGATGTCAAGAGACAGATCCGGGACAGCCTCGCCGCGCAGACCCTTTTCTCGCTCGTGACGTCGACTGTCTCCGTGTCTGAAGACGCGGTCAAGGCGGCATACACTCAAGAGACGGGCAAGCCCTCGGAAGGACAAGACTTCGAGGCCAAGCGGGCCGAAATAGAGAACCGGCTGAAGGCCGAGGCGAGGCAGGAGGCCCTCGCTGCATGGCTTGACGGCCTGCGAAAGAACGCCAAGATAGAGATATACGACCCTGAGATCCGGGCCGTGAAGAGGCTCCAAGAGAAAGCTTACGACAAGGCCATCGCCGAGTATGGCGAGGCCATCAAGAGGGAACCTGACAACGCTTACCTCTATGTCGGGCTCGCCCAAGCGCACCTTGGCAAGGAAGACCTCGCCGGGGCGACGCAGGCTCTCGAAAAGGCAAGGGATATATACCCAGAGGAACCGTACATCAGGCTTCTCCTGGGAACCGCATACCGCGACGCCGGCGCCCGCGACAAGGCGAGGCAGGAGTTCAAGGCAGCCTCCGAACACGGCGGGCTTGACATCCTCCTGCACATTCGCCTCCAATCGATTTTCCAGAGCATGGGCCTGGATGACGACGCCAAGGCCGAGCGGGATAAAGTCGCGGGGATCCGAGATCTGCTGGAGCGCAGGAGCGAGGCGACGACCGCTCCCGCTGGGTCCGGCGCCGATTCGAGCGGGAGTCAGGGCGGGGCGGCGTCTACCGAAGGGAATGCCGCCGGGACCGGTCAGGCCGAGGCTGGGAAGTAGGCGAGAGGACTCCGGAGTCGCGCCGCCCTAGCGCTCTGAGGAACCACGTTGGGACCACGTTCCGGGGCGTGCGCCTTAACGTGCGCGTCCGGGCACGTTCGGGCGCCTGGCTCGAGGGAACGCTTGGAGCCGTCGTGGTGAGGGTAACCGATGGACACACGGTGGGCGCTCTGCGCCCGCTTTGGCAAAATCGACTGAGGAGGCCGGCCGATGGCCGAGTTGAAAGCGCCGAGGGGTACCGCCGACGTCCTTCCCGGCGATTCGGAGCTGTGGCTCCGGGTGGAAAGGGCCGTGCGCGAGGTGTGTCGCGCCGCGGGATACGGCGAGATCCGCACGCCCATCTTCGAGCACACGGAGCTCTTTGAGCGCGGGGTGGGCACCGTCACCGACATCGTCGAGAAAGAGATGTACACTTTTCTAGACAAGGCCGGGCGAAGCATAACGCTGCGCCCCGAGGGCACGGCTCCGTGCATGCGGGCGTACCTGGAGCACAACCTGAGGACTCTTCCTCAGCCGGTGAAGATGTACTACATCGGCCCCATGTTCCGTTACGAGCGGCCACAGTCTGGGAGGTTCAGGCAGCACACCCAATTCGGCGTGGAGGCCATCGGATCGCCCGATCCGGCCCTCGATGCCGAGGTTGTTTCGGTACTAGTCGATGTCTACAGACGCCTCGGGCTCTCCGGTTTCGTGGTGCATCTCAACTCCATCGGATGCCCGCGGTGCCGTCCCCGCTACAAGGAAGCCCTCGCAAGAGCAGTGGAGGCACGGGCGGACGACCTCTGCCCCGATTGCCGTCGGAGGCTGGGACGCAACCCGCTCCGCATCCTCGACTGCAAGAACGAGACGTGCCGCGAGATCTCCGGGAACGTGCCCACGATATTCGGCTTCCTGTGTGACGAATGCAAGGAGCATTTCGAGAGCGTGACGAGGTATCTCGGGGCTCTTGGCCTCGCGCACGAGATCGACCCCCGGATCGTACGCGGACTGGATTATTATACCAAGACCGTGTTCGAAGTGGTCCACGCCGACCTCGGCGCGCAGGACGTGCTGGGCGGAGGCGGCAGGTACGACGGTCTCGCGGAAGACCTTGGGGGAGAGCATACTCCCGGGGTAGGATTCGCGGCGGGTATCGAGAGGGCAGTCATGGTGCTGAATGCCTTGGGCACCGGCTCCACGGGGGTGGAGACAGGGGTGGGCATCCGGGTTTTCGTGGCGACCATGGGCGCCGAGGCTCGGGCGGAAGGGTTCCGGCTCGTGAAAGCCCTTCGCGAACGCGGCGTGCCTTCTGACCTCGACTACATGAGCAGGAGCCTCAAGGCTCAGTTGAAGCACGCGGACAGGTGCGGAGCTCGAAAGGTCGTCATCTTGGGGATGGAGGAGCTGGAGGCTCAGGTGGCGACGGTGAAGGACATGTCCACTGGCGAGCAGTCTAGGGTGGCTCTCGCGGGACTCGTGCAGGTTCTTTCGAATGGCGGGGACGGGGCGACCGAGTGACCGGTGTGGAGCGGAAGCCTGCTGGCGCCGCCACGCCTCCACGCTGTTCTCGATGCGAGCGAGAGACGAGAGACAGTGTTATGAGCCCGGCGCGCCCGGCCGCGGGGGCGGCGCCGGGCGAGGTTTATCGCGGCGAGGTATCGGGTATCAACCGCTGGAGTGAACTCCAGTCGGATGCACGGAGAAGTGAGGCTTATGCAGAAGAGGACGCACATGGCAGGGGAGCTTTCCGAAGGCGTTGTGGGGTCGAAGGTTACGTTGGCGGGTTGGGTGGCTAGGCGCAGGGACCTCGGAGGTCTCGTGTTCATCGACCTCCGGGATCGTTCCGGGCTTGTCCAGGTCGTGTTCAACCCCATGGTGGCGCCGCACGCCCACGACAGGGCGGAGAGGCTCGGAAGCGAGGACGTCATCCTGGTCTCGGGCACGGTCGAGAGGCGCCCGCCTGGAACGGAGAACGCCTCAATCCCCACCGGGACCGTCGATGTCGTGGCCGACGGGGTCGAAGTCCTCTCCAAGTCGAAGACGCCTCCATTCTATATTACTGAGGATCTCGACGCGGACGAGCTCCTCCGGCTTCGCTACCGGTATCTCGACCTCCGCAGGCCCGACATGCAGCGTAATCTCATCTTCAGGCACAAGCTCACCATGGCCGTGCGACGCTTCCTCGATTCGCGGGGGTTCATCGAGGTCGAGACCCCGATGTTCATCAAGAGCACGCCTGAGGGGGCAAGGGACTACGTGGTGCCCAGCAGGCTCAACCCGGGGAAGTTCTACGCCCTGCCGCAGTCGCCGCAGCTTTTCAAGCAGCTTCTCATGGTGGCTGGCTTCGACCGCTACTTCCAGATCGCGCGGTGCTTTCGAGACGAGGACCTCCGGGCCGACCGTCAGCCGGAGTTCACGCAGATAGACATAGAGATGTCCTTCGTGGACCGCGACGATGTGCTCGCTCTCACGGAGGACATGATGGCCGCATCCATCGAGGAGACCCTGGGCGTGCGGGTGGCCACGCCTTTCCCGAGGCTGTCGTACGCGGATGCCATGGAAAGGTATGGCTCGGACAAGCCTGACACAAGGTTCGGTATGGAACTGTGTGACATCGGCAAGGTTGTCGAGGGGTCGGCGTTCAGAGTGTTCCGCGAAGCCTTGGCGGGGGGCGGCAAGGTGGCTGCCATAGTGGCGCCTGGGTGCGCGGGCTTTTCGCGCCGCGAGATCGAGGAGCTCGAGGACATGGCGAGGGCATTCGGGGCGAAGGGGCTCGTGTCGATCGCCGTGTCAAGGAGTGGGGAAGGCGGGCTCCAGTTCCGTTCGGCCGTCGGCAAGTTCCTTTCTGAGCGGGAGCTTCAGGAGATCGCACGGCTGACGCACGCTGACGACCAGGACCTCATCCTGATCTCAGCGGGGCCCCGGCCCGTGGTTCAGAACGTCTTGGGCAGGTTGCGCCTGCACCTGGGCTCGAGGCTGGGCATGATTCCCGAAGACACCATGAGGTTCGTGTGGGTCGTTGACTTCCCGCTTCTCGAGTTCAGCGAGGAAGAGGGAAGGATAGTGGCGGTGCACCACCCGTTCACGGCCCCTCTCGGTGAGGACCTCGACCTCCTGGAGACGAGTCCTTTGGAAGTCCGCGCCAACATGTACGACCTTGTCATGAATGGGGTGGAGCTCGGGAGCGGGAGCATCAGGGTGCACCGGCGCGACGTGCAGGAAAGGATATTCCGGGCCCTTGGTCTCGGACCGCAGGAAGCGCAGGAAAAGTTCGGGTTCTTGTTGGAGGCGTTCGAGTACGGCGCGCCGCCTCACGGCGGCATCGCGCTGGGGTTCGACCGGGTAGTGATGCTCCTCGCGGGCCGCAAGACCATACGCGATGTCATTGCTTTCCCCAAGACTCAGCGCGCCGTATGCCCCATGACAGGAGCGCCGGGACCCATTTCCCGCGAGCAGCTCGAGGAGCTTCACATAGAAGTCGTGGGTCTGGAGAAAGCGGATGCTGCGAGCGACGCGCAGGAATCTTGAAATCTCTTCGGTCCTGTGGTATCATTGCTTTGGCGCACAATTGCTTTGGCGCACAATTGCTTTGGCGCACAAATGAAGAGCCATAGACCCTACCGTGTGCGATGTGGTGCTGGTAACTTCTGTTCCAACACCATATGAAAGGGAGCCCGGCCTCCGGGTGCGGCGCGTATGCCGCGGTTGGTGCGGACACGCAAACCACCTGGGAGGGCACCCACCTGCAGGGCGCAGGGATATGAGATGTTACCGGTAAGACGGCACGGTGGGGTCTTCTTTTTGCCCCCGTTTCCGCTCCCGCGGTCCGCGTTCGCGCGGCGGCGCGCTGCGCCGCGCCGCGGTCGAGACTTCAACTCGAAGCTCGCCATCCATTACATTCAAGCCCACGCGCGTTCAGAGCGGCGGATTGAAACATCGGTGCCAGTATGCAACAATGGAAACCGGGAACACACGCTCGCCCCACCCCGCGCCGCCGCTGCGAAGCAGGCGCCGGCGCGCAGGGCTCACGGAGGTGGATCCGGACGTGGATACTGACATGTTCAGTCACGAGGCGCGGGAGACGTTGAGGCGCGACGCACCGCTCGCTGCGCGGATGCGCCCGAGGACTCTGGACGAGTTCGTCGGGCAAGAACACATGATAGGCCCAGGCAGGCTTCTGCGCCGGGCAATAGAGGCCGACCGCCTCGCGTCCACAATCCTGTATGGGCCGCCGGGGACAGGCAAGACTACCCTTGCGATGGTCATCGCCGGCATGACCAAGTCCTACTTCGAGCAGGTCAACGCGGTCACGGCAGGTGTAGCCGACTTGAGGCGGGTTGTCGCGGAAGCGGAGCAAAGGCTCGGCATGCACGGGAAGAGGACCATACTGTTCATCGACGAGGTACACAGGTTCAACCGCTCTCAACAGGACGTGCTTCTTCCCGCCGTGGAGAACGGGGTCGTCATCTTCATCGGGGCCACGACGGAAAACCCCTTCTTCGAGGTCAACGCGCCCCTCGTGTCCAGGTCGCGGGTGTTCCGGCTGGAACCGCTCACCGACGCCGACATAGCCGTCATCCTCCGCCGCGCCCTCGAAGACCGCGAGCGCGGACTGGGAGGGTTGTCAGTCGAGGTGGATGACGACGCGTTCAACCACATCGTCAAGATGGCTAACGGTGATGCGAGGTCGGCCTTGAACGCCATCGAGCTAGCGGTCCTCACCACGCCCCCTGACGCGCACGGCGTCCGGCGCATCACTCTGCAAGTGGCAGAGGACTCCATCCAGCGCCGCGCTCTCGCTTACGATCGTGACGGCGACGCGCACTATGACACCATATCCGCCTTCATCAAGAGCATGAGGGGATCGGACCCTGACGCCGCGGTGTACTGGCTCGCCAGAATGGTGGCGGCAGGCGAGGATCCCGAATTCATCGCGAGGCGAATACTGATCCAAGCGGCCGAGGACGTGGGATGCGCGGACCCGCACGCCCTTCTCGTGGCATGCGCTGCCTGCTGGGCCGTGAGGTTCGTAGGCTGGCCCGAGGCGAAGCTGCCTCTTGCCCAGGCCGCCATCTACGTTGCCACTGCTCCAAAGAGCAACTCCGCGTGCGTCGCCATCGGGCGCGCAATGGAGGACGTGGAGAAGGAGCGGTCGGGCGAGGTGCCGGCGCACCTGCGGGACGCGTCGTACGGGGGCGCCGCCCGGCTCGGCCACGGTGCCGGCTACAAGTATCCCCATGATTTCCCGGATCACTTCGTGCCGCAGCAATACCTCCCTGACGCCCTGTCCGGCAGGGTATACTACGAACCGTCGTCAAACGGGTACGAGAAACAGATCGCCGACCGCCTCGCGAAGTGGCGCGGCGCACACAGGCAGCCGGGCTCGTAGGACGCCGTGCGCGTGCGGGGTAGGCGGGGCCGCTGCCGCGGGCGCGGCAAGGCTGGCGCCTGCCGCTCGGGTCGGCCGCTTCTTCCGCGTTCGTTCCTTGAAGCGCCGAGAGACCCTGAGGGGCGTCAAGGAGCGTGAAGGGGCGGTGAGGGAGGCGCGAAGCGGCGGCGTTGACATGGCCCGGCGGCCATGCTATATTGATGGTGGAATCCCAACGAGTTTAGTCGGAATTCTTCCCGGATGAGGTCCGGGCAAAGGAAGGTGAAGGCCGTGAGGCTGTCCACACGGGGCAGGTACGGCGTGCGGGCAATGTATGATCTCGCCCTCCACTACGGCGAAGGCCCCGTTCCGCTCAAGGCCACCGCCGAGCGGCAGATGGTATCCGAGCACTACCTAGAGCAGCTCATGGCGGGCCTGCGGCGCGCGGGCCTCGTGACGAGCTCGAGGGGGGCTCAAGGCGGTTACGAGCTTGCGAGGCCTCCGGCGGAGATCACCATCGGCGACATAGTAAGGGTGCTGGAGGGGCCCATCGATCCCGCGGAGTGCGTCGCCGAGGGCGACCCGGCGGAAGCGTGCGAGCGGGCGGACGAGTGCACGATGCGCCTCGTATGGAAGAAGCTCAAGGACTGCATCAACAGGGTGCTCGACTCCATCAGCCTCAAGGATCTCTGCGACGAGACCGCAGGATTCGCCGCCGGCCAGTGCGGGTCCTGCAGGGCGGGGCCGGGCTGCGCCAGAGGCCCTGGAGAAACGGACGGGCCGGCGGGCGGCGCACCCTGAACCGGCGGTAAGCGTGGGGTCGGGTGGCAACACTATGGGATAGCCAGAACCCCATGCCGTGCGAGGCAGGCAAGGGTTGCCGGGGGTCGCGGGGATGGCCGGCGACCGGTCCCGGACCTTGAGTACCATAGTGAGCAGGAGATGATATGACGTGAGGATAGTGTACTTTGACAACGCAGCCACCACCAAGCCCCGCCAGGAAGTGGTCCAAGCCATGTTGCCGTACCTTGGCGAGGAATACGGGAACCCCTCCAGCATATACGGCATAGCCCGCGCGTCCAGGGCGGCGCTGGACGAGGCGCGCGAGAAGGTCGCGGCGGTCCTCGGGGCGGACGCAAGGGAGATCGTGTTCACAGGGAGCGGGACCGAGGCGGACAATACGGCGATAAAAGGGGTGGCGTTCGCCAACCGGGAGAGGGGCGACCACATCATAACCTCCGCCATCGAACACCACGCGGTCCTCGACAGCGTGAAGCGCCTGGAGAAACAAGGGTTCCGGGCGACGTACCTGCCGGTGGACGCTTACGGGATGGTCGATCCCGCCGACGTTGAGGCGGCCATAACCGACAAGACGATCCTCATTTCGATAATGCACGCCAACAACGAGGTGGGCACCATCGAACCGATCGAGGAGATCGCGGAGATTGCGAAAAGGCACGGAGTATACTTCCATACCGACGCCGTGCAGACCGCGGGGCACATACCCGTTGACGTGAACCGCCTGGGCGTGGACCTGTTGTCGCTTTCGGCGCACAAATTCTACGGCCCCAAGGGTGTTGGGGCGCTCTACGTAAGACGGGGCGTGCGGATGGAGCGGTACATCGACGGCGGCGGCCAGGAGCGCAACAGAAGGGCGGGTACCGAGAACGTGGCAGGCATCGTGGGGCTCGCGAAGGCGCTCGAGCTTGCCGCCGCCGAAATGGAGAGAGAAATGGAACGTGTCTCCCGGCTGCGCGACCGCCTCGTTCAAGGGGTCATGAGCCGCATCGGGCACGTCAGGCTGAACGGCCACCCGACGCGGCGGCTGCCCGGTAATGCCAGCTTCTGCTTCGAGTTCATAGAGGGCGAGTCGCTCCTCCTTAACCTCGACATGCTGGGTGTGTGTGGGTCGAGCGGGTCCGCGTGCACGTCGGGGTCGCTCGAGCCGTCTCACGTGCTCCTCGCCATGGGTATTCCGCACGAGGTAGCCCACGGCTCGCTCAGGCTCACACTGGGCCGGTACAACACGGAAGAAGAAGTCGACTACGTCCTCGGGCACCTGCCCGGGATAGTCGAGAAGCTGCGAGCGATGTCGCCGTTCGGCGCACAGGCGGGATTCGGCGCAGATGCTTGCGGCAAGTGCGCTGAGGTGCCTCAGCCCGTCGCGAAGCGTGAGTAGCTGCGTCGCGGCGATGGTGGAGGCGGGCGAGTCGGGAGAGGCGTTCCCGGCTACCGCGAACCCTCACCCGGTCTCGTCCTGTTGTGACCTGGAGAGGAGAGGGGATGAAGCGCATGTACTCACAGAAAGTGATGGACCACTTCACGAACCCCAGGAACGTGGGGGAAGTGGAGAATCCCGATGGCGTCGGGATGGTGGGCAACCCTATCTGCGGCGATGTCATGAAGCTGTCGATAAGGGTTGAAGGCGACAAGATAGTCGACGCAAAGTTCAAGACGTTCGGCTGCGGGGCGGCCATTGCCACGAGCAGCATGGTGACGGAGCTCGTGAAGGGCAAGACGCTCGAGGAGGCCATGGAGATATCCAATCGGGCGGTGGCGGAGGCCCTGGACGGGCTTCCCGCCAACAAGATGCACTGTTCCAACTTGGCGGCGGACGCGCTTCACAAAGCCATCGAGGATTACCTCGCGAAGAAGCGCGCCCCTGCTGCCGAGAGCGAGAAGAGGCTGGCGGCTGGCGAAAGCCGATGAGCTGCACATCTTGTCACGAAACGTCATGCGGCGAGGGGCGTGTGCTCGTCGCGATGAGCGGCGGGGTTGACAGCTCCGTCGCCGCGGCCTTACTCAAAGAGAGGGGTTTTGAGGTCATCGGCGCGACCATGCAGGTGTGGCCGACGTTTCTCCCTGTCGGCGATCGCGAGGGCGGGTGCTGTTCCCTCGCCGCGGTGGAGGACGCGCGCCGCGTCGCGGCGATCCTCGGCATCCCGTACTACGTCCTGAACTTTCAGGAGAGGTTTGAACAGGACGTCATATCCTACTTCGCGCGCGAGTACGCGTCCGGCCGCACGCCGAATCCATGCATAAGGTGCAACCAGCGCATCAAGTTCGGACACCTCCTTCGCAAAGCGGAGGAGATAGGGGCCGCCTTCGTTGCCACAGGGCATTACGCGAGGATTCGCCGGGACCCCGACACAGGGCGGCGCCTCCTCGTCAAGGCGAGGGACGCGCGAAAGGACCAGACGTACGTCCTGTACTCAATGACCCAGGACGAGCTCGCCCATACGCTCTTTCCAATAGGTGACTTCACGAAGGACGAGATTCGCCGCGTGGCGGCGTCTCTCGGGCTCCCCGTCGCGGAGAAACGCGAGAGCCAGGAGATATGCTTCATACCCGACAACGACTACAGGCGGTTCCTGCGCGAATACCTCCCCGGGATTCGAAGGCGGGGGCCCATCCTTGACCTCGACGGGAACGTCATAGGCGAGCACGAGGGAGTCGCGTTCTACACCATCGGCCAGCGCAAGGGCCTCGGGATAGCCTCGACGGAGCCGTTGTACGTGGTCGACCTCGATCCGGACACGAACGCCGTGATAGTGGGCAGGGCCGGCGACCTCATGGACGAGGGGCTCGTGGCAGGAGACCTCAACTGGATACCCTTCGACCGACTCGAGGAGCCCATCAGGGTCGAGGCGAAAATCAGGTACCGCACACCGGGCGTTGGCGCGACGGTGATACCGGTGGCGGCGCGACCCGGCGACCGCCAGGGGCGCGGGTCCGCTGAAGCCGGCGCCGGCCGGGACGAGGTGGAGGTGCGCTTCGCGACCCCGCAGAGAGCCGCGACCCCCGGGCAGTCGGTGGTGTTCTACGACGGGGATGTCGTCGTCGGCGGCGGGGTCATATCGAGGCGGCTGCGTGCCGCCGACCGCCCGTGAGCGCTGACGCACGCGGGTGCTGCCGATCCGCGGGTCACCATTGCCCGGGCCTCATCGCCGCACAAAGGGCGGCTTCGACGACCCGGGCCATTTTTCTCGCGTCCTCTGGGCATACTAACCTCCTGAAAGGGAGGCGCTTGGCATGAACAGGTTCTGGAGATCGATCATAGCCGGGGGCGCGGCGGGCGCCGCAATCGGAGCCTACTTCTACATCAGATCGCGCAGGGCTCGCACCCGGACGCTGATGGGCACCGCCTCCGACGAGATGCGCGCGGCTCGTTCGGCTCGCGCCATGGTGACGAAGGCTGCAGGGCGTATGGTCACGCAGGTCGGCAGGAGCATCATCGACGCAGGCGAGAAAACCCGCGCCGCCGGGAGGCGCCTCAGGCTCGGAAGAGCCGACTAGAAGGGGCCGGGGTGCCGCAAGGCGCCCCGGCGCGCTGCTAGTCTCCGAGATCGGCGGACGGCAGGTAGAGGGATGAGCCTCGAGCATGCCTGAGAACAACACGGACAGGAATGCCACGCCCTGCGGGCGTGAAAGGGTGCTCCGGGCCCTCCCCTGGCTTCTCCACGTTCTGCTCATCATGGCGGCCGCGCTGTTCCTGTTCCGGGTGAGGGCCATACTTACACCGTTCCTTCTCGCGTTGGGCCTTTCGTATCTCATGAATCCCCTCGTGACTTATCTGGAAAAGCGAGGGGCGCCGAGAAGCGCCGGCACCCTCGTCGTATACGTGGGGTTCACGCTCTGCATCACGCTTGTGGGGGTGTACCTGTTCCCCAGGCTGCTCTTGCAGCTCGAGACGCTCGCTGACGTGATTCCGGAGCAGGCCCGGCAGGTGCAGGCGAGGCTCGTCGCGTTCTACGCGAGGTTCAACAGGTTCAACATACCAGAACCCCTGAAAGGCGCTGTGGACGACGGTATCCGCAGGACCGAGGAAGCGGTCGCGGACTTCGTCAGACGTCTCGTGAGCGCCCTTCCCGGCCTCCTGCCCAAGATGACCATGCTCGTTCTCGTGCCGGTCCTGGCGTTCTACTTCACCATGGATTTCCCCGAGATCAAGATGTGGCTCTTGTCGTGGATACCATCCCGGTGGCGCAGCGAAGTGGTGGGCCTCCTCATCGAAGTGGATCACGCACTGGGATCGTTCGTCAGGGGGCAGCTCCTCGTGTCCGCGGTGGTCGGGGTGCTCATCTTCGCAGGCTTGTCCATCATCGGTGTGGACTTCGCGCTGGTCATCGGGCTCGTCGCGGGGCTCTTCAACATCGTACCCTACTTCGGTCCCGTGATAGGAGCCATCCCCGCGATCATCTCCGCGTTATTGGAGTCCCCCGTGCTCGTGATCTACGTGATCATCCTCTTCGCGCTCGTGAACCAGCTGGAGAGCGCCGTGGTCGGGCCGAACATCCTCGGCGAACAGGTCGGCCTTCACCCTGTCGCGCTGATATTCGCAATCCTCGCCGGCGGCCACCTCTTCGGCGTCGTCGGGATCCTCCTGGCCGTGCCGGCCGCGGCAGTCGTGAAAGTCATCCTCAGATACCTGCATGGCAGGCTTGTTCCGTGATCGCCCGATGTATCGTGCGGGTAAACGAAGGGGTCATCCAGGCGGCAGCGTGGTGACGGCCTCCACTTCCCCGCGCCGGCGCGGTGTCCGCTCTGGCAACGCCGGGACTGCCCGCGGGCGGGCGGGCGGGCGTCGCGTTGACACCCCAAGTGCGATTCGCTATGATAGAGATAACTTGGATCTGGGAGGATGTGGGCTGTGCAGGCTAAACCAGGGGTAAGGGCTTTCACCACCACCGAGATACGGAACATGTACAGGGAGTTCTTCGTCGGGAAAGGGCACAAGCCCCTGCCCAGCGCCTCGCTCATACCCAGGAACGACCCGACGCTGCTCCTCACGGGGGCCGGCATGGTGCCGTTCAAGCCCTATTTCCTAGGTACCGCGAAGCCCGAATCGCGGCGCGTGACAACGTGTCAGAAGTGCGTGCGGACCCTGGACATAGATAACGTGGGGAAGACCGCCCGGCATCTCACGTTCTTCGAGATGCTGGGCAACTTCTCGTTCGGCGATTACTTCAAGAAAGAGGCGATCCCTTGGTCCTGGGAGTTCGTCACGAAACACCTGGGTCTCCCGGAGGACAGACTGTGGGTGACCATATACCTTGACGACGACGAGGCCTTCGAGATTTGGAACAAAGACGTGGGGGTGCCGTCCGCGCGCATAAAGCGGTTCGGCAAGAAAGACAACTTCTGGGAGATCGGCGTCGGTCCGTGCGGTCCGTGCTCCGAGATACATGTGGACCGCGGTGAGGAGTTCGGGTGTGGAAGGCCTGAATGCGAGCTCGGCTGCGATTGCGACAGGTTCATGGAGATATGGAACCTCGTATTCATACAGTTCCATCACGACGAGGCGGGCAACTACGTCCCCCTCGAGCGGAAGGGCATCGACACCGGCATGGGGCTTGACCGGGTGGCCGCGGTCATGCAGGGTGCACCCACGGTGTTCGACACCGACGCCGTGGCGCCCGTAACGCACGCCGTCGCCCAGCTGGGCGGGGTCGATTACGGAAAGGACAGCGGGCGGAAAGGGGAGCACGGACGCGACCACGACGTGTCTGTAAGGATCATCACGGATCATGCGCGGGCCGTGACCTTCCTCGTGGCTGACGGGGTGCTGCCTGCCAACGAGGGAAGGGGATACGTGCTGCGAAGGCTCATAAGGCGCGCTGTGCGCCACGGGAGGCTCCTCGGCATCACGCGGCCGTTCCTTGCTGATGTGGCGGACGTCATAACCTCGGTCATGGGCGGGGGTTACCCGGAGCTCGTGGAGAGGCGCGATCACATACGCAAAACCTTGTCCGTCGAGGAGGAGCGTTTTCTCGGTAGACTCGACCAGGGCACCAGCATCCTTCAGGATCTCATCGCTGATCTTCGAGGCGCGGGCAAGACCGAGATTCCCGGGGAGGACGCGTTCAGGCTTTACGACACATTCGGGTTCCCCGCGGAGCTCACGCGGGAGATAGCGCAAGAGAGCGGCATGACCGTAGATGAGGCGGGGTTCGCAGCCGCCATGAACGAGCAGCGCGAGCGGGCGCGCGCGGCCCGGCACGATCTTGGGTACATGGGTGACCTCTCGACGGCGAAGGCACAGACTCTGTCAGGGCTTTCCACGCGGTTCGTAGGGTACGAGACGACTTCGGCGGAGGCGAAGGTGTCCGCCCTCTTCGTTGACGGTGAGCCTGTGAGCCGCGCGGACATCGGCCAGAACGTCGAGATGGTGCTCGACGTCACACCCTTCTACGGCGAGGCCGGCGGGCAGGTGGGCGATTCGGGGACCATAACGGGGCCGGCGGGAAGGGCCAAGGTGGCGACGGCCGTGCGGGCGTCGGAGACCATGATAGTACACAACGCCACTGTCGAGGACGGCGGCATCGCCGTGGGCGACGTGGTGAAGGCCGTGGTCGACAGGGAACGTCGCCTCGCGATAGCGCGGAACCACACGGCCACGCACCTCCTGCATGCCGCGCTCCGGAGAGTGCTCGGAGACCACGTGTTCCAATCCGGCTCCCTCGTCGCCGATGACAGGCTCAGGTTCGACTTCTCTCACCACTCGGCGATGACCGATGACGAGGTTCGCAAGGTCGAGGACCTGGTTCTAGGCTGGGTGCTCGCAGACATGCTGGTCGAGCCGGTGGAAATGTCGCTCGAGGACGCCAAGGCCACGGGCGCCATGGCCCTGTTCGGCGAGAAGTACGGGGAACGGGTGCGTGTGGTTAGGATAGCTGATTGCAGCCACGAGCTGTGCGGCGGCACGCACGTCGGCCGTACGGGCGAGATCGGGCTCGTGAAAATAGTGTCCGAGGGCGCAGTGGCCGCAGGGATACGGCGCGTGGAGGCCGTGACCGGAAGGACCGTGCTCGAGCTACTGAGGTCGCAGCAAGCGCTGCTGGAGAGCGCGTCGGAAGAGGTTCGAAGCCGTCCCGAGGAGCTTCCTCAGAAAGTGGCCAGGCTTGCCCAGGAGCTTCGCGCGCGCGAGAAAGAGATAGAGTCGCTGCAAGCGAAGATGAGTCTGTCACAGGTGGACGCGCTCCTCAGCGGTGCGGTGGAGGTCGACGGCGCCAAGATCGTGGTGGCCGAAACGGAGGGCTTCGACGCAGCCGCCCTGCGCGAGCTGGCCGACACTGTGCGGGCGCGGGTCGCTTCAGGCGCGGTGGTCCTCGGGTCCCGGTCCGCCGGGAAGGCGCTGTTCGTGGCGACGGTCACGAAGGACCTCATAGACAGGGGCCTCCGCGCCGGGGACATCGTCAAGGCCGCGGCCGAAGTCGCTGGTGGAGGCGGCGGGGGACGTCCCGACATGGCGCAGGCGGGCGGCAGGGATGTGACCAAGCTGAAGGATGCGTTGGGGAAAGCGATGGCCACGATAGAGAGGGCGCTACTGCACTGAGCGTGGGATCTTTCAGGATGTTCGCTTGGGCGGTCAATATGGGGGAGGCGGTTGGCGAAGCCAACGCCAGGGGGGCGTGACGCCGGGATGAAGGGTCCCTTTGATGAGACTCAGACGTTTCGGGTCGTTCCTGAGGATGTGGTCAGCGTCAGGGCGCTGCTCCTCGAGGTTTACCAGGCCTTGAAGGAGAAGGGTTACAACCCTACCAATCAGATCGTCGGGTACCTCATGTCGGGGGACCCCACGTACATAACGAGCCACAAGGGCGCCCGCAACCTCGTCCGGAAGCTGGAGCGGGACGAGATCATCGAGGAACTTGTCAGGCACTACCTCGAGGGAAGATAAGCGTGGCAAGGTCGGTTGGGGCTTTCGGGACAGAGACCCGGGAAGCGCGCGGAACGCCTCGCCGCGCTCACGGTAAGGCGGGCTGGTTCGGCAGGTTGGGCGTGGGGCTACCGCTGCGCGCGGGACCCGGGAGCGGCGGGCGTGCCCCGGTCGTGGGCCTGGCCGCCCTATCGGTGCTTGCGACGCTGTATTTGCTTTGGCCAAGGGCCACCGTGGTGGTTTCCGCGCCCGTGTCCGAGGTGCGCCGCGAGGTCGCGATAAGGGCGTCCACGGCCATTGCCAGGATTGACGTGGAAGGTGCCCGCGTGCCGGCCCGTGCTGTGGAAGACTCTTTCACGGTGTCAGTCACGGTGCCTGTTTCTGGATTGGTGCGATCGGGGACAGCGAAGGCGCGCGGGGCGGTGGTCTTCATCAACGAGGCGCCGCGGCCGGTGCGCGTGCCGAAGGGCACTGTGGTCGCCACAGCGGGGGGCGTGAGGTTCCGCACCCTGGCTGACGTGGTTGTCCCCGCATCGACCATCAGGCATTACATGAAGGTGGCCGTAGATGCGGATCCGGGGACGGCGAAAGCGAGCGTGGAGGCTGAGGAGCCCGGGACGCATGGGAACGTTGCGGCGGGGCGCATCACAGTCGTGGTGGACAGGGCGTTCCCCGGCCTCAAGGTGATGAACCCCGAGCCGACTTCAGGCGGCGAGGACGCGGTAACGCCAGCGGTGTCTGCGCTCGACCTCGTGACCGCCAGGAAGCGGCTTGCAGCGGAGGCGGCGAGGACTGCCGCAGCCCGGCTCGCGGAGGGTGCGCCGGCGGGCCTTCGAGTCCTCGGAGAGACGATCATGATGGAAGAAGAGGAGCCGGTTTTCAGCCAGGCTCCTCTTGCTCCGTCCACGGAACTTCGCGCCTCCTGCCGGGCCCGAGCAAGGGCGCTTGCCGTGAGAGAAGCGGACGTGTGGAAGGTGGCGAGAGGGCTGTTCTCTCTGGGACTCGATGGGGACAAGGCCCGTGTGGTCTCGCCCGAGGTCGAGGTGAAGATAGCCAGGGTCAAGAGGACGGACGCCGAAACCGCCGTCATCGAGGCCGTAGCCAGTGCTCTGGTCGCCGCGGGCGTTGACCCGGACAGGCTGGCGATGGAGCTCGCGGGCAAGAGCGTACAGGAGGCGAAGTCCCTGCTTGCGGCGAGGCATGGGGAAAGCAGGTTCTCGATACGACCTGATGGAGACGGCGCGGGCCGCCTGCCCCGTTTCCCCTGGTGGATACGGGTGGTCGTGCGGCGGCCCGAGACGAAGCGCAGCTGACGTCGGGTGGCGGGCGCGCGCGTGTCGGGGCGCGGAGCCCGTTCGTCTAGTCGCGCGGTGGATTCCTTTACGGCGCCCTGACAGGGCGCCGTTCGCCGGGCGCAATACCGGCGGTCCAGCGCCGGCGATCTGCCGGCGATCTGATCTGGAGAAGTGGCAGCGGCGGTGACTCACACTCTCAATTCGGGCGATACCACGGGCGCAGCGGGATCGGAAGCGCGCGCCATAGAACGCAGGGCTCTCGGAGGGACAGGACTGGTTGTCTCGAGGCTGTGCTTCGGCACCTTGACGATGGGGCCTCTGCAAGCCAGATTGCCGCTGCAAGAGGGCGCATCGCTCATACGGGCGGCGGTTGATGCCGGGGTCAATTTCATCGACACAGCCGAGCTATACGGCACATACGAGTATGTCCGTGAGGCCGTCTCCGGGGCGGGCCAGGTCCGGACCCGGAACCGGGAAGAGCTCGTGGTCGCCTCCAAGTCGTACGACTACACGTATGACGGGATGCGGCGGGCGGTGGAGCGGGCGCTCCGGTCCATGGACTTGGACTACATAGACGTCTTTCTCCTTCACGAGCAAGAGTCGGCGCTCACATTGAAGGGGCACCAGGAGGCCGTGCGGTACCTGGTTCGCGCGCGCGAGACGGGGCAGGTGCGGGCAATCGGTGTGTCCACCCACCACGTGGCATGCGTCAGAGCAGCGGCTTTGATGCCTGAGATAGACGTGATCCATCCCCTCCTCAACCGGTCGGGCATCGGGATAGCCGATGGAACGGCCTCCGACATGTTGGAGGCGGTACAGGAGGCGCACGCCGCCGGCAAAGGCGTCTACGCCATGAAAGCGCTGGGCGGGGGCGCGCTGCTGGATGACGTGGACGGCTCGCTCGGATGGGTGCTCGCCCAGCCCTGCGTCGATTCGATAGCCGTCGGGATCAAGACCCTCGATGAGCTTCGCATGGATCTCGCTATCTTCGAGGGCAGGCGCCCGGACGACGTCCTCCGTGCTCGCACGCGTCAGAACAAGGCGCTCATCATAGAGCCGTGGTGCACCGGCTGCGGAACGTGCGTCGCCAGGTGCACGCACGGCGCGCTCGTGATTTCGCCGGAGTCGGGGCGCGCGGCGGTGGACACGGCCCGGTGCGTGCTGTGCGGCTACTGCCAGGCGGCATGCCCGGAGTTCTGCATGAAGGTGGTCTAGCGCGCTTTGAGGATCATGGGTCTTGACGTGGGCACGAAGACCATCGGCGTCGCGCTTTCAGACCCGATGGCGTTTTTTGCGCATCCCGCCGGCGTGGTCCGAAGGAGGTCGCTCAGGGAGGACCTCGCGAACCTGGCATCTCTCATATGCGACAACGCGGTCAGCCAGGTGGTAGTGGGTTTGCCGAAAAACATGGATGGCTCGCTCGGCGAAAGCGCCGCGCGAGCGAGACGGCTCGCGAAGGCCTTGGAGGACCGCATCGGTGTGCCGGTGGTCCTCTGGGATGAGCGGCTCTCCACGGTTTCGGCTGAACGCGCCCTCATCGAGGCGGACGTCTCCAGGCGCCGGCGCAAGGGCCTCGTGGACTCGGTCGCGGCTGCCGTGATCCTCCAGGGCTACCTCGACAACCGCCGCGGGGCCGTCGGAGACGGCGGTGTCCGCAACAAGGCGCCGGGCTCGGGGTCGTCTGCGGACGGCATGCCGGGCGGAGAAGCGCCGGAGGGCGAGGCCGAGGCGCCGCCGGTCGAAGGCGAATGAAAGGCTGTCTCCGTGGGGAGCATAGCGGCTGACAGCGACCGAAGTGGGCATTGACCCGGCGGCCCAAGACGGATACACTCGGATGTGAAAGAGAGGTGGCCCAAGTGCCGGAGATTGACGACGTTGTGACTCTTGTGTACGAGGACGGCGAGGAAGAAACCTTCGCAGTGGAAGATGTGATGGAACTTGACGGGAACACCTACGTGGTTCTGGTGCCGGCGGACGCGGACAGCGAGGCGCGGGACGACGAGGAAGTTGAAGCGTGCATCTTCCGGGTGGAGACGGACGAGGACGGCGAGGAGGTCCTGGTCGATCTGGACGATGACGAGTACGAGAAGGTAACCGGCGCCATCTGCGCAGACCTGGAAGAAGTCTGCGAAGAGGGTGAGGATGAGGACGAGGACGAAGAGGAAGACGAGGAGGACTTGGCTCTCGACGAAGACGAAGACGAAGACGAAGACGACGTCTTCGGTTCCGATGACGACGAAGACGAGGACGAGGACGAAGACAGGGACTGAGGACGGAGATTAGCATCGGGAACGTGATGGTGTGAGAGGCGGCATCCAGGGAGGGCAGGGCAGGCCGGGAGGCGTGTTCGCTCCTTTCGGCTGGAACGCGAGGGCGAGGGCGAGGGCGAAGAAGGATAGCGGGGCCTGCAGAGGAGCCCAGACCACGGGCGGGGGCACGGACGCTGCCGCCGTCGCCGACGCGGCGCGGGCTGCTCCGGGGGCCCGCCCCGCGATTGGGGCGAAACCCGGAGCACGCGCGAGGCGCATGGCAGCCGTCGCGCTGGTCCCCGTCCTGCTTTGCCTTGCGTGGGCCCTTTTTCTCATGCTCCCTTTCGGGTCGGGGGAGACGGTGAGTGTACGAATCCAGCGGGGGTTGACGTCTTCGGGTATCGGCAAGCTTCTTGCGAAGGAGGGGCTCGTCCGGTCCGGATTCGCGTTTGAAGCCGCAGCGCGGCTTGCTGGTGTTCAGGACCGGCTGAAGGCGGGGAATTACCGGCTGAGCCCGCGCATGGGGACCTTCGGGATCCTGCGCGCGCTCGCGGAAGGCCGCGTGGAGCGCGTGAGATTCACGGTTCCGGAGGGATACCGCCTGTCCGAGATCGCAAGCCTGCTGGATGGGAAGGCGCTCGCCTCGCGGGAGAGGTTCTTGGCCCTTGCCACGGGCCAAGTGCACGGCTTCAGCATCGAGGCGGGGGGCAGGGAGTTCTCAGGAAACCTGGAAGGCTACCTTTTCCCCGACACGTACGAAGTCGAACTCGGAGTCTCCGAGGAGACGATAATAGCCGCGATGGTGAGCCGTTTCGCCGAAGTGGTGCTCCCGGAATTCGCAATGGACGATGTGTCAGATGCTGCAAAGGACTTGGGCCTGCACGGCGTGATGACCATAGCTTCCATGGTCGAAAGGGAGGCCCGCATTCCCGAGGACAGGCCTCTCGTGGCCGCGGTGTTCTACAACAGGCTGAAAAAGCTCATGCCGCTCCAGTCGTGCGCCACGGTCCAGTATGCCCTGGGGACGTGGAAGGAGCGCCTCACCTTCGATGACCTCAAGGTTGACTCGCCCTACAACACTTATCTAGTGCCCGGCTTGCCGCCCGGCCCCATCTCATCGCCCGGGCTTTCGTCGATTCGCGCGGCGCTTCGCCCGGCCGACGTTGATTATCTCTACTTCGCCGCTGACGAACACGGCGGCCACATCTTCAGCCGCACTTTCCGCGAACACCAACGAGCCCTCACCCTGCTGCGACAGCAGGCCGACGACGCAAAGGTTCGATAGATCCTTGTCTCGCGCCTTCTGGCGCGCTGACGGCGGCCGCACGAGAGGTGCCGGGAGCCCGCGGCCGCCCGCGCGTGTGAAGTCATCCCGATGAAGGATAGACCTCCAGAGCGCGGCGGGCGATCCGGGCGAATACGGGCGCAGCGGCCCTGCCGCCGGACATGCCTTCCTCGACGAGGACGACGATGACGAGCCTGGGCTCGGAAAGAGGAGCGAAGCCCGCGAACCAGGCGTGGGAGGGAGGCGACCCGGTCCCGTCCGCCTTCGCCGTCTCAGCTGATCCGGTCTTGCCGGCGGATCCGCCTTCCGCCACCCATGCCGCGGTTCCCGTGCCCCACCTGGTTACGGCCTCCAGCATCAAAGCCACTTGGCGGCACGTATCCTCCGATAGGACCCGGACCGGCTCGGCCGGTTCCACATCGCGACCGGCGGCAAGGCCGTCCCGCCTGCTTCCGGGCGCTATCTCCATCACCAGCCTGGGCCGCCGAAAGAAGCCGCCGTTTGCAACGGTGGAGATCATCGCAGCGACCTGCAGCGGAGTCACGCTGAGCCGTCCCTGACCTATGGCCAGGTTCGCCACGTCCTGGGGCGACATCGATTGGGCGTCCGGAATCACGCCGGCCTGTTCTCCCGGAAGCGCAACCCCCGTTGTCGCACCCAGTCCCAGCCGCTCCGCGAGATCCAGTAGCCGCTTCGCGCCTGTCCGGAGACCGGTGGTGATGAAGGCCGTGTTGCAGGAGTATGCCATGGCATCCAGGAGGTCGAGCTCGCCGTGGCCGCCCTCATCGTGCGCGTAGCACCTGAACCGCGCGGCGCCGACGTCGACGTACCCTGGATCGTAGAACGTCTCATGCAGCGAAGCCGCGCCGCTCTCTATAGCGGCCGCGGCCACCACGACCTTGAAGATCGAGCCGGGCGGATAAGCCCTGATGGCCCTGTTCAGGAGGGGTGACGCCTGGTCTCTCATGGCGGACGCTATGTTGTCAGGCCGAAAGGCGGGCCGGCTCGCCATGGCCAGCACGTCGCCAGTTCTCGGGTCCATCACCACCACCGCTCCCCGCTCGATCGTGTCATCCATGACATCCTCCACCAAAGCCTGGATGTCCCGGTCGATGGTCAGCCTCACACCGCCGCCAACGGGCTTGCCGGGCAGCCGCCGCACGCCCAGGCCGCGCAATGGCCTGCCCCTTGCGTCTGTGAAGACCGCGATCCCGCCCGGCGTTCCTCCGCTCAGGTACCGATCCAGAAGGCTCTCGACGCCAGATACGCCGCGCATGCCCGAAGGGTCGAGGTAACCGAGCACGTGGGCTCCGATGCCGTCCGGGTGGTACCGCACAGGCCGCTCCACGACCACCACTCCGGGGTCGCGGAGGGCCTCGTCCAGGGTCGCGGAGTCGATACCACCTGCGTGCCAGGCAATCGAGGGCACCGCCCCCGCCGCAACGTAGATGGGAGTCGGGGAATCCAGACGGGGCAAGACGTCCCTCCACGACCTACCCGTGAAGTGCGCCACCATGCGGGCTACGGTTTCGCGCGCTTCGACTGACTCCGGGAACACCACTATGGCCTGGCTCGCGAACTCCCCGGCCAGCACGCGCATGTTGCGATCGTAAATCGGCGCGCGCCCCGGAACCTCGGCGAGAAGCACAGCGCGCTGGTCGCGGCACCGCTCGGCGAGATCCTCGCCTATGATTAGCTGGACGAACGCCATCCTTGCTACCAGCACGAGGAAAGTCGCGAGGAAGACACGCGCAAGGCCGCACCGAATACGCTGGGCGTTTTCCTCCGGCAACGTTCGAACACCTCTCATCGCTCCGCGTCGCACGAGAACGTGGAACGTTACGAGTCCGCCTCCACGCGTGTAGCGTTCCCCGTCGCCGCCCCGCTATGTCGAGGCGGTCGCGGCTTGTGCGCGATGTATGGAACGACCCAGGCGACGCCAGGGCGCGCGTCAGCGACCGGGCGTCTGTGCGTCGTGCGCAAGGAGTTTTCCGCCCGCGCGGGGAATTCCACACATGCGCCGGCTCGTCGCCGTGTGGAGCCGCCGCGGAGAGCACGGAGCGGGGAGCACTGCGGCTCCTGACCGGGTCACGGAAGAGCTCCATAAGGGAAGCGTCACGCGCGCGGATCAGGGTTTCCGGGGGAAGCGGCAAGCCGGCCATCACGTAGGAGGTGACGGGTGCGTGGCTGACGTCAGAATGCGTGAGATCCTCCCGGAGGAAATCGACGGCTTGAACACGATGTGCGTCCCGTCCGGTGTCGGGGCGGACGGAATCTCGA
>JBLNDA010000098.1:0-2901 GCA_050261175.1 Clostridia bacterium
TGCTAAATGGGGAGAAGAAAAGGTTGCCCTCGTTCTCCGCGAGCTGTCTGTATAGATCAAGGGCGAAAGCGTTGTTTCCCGCAACAAGGGAGCCGACATCCGCCTCGTCGACGCTGGAGCACGTGATTCCCGAACCGGAGCATCCCGCGCTCAGGACGCATGCCAACAGAAGCACGACTCCCGCGACTGCACACCGGTTTCTCATGATTCCTGCAACCTCCCTTTCGGTGTTTCTTTCGACGCTCCCGACACGTGTTGACGCACGAACCCGGAACTCCAGCGCCTGCCATCCGGCAGGAAAAAGACTGCCCTGACGGCACAATGAGGCACGCCGCATGCGTCCAGTGTTGTTGGATTCTTTCGACACTGCGTAGAACCATTCCTTCTCGTGCGTTGCCTGGCTGGGACGCCTCGTGAGATTCTCCGACACGCCGCCGCTCTCAGGCTCGCCCGATCTGGAGCGGCCCGATGTGGAGCGGCCCGATCTGGAGCGGCCATTGGTCCAGAAATGCGTCTACCACAACCTGGGATACTTCGTAATGGCGTCCGCCTTGGAAGACGGCCTGTGTAAGGACTGTGCTCGGGTGCACACAGAAAAGGGCAAGGGCTGTACGCCCCTGCCCTTGCCCACGCAAGTACCTCCATCACAAGTCGCCGCATCGCGGCATCGCGAACCGCCATGTCTCCATACGAGCCGTGTTGTTTCCCTACGACCTCGACCGCTCTCCTCTTGGCGCGGGACCGCGTCCCTCCCGTGAATCGGGGTCCATCATTCAACCACGGTCACTACTTCTTCCCATGGCCGCTGGGGCCGCGGGCGCTTGCCGGCAGGGTCACGCTTCGGATAACCTATGGGAATCAACGCGACTGGCCGCGCATCCTCCGGCAGGTCGAGAGCGCGCTTCGCCTCGCCTTCGTCGAATGCTCCGACCCAACATGCCCCGAGACCATACGCCACCGCCGTAAGGAGCATGTTCTCGACAGCAGCGGCCGTGTCCTGGATGCAGTAGAGCTCGGACCCCCGCTTTCCGTATTTGGCCGCACTCCGCTTGGGCTCGGCCGCCACGACCACCACGACGGGCGCTTCCTCGACGAAGCCCTGTCCGAACGCGGCGCGCGCGAGGGCGGCTTTGACCTCCGGGCGCTTCACGACCCAAAACCGCCACGGCTGCACGTTCCCCGCTGTGGGCGCCATCAGGGCGCAGCCGACAATCCGGCTTATGGTTGTGTCGGGCACCGGGTCCGGCTTGAACTCCCTCACGCTCCTGCGCTGTTCGATCGCGTCTATGAGGTCCTTGGTCACTCCGCATCACCCTCCATCAGTCAATTCCGCGGTAACGATACCCCAGCGCTCAGGACGCGCGGCCGGAGCATACGCCACAGGCGGGCGGGACGTCCGGAGCGCCCGGACCACGCACCTCACAGTGACGACGCTGGGACACTTCGTGCTCGATCCACAAGTAAGAGAGCAGCCGGTGGGCGGCGGATGTCCGCGTTTCGGTTGCGCCTCGGGACGGGCGGCGGGTCTCCATCTCGTCCCGAACGCTCTCCCACAGGCTGCGGAGGACGGGATCCTCGATACTCATGGGGATATGCGGCCTGACCACCAGCCGCAAGCAGCGTGCGGCGACACGACCGACGAGCTCTCTGATCTGGGGCAGGGCGTCCCCGGGGACGAACGCCGGGCTCGTGGCCACCGTTACCAGGGCGGCCCGGCTATTTGGCATGACGAAACGATCGTGCGGCACTATCTCCACCTGAACCTCGTGTCCCACGCGGCACCGGCAGCGACCCGTCTCGTGATACGACAGCGCCGCCCGGCGCTTTCTCAGCCGCACGCCGGGGGTGTCCCATCGTTCCCATTCTCCGCTGTCATACAGCCATCGGGGAACCACCCACACGACTTTCGAGAACAAGCCGTCTTCCACTGCCTTCCGCAAGAAATTGCCGCAGTGGACAAGCCCCGGAAAAGTGTCATAGAAGTCGGAATGGGCGTCCACATGGACCAGGGTGGCCGAGTGAGCTCCCCATTCCTTCCAGACGAAGTACGCTTCCTTGTGGTCGGTGAAGACTGCGACCGGACTTGCGCTCCAGTCGAGCCCCGCCTCCTCGAGCCGCTCCACGAACTCGGCCGGCGCTATCCAGCAATCCTGCTGAATCCGGGGATTCCCGCCCGTCCTCGGCTGGAACATGAAATCCGCGTCGATGTCCAGGTATACACCCATATCCCGCACCGCTTCCTGGTGTTCCGGGGTCTCCGGCGCAGCCCCCGCGACTCTAGAGCATGGGGAGGCTGCCTCCCTCCAGCGGTTGGCCTCTTTATTCCAGAGTGTACACAGACACGCGCGGAATTCAAGCCCCCGGCCGCCCGCCCTCTTGCGGAAGTCGGGGTCAGTGTAGGTCGAGCCTGTAGACCTTCCCCTTGGCCTCCTCGGCCTTGGGGATGACCACCTCCAGGACGCCGTTCTTGAAGCTGGCCCGCGCCTGGTCGGGCTTCACCTTCGTCGTGATTGGCAGAGTCCGGGCGAACGTGCCGTAGGAGCGCTCGCGGCGGTACACGTTCTTGTCTTCGATCTCCTTTTCGTACTTCGACTCACCCTTTATCGTGAGGGCGCTGTCCGTGAGCGTTATCTCCACGTCCTTCTGGTCCACACCAGGTAGGTCTGCCCGCACCACGACTTCGTTCTCGGTCTCGTACATGTCGACCGACGGCTGCCACGCGCGACCGAACCCAAAACCGCCCATACCGCGCCTGGCGAACGTCTCGTCGAACACCCTGTTCATCGCGTCCCGAATCGTCGCAAGCTCGTCAAAGGGATCCCATCTGATAAGGCTCATCTGCCAGCCTCCTCCTTCCGTTTTCTCCGCCCCGGCTCCGCCCGGGGCGGCACGCGTCGCACA
>JBLNDA010000099.1:0-4855 GCA_050261175.1 Clostridia bacterium
CCTGCTTGAGTTTGAGCATTAGGTCGAGGATCTGCGCCTGGATCGTCACGTCGAGCGCGGTGGTGGGCTCGTCAGCTATGAGGAGCCTCGGGTTGCACGACAGCGCCATGGCTATCATGACTCTCTGCCTCATCCCGCCGCTCATCTGGTGCGGATACTCGTCTACTCGCTTCTCTGCGGACGGAATGCCCACCAGCTTCAGCATCTCGATGGTCTTCGCGCGGGCCTCCCTCTTCCCCACCTTCTGGTGGAGCATGATTGCCTCCATGATCTGGTCGCCTATGGTGAACACAGGGTTCAGGCTGGTCATGGGCTCCTGGAATATCATGGAGATATCGTTCCCGCGGATGTGCCTCATCTCGGCCTCGCTCTTTTCGAGGATGTTCTCGCCCTCGAAGATTATCTCGCCATCGATTATCTTCCCAGGCGGGTTCGGGATGAGCCGCATCACCGAGAGAGACGTGACGCTCTTGCCGCATCCGCTCTCCCCCACGATGCCGATGGTTTCCCCCTTGTCGACCGAGAACGACACGCCGTCCACCGCCGGAACGACCCCATCTTCGGTATAGAAATACGTCTTGAGATCCCTTACTTCCAAAAGCGTCTCGCCCATGGTCTAGCAACTCCTCCCTACGCCCTGCGCTTCTGTCACTTTCGTGATCCGTCTTCTAGACCAGATTTCCGTTTCCTGCTTTGGTGCACCCTGATCACCCCGGTCAGCCCGACGCAGTCGGACCTAAGGCCGTCTTGCCCGGAGCAGCCCCGGAGCTGCCCACCGACGCTCCGCACCGGCGTGTGCCTGTGCTCACCCCATGACCAGCTCGAGCTTGTCGTTGGGGATCCTTCCCGGTATCCTGCCCCTCTTGGCGATGGGCTCGCCGGCCACCTCTTTCAGGTCAAGGGTCATGTCGATCGGCGGGGCCTGCGAGATGAAGCTGCCCACGCCGAAAGCATGAGCCCCCGCGGACGCGAGTTCCCGGATCTTGTCGGGGTACAACCCGCCCGAGACGAAGATCTTGACGTGGCCGTACCCGGCCTGGTCCAGGCGGGCTCTGACCTCTGCCACGAGATCAGCCGTCACTCCGCCCCGCTCGCCGGGGGTATCCAAGCGGACTCCCACGAGGCGCTTCCCCAGTGCCTCCGCTACCCGAAGCGCCTCCTCAGCCTCGTCCTTGAAGGTGTCCACGAGGATTATCCTCGCGGCGTCAGGCGGCATCAACTCATCGTAGGCCCTGGCCACCTTCACGGTGTCCCCCACGATGAGGAAAACCGCGTGCGGCACGGTCCCGGACGGCTCCCGCCCGAGGAGCTTGGCCGCAAGGATGCAGCTCGCCCCATCAACGCCCCCGATGACCGCCGCGCGCTCCATCACCGGGGCCACCGCCGGATGGACGTGCCTCGCGCCGAAGCATATGACCTGCCGCTCGCCGGCGGCCTCCTTCACCTGACGCGCCGCGGTGGCCCACCCGCTGGAGCTTGCGAGGAACCCGAGGATGGTGGTCTCGAGCATCCCGAATTCCTCGTAAGGACCCTCTATTCGCATCACGACGTCCTTGGGAGCGAACTCCCCTCCTTCGGGGATGGACCACACTTTGACCTGTTTCCCTTCGAGGAGGTGAAGCACTTCCCCTACGCCTGCGAATACGCCGGATTTGCGCGGGAAGATCTCACCGACCACCGGCACCCGGCCGAGGTTCAGCTTGTCCAGGATCTCGCGCGTCCTCACGAAATAGATGTCGGTCGTGAGGCCACGGCGGATCTCGTCGTGCTGCGCGGAATAGAACCGCGCTTTGGGATCCACGCGCACGGCCCGGACATCGCCCAAGGTGCGGATCTCGCCGGTCTCGGCTGGAGTATCCGAAGCACGTGTACGGCCACTCGCGTTCTCGGGCATGGCAGGGTATTCTCCTTTCGTCATCTGCACGTCATCAAGTCAACACGTCGCCGCCGCACGATCGGTCCCGGCCGCCACTTTGAGGCACCTGCTCGGGCGCCGGCTCGCGAGAAGCGTCCGCGGTCCGCCCCCGCGAGTTCCGGGCGGGCGCGTCGCGTGCGGAGACGCGTGCGGAGGGTTGTCGTCAAACTCCCCGGCCGGGCGGTCCGCAAAGCCGGCCGACCGGAACCGGCGCTGCCATGAGCCGGCATGCGCCGGCATGGAAACGGCCCCAACTCAAGCAAGATTATACCACGGACGCCCACCAAATGGAACGGGCTAGCTGCGGCGCGGCAGCATGGGACCTGTGCCCCCGCGCGGCTGTGCCCCCGCGGGGCTCAGGCAGGGCCCACGTGGGCGAGCGGCCCGCAACCGCCTTCGGCTGTTCGTCTGTCGCCGACCAGCACCCTTGGTAAACCCTGACGTATCGCTCGTAAAGCCTGAGGACCTTCTTCACGTACTCCCTGGTCTCAGGAAACGGGATGCTGTCTATCTCTTCGATTCGCCCCGTCCAGCGCGCCGTGTCCAGCCACTTGCGGACGTTCCCGCGCCCGGCGTTGTACGCCGCGAGCACGAGCACTCTGTCGCCCCCGAATTCCCGTTCGAGCGAGGCGAGGTACCAAGTCCCGATGCGGAGGTTCACCTTGGGATCGTGGAGCATCTCCGGGTCGAACCGGTCCATCCCCAGTTCCTCGGCCACCCATCTGCCGGTGTCGGGCATCACTTGCATGAGGCCGCGCGCGCCCTTCTCGGACACCACATGGGGCTTGAACCTGCTCTCCACTCGCATGAGCGCCGTCACGAGGAACGGGTCCACGTCGTGCTCGGCGCAGTACTGCGTCACGATGTCCTTGTAAGGCGTGGGGTAAGCCCGCTCCACGTACCACCTGGAGTGAAAGAAGAGATACACGCCAAGGAACACACAAGAAAGAGCAAGCGTCCACCGCGCTGCCCGGCGGAGCCTGATTACTGCCACGTTATCACCATCCCGGGGTTGCGGTCCGTTACTATTCGATATACATCGCGGCGGCGATCTATTCGCACGGCGGCAGGCGTGGGGCCGAGCGACCCGCTCACCCAGGGGCAAGCCCGCACGGGCCCGCGGCAAGCCGGTCGAGGATCGCCTCCACTTGCCGGGCGACGTCCTCAGGCCCGCCGGAGTTGTCCACCACGAAGTCAGCCCGACGGAGTCCGTCTTCGAGGTGTGCTTGCGCTTTCACCCGGTCAAGGGCTTCCTGGCGCGAAAGCCCGTCCCGTGCCACGATCCTTTCCACACGCACGTCCTCAGAGGCAGTGACGAAGACGACTCGGTCGACCAGGGAGTCGAGTCCTGCCTCGTACAGGACTGCGGCGTCCACCACTATGAAGGAGTGTCCGCGGGCGGCCGCATCCCGGACCTGCTGCTCGGCGGCTTCACGGAGCCAGGGAAACATGATCCCGTTCAGACGCGCGAGGGCGTCAGGGTCGCTAAAGACGAGCCTGCCCAAGGCCCGGCGGTCGAGGGTGCCGTCATCGCGGCGGAACTTTGGTCCGAATTCCCTGATGACCGCCTCGAGCGCGGGCTCGCCGGGCTCCACAAGGGCGCGGGCCACACGGTCCACGTCTATGACGAAGGCCCCGCGCCGCGCAAGCTCCGACGCGACGAGGCTCTTGCCGCTTGCAATGCCCCCTGTCAGCCCGATGATCACCGATTCAGCCTCCGCGTACGCATCCGCATCCGATTACGCCCTGAGGCGGGCTCGCCCGGCTCAGGGCGACGCCGCACGATGAGGAAAGATTCGAGGAGGATTCGAGAATTCCTGCCTGGGCAGGCTCAGGTCACTGAATCTTCGTGGTTTCCGCACCCGAGCTCGACCGCCCGTGATTCGTGGTCCTCCTGCCACGTCCGGCGTCCGGGAAAGCCGGGAGGACCTCGCTGCCATTTTGTGCTATTTCACCTGAGCCTCATCAGGCCGAGGAGGATGAGGATGCCACCCGGCACCTTCTCGAGGCCCGGAGCGAAGGCGCTCGCCTTGACCCTTCGCCCGAGCGAGACGCCCGCGCTCACGAAGACGGTCTGGGTGACGCAGGCGACGAGAGGCGTTAGGGTGGGCGACAGCCCAGCCATCCCGGCTCCGAATCCCACACCGAGAGCGTCTACGGCCAGGGCGAGGCCGAGAAGGAAAGCCTCTCCCGAGGTGATGGTGCCGGAGGAATCCAGGTCCGCGCGCGCAGGCTCCTCGAGAATGCCTGCCACAAGGGCTAGTGGCTTCGCGAGCCGTCGGGGCCAGCCGAGGATCCGGCGGACCTTGCCTTGGCCCGGCTCTCTCGCGGCCGGCGCTTCTTCGGGCACGCGCCGAAGCATCCACGCGCCCAGCGCCACTAGGATGCCGCCGCCTATCAGTCTGCCCGCAACCGGACTGAGAAACGCCCCTATCGCGCGTCCGCACCCTACCGACACGAACACGACCGCTGCGGACACGACGTTCATAGCAACGAGCGACCCAAATGGCACCCTTATGCCGCGCAGACCTTCGGCCACCCCTGCAGCGAACCCGTCAACACTCACCGCAACCGCAAACAAGAGAGCCCCCAGCACTCGTCCATCTCTCCCCCGCCGCACCTTCCAGCCGCATCGTCTGGTCCTGATTGCTACGATACGGCGCGCGGGGAGGATGGGTGCAAGTACACGCGAGAAGGCCCCGGGGATCTCCCCGGGGCCTCTCCGGCCGAGTCTGTTACCACGCCGATCCCTAGAACGGGATGGTGATGGTCAGCTTGTAGAGGTCGTGGTCGGCGTTGTCATCCGGATCGGCCGTGGAGATCCACTCCCACGGACGGCCGTCGTCGAGGTCGTGGTCGCACTCGTCGCCTAGGCCGCTCGCGCCGTAGCTCAGCTTGATGGTGCTGTCGCCCAGCTTCACGGTGTAAGCCGCATCCAGA
>JBLNDA010000100.1:0-72101 GCA_050261175.1 Clostridia bacterium
TCCTTGTCGGCGTACTTCTTGAACGCCTGCCTGTCCCCCTCAGCCTGGGCCTCTCTCAGGCTCAGCCCGATGCGGTGGTCCCGCGGCCTGACGCTTATGACCTTCACAGATACCTCGTCTCCGGGTTTCACGACTTCGTCAGGACGCGATACCCGCCTGTCGGCGAGCTGGGATATGTGGATGAGCCCCTCGACCCCGGGTTCGAGTTCCACGAAAGCGCCGAAATCCGCGAGTTTCGTGACCTTGCCCGTGACGATGCTGCCGACGGGATAACGCGAGGTTATGTCGTCCCACGGGTCCGGGAGGGTTTGTTTGAGCCCGAGTGAAATCCTTTCCCGCTCCCTGTCCACCGAGAGCACCTTCACCCTGATGTGGTCGCCTTCCTTCACCACGTCACGGGGATCGGTCGTCCTCGTCCATGCCATGTCAGACACGTGCAGCAGCCCTTCGACGCCTTCTCCGATGTCCACGAACGCGCCGAAGTTCACGACGCGCTTGACGACGCCATCTACTATCTCGCCTTCTTGGAGCGACTCGAGCACCCTCGCCTTCGCCTCTGCCGCCTCGTGCTCCTGCACGAGACGCGCCGAAAGCACGACGTTCCTCTTGGCCCGGTCCGCCTCGAGCACCTTCATCCGCAGGGTTTGCCCGACGAGCGGTGAGAGGTCGGCCATAGGACGGCGACTCGCGTGCGACGCTGGGACAAAGCCCCTCAGCCCCACGTCCACCACCACGCCACCCTTGACGACGTCAGTGACCTCGCCCTCCACGATCTCCCCGCTTTCGAGCGCCCTCTGGACCGTCGCCCAGGCTCGCTCCGTGTCAGCCTTCCTCTTGGAAAGACGCGGCCTGCCTTCCTTGTCCTCGAGCCTCTCCACGAGAACCTCTATCTCCTGCCCCTCCCGGACGACCTCGAGGCACGACTGCACCGGCCTCCTGGAGATCTCCGACCTCGGCACGACGCCTTCGGACTTGAGACCAATATTGACAAGGATCTCGTCAGGGTGCACGGCGACGACCGTGCCCTTGACGATGTCTCCCTCGGATATCTCCGCTCCTGCGGGCATCTCCTCGGTTTCCGCGTGGGCGGCTGCTCCCGGTGTCCCGCAAGGCTCCGCCTCACCTCGGGCTTCGGCACCGGCCTGCGCCTGCGCCGGCTGGGCCGCCTCTGGAGCCGGCTTGGCCTTCAACTCCGGCTCCTCCGCCTCCGCCGAACCGGCCGGCCCGTCCGCCTCTTCGCTGGCGCCGGCCGCAAGGCATGAATTCCCTGGGGTGGCGGGCGCATCGTCGGGAGCGGCCTCCGTTCTATCCTCGCCCTTCGGAGCCGTTTCACCCTCGCAACTCTCGGCGCAGCACTCGTGCTGCCGGCCGCAGCAGGCTTCGCCTTCGCCGCCGCCCGTCACCGGGCCTTTCTCGTCACCTTGTGCGACCATTGGTTCCTCCCTTTCGTCCATCCTGTCTTCGCCCAGCACGCTCATCCTCTCCATGACCTCCTCGATAACCCAATTCGGCGTCGATGCCCCCGCCGCAATCCCCACCGACCTCACGCCGGAGAGATCCAGAGAGTCCACATCGGGTGCAGTCTCGATCCGGTATACCCTTGCTCCCTCGGCCTCACAGATCTCGGCGAGTCTCCGCGTGTTTGCGCTGGCTCGCCCGCCCACCACGATCATGGCATCTACTGACCGTGCAAGCTCGCGCGCAGCCTGTTGCCTCTCCTCTGTTGCATTGCAGATTGTATTGTAGGCCACGAGTTCCTTCGCCCGCAAAGCTAGGGCGGCAAGCACCTGGCGAAACGCTTCAATCGTTTGGGTGGTCTGGCAAACGACACCGACCCTGGGTCTCACGGGGCCGGAGAGGACATCCTCGGCCGACCTCACGACGCGGGCGTCGCCTCCTGCGAACCCGACGAGGCCGACGACCTCGGAATGCCCCTTGTCTCCGACGATGAATACCTGGTAACCATCGCGTTTCAAATCCGCGACCAGCCTCTGAGTGCGGCGGACATTGGGACACGTGGCGTGGACCACGTTGAGTCCGCGTCTCTCCGCCTCTTCCAGCAAATCCGGCGGCAGCCCGTGAGACGGCACGACGAGGATTCCATCTTTGATCTCATCGAGGCCCGCGACGGGCGTAACGCCCTTTCCCCTCAGCCTTTCCACAACTTGCGGGTTGTGCACGAGCGGCCCGAGCGTGAACGCTGGCCCCTTCGAGCCCGCTTCTTCCGCGATTCCCACTGCGCGGCGGACCCCGTAGCAGAACCCGGTCCGCTCGCTCAGAGTAACGTGAAGCCCGTTATTCCCTTCCACTTATTATCTCCCGCCGAAGGACGAAGATTATCTCGCCGCCTGAGCGCCTCCTGCGATGAGTTCCGCTATGTGCTGCATCATCAGGCTCTTCAGGTCGACGCTCTCCCTCCCCGCCTCCTGTGCCTGCCCTTGATGGCAGCTGGACGCGTATATCGGCCTGCCCACTCTCACCGAGATCCTTCCGGGCCTCGGAAGCACCGCGCCCTTGCGGAGGATCTTGTCCGTGCCGACGATTCCCACGGGCACGATCGGTGCGCCCGTCTTCTCCGCAAGCACCACTGCCCCTGAATACGGCGCCTGGAGTCGGCCCGTGAGGCTCCGCGTGCCCTCGGGGAATACGCCGAGTACCTGCCCCTTGAGGAGGATCTCGATGGCCTTGTGGAACGCCTCCCTGTCAGCCTGCCCGCGTCTTACGGGAAACGCGCCCACGCCCGACAGGATCCAGGCGAACAGCCGGTTCGAGAACAGCTCGTGTTTGGCCATGAACCTGACCGGTCTTGCTACCGCGCACCCGAGGACTATCGGGTCAAGCATGCTCAGATGGTTCGCCACCAGGATTACAGGCCCTTCCGAGGGGATGTTGTCCTCACCCTCAACCCTCGTCTTAAAGGCGATCTTCAGGATTACCCGCAAGATCGCCCGCGCTATCACGTAGAACAAGCTCGTTCCTCCTCAGCGCGCGACGAAACAGGCGCGGGTACGTGTTGGCCCGTCGCGCATGCGACCAGCCGGGCGACTTCGGCGATGGTCTCATCGGGGGTCTTGCCGGTGGTGTCGATGATGACCGCGTCAGGCGCCGGGCGCAGCGGCGCGACTTCGCGCCCGCTGTCCAACCTGTCTCGATGGGCCACCCCATCCGCCACCACCCCGCGACAGGTCTCACATCCTCGTTCTCGAGCCTGGGCAACGCGCCTCCGGATCCTTTCCTCAAGCGTAGCGACGAGGAATATCTTCACGTCGGCATCGGGAGCCACGACCGTGCCGATATCCCTCCCGTCCATAACGACGCCGCCCTCGCGCGAAAGCGACCTCTGTCGGTCGAGCAGCGCCAGCCTCACCCCCGGGACCCGGGCCACCTCCGACACACACGCGTCAACTTCTGGCGAGGTGAGGCTGTCGGTGACGTCCTCGCCGTCGAGGAGCGTGCGCGAATCGCCGTGGGCGTCCTGGCATATGGTGATGTCACACGATCTCGCAAGCGCCGCGAGGGACTCGCCTGATCTGACGTCCACTCCGAGGCGTAAAGCCTTGAGCGCCACCGCCCGGTAGAAATGGCCGGTGCTGACATAGCGGAGCCCGAACATGCTGGCGATGGCCTTCGCCACGGTGCTCTTGCCCGCGCCGGCCGGACCGTCGATGGCGATCACAGGGCGCTTCGTTCTAGCTTTTGCCTTATTCGACATGTGTTCCACGATTCCTCTTCTTCCACACTGAATTGCCGCTTAAATCATTGTACGCCCTTGAGTACACGCACCGCCACCCCCTCGAGACGATCCGCCCTGCTGATGCGCTCCCTTCCCCGCTCTGTGAGAAGCGCTGCCTGCCCGACGACGGCAAGCGTCAAGAGCACCAGGAACATCACCCAGAAGGCCTGCTCGAGACGGACGAGGAGATTGCTGTCCCTGGAGGAGCCGCGGCTACCTGGCATCGCGAGCCACCGCCTCTCCCGTGGCGGCAGAGAGGCCTGCCAGGTAGCCAGTGGAGAACGCTGCTTGGAGGTTGAAGCCGCCCGTGGTGCCGTCCACGTCGATCACCTCCCCAGCGAAGTACAACCCCGACACCAGCTTGGAGCCCATGGTGCGTGGGTCGATCTCGTCCACGCTCACCCCGCCCGCGGTTACCATACCTTCCTCCATCGGCCGGGTCCCCCTGACCGTGAGGATGAGGCCCTTGATGGCGCGCCCCAGCGCAAGCCTCTCTTCACGCGTGACTTGTGAAACCGGCTTCTCTTCGGCCATATGCGCTTCGCGGACCACGATGGATATGAGCCTCGCCGGCGCAAGCTCGATCAGTGCGTTGGGAACCCGGCGGCGAAAGTGCCGGTCGAAAGCTTGCAGAAGTTCTCTGTCGATCTCCGCCAGGGTAAGCCCCGGCTTGAGGTCGACCACGAGCCGCGCTGGGCCCTCCCCGCGGCTGAGGGCAAGGGCGATGTCTCTCGAGAGGGCGAGGATCACCGGGCCGGACACTCCGAAATGCGTGAAGAGCATCTCCCCGAACCCCGTCCCCAATCTTCGCCCTGCCACGAATGACTCCACCCCGACGTTCCACAGTGTGAGACCGGCAAGGCCCGGGATCCAAGGCTCCTCGATCTCGAGCGGCACCAGGGACGCCCTCGGCTCCACTATCGTATGGCCTAGCTCTCGCGCCATCCGGTGTCCGTTGCCAGTGGACCCGGTCATCGGGTAAGTCACCCCGCCTGTGGCGATTATCGCCGCGTCACAGGACACGAGCCCGGGGTTCATCGGCACCCTGCCCGCCACGACACCGCGCACATGGCCGTCCCTCACGAGAATCCGCTCGGCTTTCCAGAGGCACTTCACCTCCACGCCCTTCTTGCGGGCGCAGGTCGCGAGGGCGGCCAACACGTCCCTTCCCACCCCGGAGAACGGGAAAACCCTCCCGTCGACCTCTGTCACGCTCTCCACGCCCAGGCTGGCGAGGAACCGCCTCAGCTTCGTGGAGTCTAGCGCGGCGAAGGCGGAGTACAAGAATTCGCCGTTACCTGGCATTCCGGCCACCAGGCCCTGGACATCGGTGTCGTGAGTAAAGTTGCACCTGCCCCCTCCGGTCAGAAGGAGTTTGCGCCCGACCTCGGGGTTGCGCTCGAGCAACGTGACCCTCGCGCCGTTTCGGGCCGCCGTGATGGCAGCCATGAGGCCGGCGGGTCCGCCCCCTATCACGATCACGCGTCGTCCTCCGCCAGACTCCCTACTCAAGTTTCAGTAGACCTCGCACCCAGTCTCGAATGGCCGGTGTCGCACAGGCCCCGGTTACACATGCCACACTATTCTGCACAAGGCCTCAATATCCTGCCCGCCCTGTGCCAACTTCATCCTAATCCGCCGGACGCGCCCGGCTCTAGGCTCCATTTCCAGCGCCTTTCGAACGCCTCGCGTTTCCCGCGGCTTTCGCCGCAAGCCCTTGCACCCATCGAACCTCATCTGGAGTCAGATGCCTCCACGACCCGATTTCCAGGTCGCCCAGGACGAGCCTCCCAAGGCGAGTCCTTTTCAAATGCAGCACCGGGTGGCCCACCGCGGAGAGCATGTTCCGGACCTCGCGCTTCCTGCCCTCGTGAATCTCGACCTCCAGCACAGCTGAAACGGAGTCGCTTCTCACCACTCTCACCCGCGCCGGCGCCGTGACCACGTCCCCCAGCCTAACTCCGCGTCTGAGCGCTTCGAGCGCACGTTCGTCCGGCACCCCCTGCACCCTCGCTATGTACGTTTTCGGCACCTCAAACCCGGGATGGGTGAGCGCGTACGCCGCGTCCCCGTCATTGGTGAGAAGGAGGAGGCCTTCGGTGTCGAAATCCAGCCTGCCCACTGGGAAAAGCCTGTGACGGCCTGGCGGGACGAGGTCCAGCACGGTCGGGCGGCATTGCGGGTCCCGAGCCGTGCAAAGGTAACCAGCGGGTTTGTTGAGCAAGAAGTACACCTTGGTGTCGTCGATTGCAACGGGTCTCCCGTCGACGCTGACCTTGGCGCGCGACGGGTCCACCCTCGCCCCGGGCTCGCGCACCACCACGCCATCCACCTGCACGCGGCCCTGCCTGACGATGTCGGCGCTGTGCCTCCTTGAAGCGACTCCCGCCCGTGCGAGCACTTTCTGAAGTCTCTCCATGGTAGGACCCACCGATCGTGGCTACCTCATTTTCTTCAGCCTGTCCAGGCTCTCGACCGAGCCGAGGATCACGAGCACGTCGCCTTCGTGAACCCGGTCGTCGGCGCCCGGGGAGATCTTCACGTTGTCGCCGCTGCGGATGGCGACCACATTGGCTCCGAAGCGGGTCCGGAGGTTCAGCTCCCTCAGAGTCTTGTCGCCGAATTCCTCGGTTGCCATGATCTCCGCCACTCCGTAATCGGGAGACAACTCGATGTACTCGAGGATGTTGGATGAGCCCAGACTGTTGGCCAGTCTGACCCCCATGTCCCGCTCCGGGTATACCACCCGATCCACGCCCAGCTTCTCGAGGAGTCTGCCGTGAAGCTCGTCTGTGGCCTTGGCGACCACCTGCCCGACTCCGATCTCTTTCAGTATCATGCACGCCAGAATGCTCGACCTGATGTCCTGACCAACCGTTACGACGGCCACGTCTACGTTGCGGATTCCAAGAGCGCGGAGAGCCTCTTCGTCGGTGGCATCGGCCTGCACCGCGTGGGTCACGTCGTCAGCAACGTGTTGGACCTTGTCGGGGTCAATGTCAATGGCGAGGACCTCGTGACCCATCTTGCTGAGAGTCCGGGCCACGCTCGTGCCGAACTTTCCCAGGCCGATCACGGCGAATTGGCGCATGGATATCATCTCCATTCAGGCTGTACAGTAGTCGGCGGGCAGGCGAAGTGCACGCAAGAGCGGTGCACCAGCCAACCCTCCGGCCGAAGGGATCTCTTCTGTCAGGAAGATTCTACTGCACAACCAAGGAGAATGCAAGTTGGGGAGAATGCGGGCTCACTGGGCCCCGCCCTGGACGTTCGGCCTCTGGGCGTGGGCCTCTGGGGTAGGAGGGCTCTGGCGCCTTCTACCGGACATCTGGCCGATAAGGGAAGGCACCACGTCGATGAGCCTGTCGATTATGGCCCCTCCATCTACGGGCAACGCGCGGACCTGCCCCTGCCCCACTACGAGGAACGCCACCGGCTGCACGGTTATCCCAGCTCCCGCACCACCCCCGAAGGGAAGGGCCCCCGCTCCGTTCGCCGCGCCCCCCTGGCCTTGACCCGGGGTACCTCCGCCTGCCGCTTGAAACTCGCTACCACCTGCGGCGAACCCGAACGTCACGCGGGATACCGGCAGGATGACCGTCCCGTCCGGGGTCTCAACGGGATCCCCCAGGATGGTGTTGACATCCACCATCTCCTTGATGCTGTCCATGGTCGTCTTCATGAGCGCCTCTATCGGGTGGTCGGGCATGACACGCGTCGCCTCCTGCGCTTCAACTGGATGCCCCGGAGGATAATATAACCTGGTGCAAGAGCCACTATGCAGTCCACGAAGGCATCAAACCCAGCGCGGTCGTAGCGCGGCGTGATCGTTATCTCGGGCCGTCCCATGGGGAACCGGAGCGGCACGGGACACGCGGCGAGACCCGCGTTGATGAGGGCGTATGCCAGCCCCACTCCGATGGCACTCGCGGCGGCCTCCCCCGAACCAAGCTCCACACAGATTCGAAGCCTGTGCACTTCCAGTCCTGTCGACTTCAGGGCCGCGTAAAGGAAGCGGCCGACGCGCTTGCGCACATCACGCCGGCGTTGCGGCGCCTCCCGCGGCGACGCTCGCTTAACGCGGCCCGACCGCCCGCGGTGCGAGGCCCGGCCGGTCCGACCCCTACCACCCTGTTGCGCGTCGCCGTCGCTTGAGTCTCCAAGAGCCTGGAGAAACGCCCGGGACCGGGACATCCATCCCGCCACGACGGACGTCGCGTCTTCCCCTTCTCCCGTCACCTCCCCGCCCGTCTCCTCCTTGGGGCGTGGCACCTTCCGGTAGACCGGGATCCATATGAGCCCCGACAGGATACCCACCCATACGCGAATGAGGTTGTGACCGGCCGTCCTGACGAAACGCACCGACACCTTCAGCGGAAGCATGACAAGGATGAGTAGGAGCGCTGCGATGCCGGGAATGCAGGCTATGACGATGACAGCCCAGCGCAACTTGGTCGCCTCCGTCCTCGCCTCTGCATGGCAGGCTGCGATGTCGAGAGGGTCACGCGCGTTCCGGCCTCCTCCCTAGGAGGTGCCCCATCATGCCTCACCGGTATTATTCCCGGGAAGACCGCCGCGCACCCCCACGACTGGATGACCGCCGGGCCATGGAGCGGAGTCCGAAGCCGGGGAGCGTCGCTGCGTCTCCTTCGATGGGAGGGAGATCGTCGAGGGATGCCAGGCCGAACCAGCGAAGGAACTCCGGAGTCGTTCCGTACAGGACGGGCCGGCCGGGCGCCTTCTTGCGGCCCACCGGTCGCACCAGCCCTCGCTCGATCAGCGTGTTGAGCACGCCGTCGACCCTCACTCCACGGATGGTCTCCAGCTCGGCCCTGGTGATGGGCTGCCTGTAAGCTATCATGGCCACAGTCTCGAGCGCAGGTTTGGAGAGCGCCTGCCGGGTCCCGACGTTCAGCCTGGCTATGTAGTCGGCATGCGCGGGCCTCGTCGCCATCTGATAGCCGCCCGCCACGAAGACGATCTGCATGCCCCGTCCTTCCTCGTCATACTCCCGCCGGAGGTCGTCCACGATCGTATCCGCCGTCCGGGGATCGATCCCGAGGATCTCTCCCATCTCCCGCGCGGTGACCGGGCGGGGCGACGCGAAAACCATCGCCTCGATGGCGGCTCTGGCTTCTCTATACTCCATGGTCAGAGCCTCCGGTCGCAGGCAGTATCAGAATTTCCCCGAAATGGGCGTCCTGGCGCACGACTGCTTTCGCAAGCCTTATGAGCTCCAAGAGCGCGAGGAATACAGCTATCACCTCAGAACGGGTGATGACAGAGCCGTCGAAAAGCTCCCGGAATACGAGCTTGCCGTTCTGGCGGAGGCGGACGAGGATGGCATCCATCTTGTCTTCTATGGAGAGGTCGTCCTCTGGGAGGGCGGTGAACTCATCCTCGGGAATCCCTTCGAGCACCCTCCGAAGGGCCTGGACGAGATCGGAGAGGCTCACCCCCTCAGGAGAGCGCGCGCTACGGGCCTCGGACGGAAAGGAGTCCCGCAGGTACACCAGGCGCCACGTTTCATCGCGCCTCGCAAGCTCCTCCACGGCCTCCTTGAAGACGCGGTATTCCATGAGGTGGGCTATGAGCGCGCTGTCCCCGTCGTCCCGATCGCCGTCTTCGCCTCCCCCATTGCTGTCCCCGGCCATACCTTCACCTTCGTCGGACACACCTTGCGGTTCGCCGGCCTCCGGCTCCGGCGGCAGGAGAGCCTTCGCCTTGGCAGCCACTAGAGCGCTCGCCGCTGCAAGCAGCCCGCCCACTTCGTCGAGACCAGGCTCCCCCGAGCGTTCCAGTCCGTCAAAACAGGCTTGAATCACCTCGTGAATCGACACAGACAGGGCGTCGACGTCCCCCCTCTCGATGGCCCGCGCAAGGTCTTCGAGCGTGCCGGAAAAGCCTGGGATGTTCACCTGTGTCGTGGTCAAATCCGCATCGCCTTCCTGACTTCCTCGAGGGTTGCCTCGGCCATCGCGCTCGCCCGCCTCGCCCCGTCAGCCAGTATGTCGTCCACCAGGCTCGGTTCCTTCTCCAAAGCGCGTCTGCGTTGCCGGATGGGCTCGAGGAATTCGTTCACCGCATCTGCCAGCCGTCTCTTGCACTCGACGCACCCCATGCCCGCGTTCACGCACTCCCGCGTTATATCATCGATCGTCGTGCGGGAGAAGACCTTGTGGAACGCGTACACGGAGCACACGTCCGGATGGCCGGGGTCGGTGCGGCGGATCCTGGCCGGGTCCGTGACCATGTTCTCTATGGCCTTGCGGACCTTATCGGCGCTGGCCGACATCTCTATGACGTTGTTGTAGCTCTTGCTCATTTTCCGCCCGTCCGTGCCCGGCAGGAGGACGACTTCGTTCAGCTTGGGCTGCGGCTCCGGGAACACGGGGCCGTAGAGGAAGTTGAACCGCCTGGCTATCTCCCTTGTAAGCTCCAGATGAGGCAGTTGATCCTCGCCGACCGGCACGGCGTCGGCTTTGTACACGAGGATATCCGCCGCCATCAGCACAGGGTACCCAAGGAACCCGTGAGTCATGATCTCGCGCCCCTCGAGCTCGCGAAGCTGTTCCTTGTACGTGGGGCAACGCTCGAGCCAAGAAAGCGGCGTGATCATCGAGAACAGGAGAGAGAGCTCGGCATGCTGCTTCACGTCGGACTGCCGCATGATAACGCTCTTTCCCGGGTCTATCCCGGCCGCGAGGTAATCCATCACGAGTTCCCTGGTATTCGCCTTGATCTCGCTCGTGTCCTCGTATGCCGTGGTCAGTGCGTGCCAGTCCACGACGCCGTAGACGCAGTCGTAGTCATCTTGAAGCCTGACCCAGTTCACGAGGGCGCCGAAGAGATTCCCCAAATGCAGCTTCCCGGTCGGTCGCATGCCGCTGAATATCCTTGGCTTCGCCATACACGCATCCCCCTCTACTGTCCCTCGCCCGCCGCTCCGTCGCGACCTCCAGCGCGCTTGCGGCCACCTCCGCGCCCGCGTTCGGAACGGCACGAGGCCCTCATAACAGCCTCTGTCCGAGCACCAGCAGCGCCAGGAGGCTCATGATCGGCGCTACTATGATCCTAGTCGCGCCGCTGAATACCAGGAGCAAGAGAATGAACGACCCGTAGGACTCCAGTTGGTGGTAGATGTAGAGATTCCTGCCGCGGAGCACCCCGAGCAGCAGTCTCGAGCCGTCCAGCGGTGGGACGGGTATTAGGTTGAATGCTGCAAGCCCGAGGTTTATGACGATCCCGGATACGACCAGGCGGCCCAGGGTATAGGGCATCGGGAGTCCCAGTCTCAACGGTATGGCCAGGAGGAAAGCGAGGCCCACGTTGGCGAGGGGCCCGGCCACCCCCACCAGCATCATCCCGCGTCTCCAGTCCTTGAAATAGGCGGGGTTGACCGGGACAGGCTTGGCCCATCCGAACCTCTGCGTGAGAATGAGCGTGAGACTCCCGAACACATCCAGATGGGCCAGGGGATTGAGCGTAAGCCTCCCCTGCCATCTCGCGGTCGGGTCGCCGAGGGCGTTCGCCATCGCGGCATGGGCGTATTCGTGAACAGTCAGGGACAAGAGTATTATGGGCAGCGTCACCAGGATGGAAGCAAGGTCCAGCATCCATTCCCCCCGCGCGTGTCATGATCGGGTTATACTCCGGCCGGGCGCCGGTTTCCTGCCGGGTAGAACCCGCGGCCCTCCGGTTCTTTCGTGCGCGTCGCTCACGCAGTGCCCGCGGTGCTGGCGCACGATGAGGCCTCATCCGCGAACTCGAGTCTGGCCGGGATGCGGTCGCGCGCCGCTACATCCCGGTATGCCTCCCTCGCAACTACGACGTCCGCCATGCCGGCCTTCACGAAGACGACAGCAGGCTTGGGATACCTGTTGTAGTTGCTGGACATGGAGTAGTTGTACGCACCCGTGCTCAGAACGGCCAGGAGGTCGCCTGGTTGAAGGCGCGGGAGGAAAACGTCCCATATGAGCATGTCTCCTGATTCGCAGTGCCTGCCCGCAATCGAGACTCTCTCTTCGGGAAGTGAGAGCACCTTCGTCACCACGACCGCCTCGTAGGACGCGCGATACAGCGCCACCCTGGGGTTGTCCGCGAGCCCGCCGTCCACGGCCGCATACTTGCGGACACCAGGGATCTCTTTGACGGCGCCGACCGTGTAAAGCGTCGTGCCGGCCTCGCCCACGATGTAGCGCCCAGGCTCCACCATCAGACGAGGCAGCTCCAACCCGTGCGCGAGGCACTTCTCCCGAACGATCTTGGAGATCATCGAGGCGTACTTGCCCAGCGGAACCCTCTCGTCTCCAGACGTGTATCTCACCCCGAGCCCGCCCCCGAGGTTCACCTCTCGGACCGCGTAGCCTGTCGCCTTCTTCACTTCCGACGCGAAGTCCATGATGATCGCAGCCGCCATCCCGAAAGGCTCCACAGCCATTATCTGCGAACCGATGTGGCAATGCAGGCCTTCGAGGACGAGGGACTCGCTCGCGAGCACCCTATTCACCGCCGCCATGGCCTGCCCGCTCGCGATCCCGAGGCCGAACTTCGAGTCGAGCTGCCCCGTGCGTATGTAGTCGTGAGTGTGCGCATCGATGCCGGGGGTGAGGCGAATCTGAAGGTGCACCCTCCTCCTGAACCTGCGCGCCACGTCCTCGAGGATGTCCAGCTCGTGCAAGTTGTCCACTACGAACCTCAGGACTCCCGCACGGACGCCCATCTCCACCTCGTCAAGGGATTTGTTGTTCCCGTGAAACAGGATGCGCTCAGGGGGAAACCCCGCCTGGAGCGCGGTGTACAGCTCGCCGCCGGACGCCACGTCGAGCCCCAGGCCTTCCTGGTGGATGAGCCTGCACATGGCCAGAGTGGAAAATGCCTTGCTCGCGTACGCCACGAACGTACTCGGATACGCGCGGGAGAGCACCCCCGCCATCTCGCGGCACCTCGCCCGGATCTCGTCTTCGTCCATGACGTACAGCGGGGTGCCGAAATCCCTTGCCAGTCGGTCGCAGGCGCACCCGCCGATCTCCAGTCTTCCGTCGTCGGTGATCCTCATCGTCCCACGTAAGTCCACTCGTTCTCCGCTCCCGTTCACGCGCAGGTTGGGTCGATGGGCCATGGTTTTCTTCATAATAGCACGCAGGCTGGGACGGGTCAAGAAAACGCCCGGCGCGCCGGGGACATGTCAGAACCGCGGTCACGCCCTCCTCCCATCGATGCAAGCTTATTCCTCGGGTGCGCGTGGTGTGCCGGCCCGGCCGGGCCCTGAGCCGAGGCCGCCTCCGATGAAAGCGCTGGTCCCTCCCGGCCTCTGGGAGCGGCCAGCGGCACTACAAAAGGGGAGCTCACCGCCGGCAACCGCGAACTCCGGAGAGCGGAAGATGCACACGGTGGACGGCCCCGCACTCTGACGCCGCCGGTGCGCCGGGGCTCTCGCGCCGTCGCTCAGAAAGAGTCCCAGCGCCCGCAGCGAGAGCCCCATCTCGCGATGACTTCATGTCCCATCTTAATGTTCACCACCTCGCACAGGTTGGGGCACCCCTTGCACTCGAAGCTGGAGGCGGAGTAGTCCATGTCGAGAGCCTGGAAGCCGCGGAAGTGCGAGGGCTCGTTCCGGCGCTCCATCTCCTCCAAGGCTAGAAGAGCAGCCCCGATGGCTCCCATGACGTTGTAGTGTTCGGGGACGGCCACGGCGGTGCCGAGAGCCTTCTCGAAAGCCGCCCTCATCCCGGCGTTCGCCGCTACCCCACCCTGGAACACGACAGGTGGCCGGATGTCCTTGCCTTTGCCCACGTTGCTGAGGTAATTCCGAACCAAGGCTTCGCACAGTCCTGCCACGATGTCTTCGATCCGGTGGCCCATCTGCTGCTTGTGGATCATGTCGGACTCCGCGAACACCGCGCACCTTCCCGCGATCCTGACAGGTGTCTTGGACATGAGGGCAAGCTCTCCGAACCTCTCGATGGGCACCCCCAGCCTCGCGGCTTGCTGGTCGAGGAAGGAGCCTGTGCCCGCGGCGCAGACCGTGTTCATGGCGAAGTCGAGCACTATGCCTTCGCGCAAGATTATGATCTTGGAGTCTTGGCCGCCGATCTCGATGACGGTCCGCACGTCTGGAACGAACCGCGCGGAGGCGACCGCATGCGCCGTGATCTCGTTCTTCACGCAATCAGCCCCGAGGATCACCGCTGCAAGCCTTCTCCCGCTTCCCGTGGTCCCTACTCCCGCGATCTCCACGCCCGGGACCGCCTGGGCCAGCATCCTCATCCCTTTCTGGATGACCGCGATGGGCTCTCCCCTGGTCCGAAGGTATAGTTTCTCAAGCACTTCGCCTTGCTCGCTCAGGAGCACCAGGTTCGTGCTGACCGACCCGACGTCCACTCCTAGGTACGCTTTCCGTGCCATGAGCGCGCTCACCCCCTGGCACCCGTCGCAGCACGACGCCGGCGTGATCTCTCGACGAGATCCACGAAAGCCTCGAGGCGTGTGAGCACCCCTGCGTCTGAGGAATGCTCGTCGAATATGAGCGTCATCACTGGAATGCCCATGTCGCGAGAGACAGACGGGAGCACGTCCTGCGCCACGATCTCCGGCATGCACGTGAACGGCGCGAGCTGGATGACCCCGTCGAACCTTCGCTTGGCATACTCCACAGTGTGCCCGACCGTCTCGATTCCGTGTCCCCCGACGAAGTGACAGAGGTACGGCTTCGCGAGGTCATATGGTCGCCTGCCCTTGCGCAGCCGGAGCAGGTCCTTGCAGACATGCTCTCTGACCCAGTCCCCTATGTATATGGACCTCTCCACGAGGACCCCCATTTCTCCCAGGCGGCGCTCGACGTCGAAGTTGACGAACGGCTCAAGGACGACATACACCTCGCCGACGATGCCTATCCTCGGAGCGGTGTGAGCGCCGCCTTCCGGTGCCTGCGCACCGAGGAGCGCCTCCCGTCCGTCCCGGAGAGCCCGTCTCACCCCGAGGATACTCGAAGCCTCATCAACCAGCCTCAGCGCACGCGCGAGCGCGGCGGTCGCCGCACCCCGCCGGCTCTCGCACGGGCGCACGCGCTGCGCCAGCTTCTCGAGATCGTCCACAGCCGTCATCTTGGCCCAGGCAAGCCTCACCGCGCCCACATACTTGCCCACTGAGTTCCGCCCCACAAGCCGCCCGATCTGCTGAAGGAGGTGTCGCAACCTTCCCTGGGGGGGATCTATGATGACCATCTCGAATTCGTAGCCAAGGGCCCTCAGAATCTCCCTCTGCACCTCGCCGTACAGGCCGAACCGGCACGGCCCCACGCCCCCCGCCATGGCGATGGTGTCGGCCCCGAGCTCCATGGCCTCTATGTAGTTCCCGATGTTCACCTTGAGGGGCAGGCACGCGAACTCGGGCGAGTGGCGCGAGCCTATGGAGAGAGTGCGCTTGCTCGGCATGGGCGGCACCACTACCTCCACCCCAAGGTCCTCGAGCAGCGCCTTCACGGTTATGTACAAGTTGCCCATGTGCGCAAATGTGATCTTCATGGCATCACGGCTTTCTCCTGCGCTTCACCACGTCGACGAACGCCTCGAGCCTCGTGAGGACTCCCGCCTCGCCAGTGTGCTCGTCGACGGTGATGGTCGCGAACGGCACAGCCCTGCGCCGCGCGGCTTCCCGCTCCAGGATCTCGCCGATGAGCGACTCCGGCCCGCACGCGAACGCCCTCATGTGGAGGCACCCTTGGACCGTCCCCGATCTCAGGAAATGAAACCCCGCTCCAAGGAGCCTCCTGCCGAGCGTCCAGAACACTCTCCTGGGAAACTTCGCAGCCTCACGCTCGGTCGTGGCTGCGGGAAGCATGTCCGACGTCAGGACGGTCGCCCCCATCTCCCGGAGCCTGCGTATTACGTTCATGCTCACGAAGGGGTCGTAGATGACGTACGGGTGTCCCACAAGCCCGATCACCACGCCCCCCGGCCCGCCGCGGACGCTCCGCGCCGCTCCAGGCGGCGACGACGTGGTGGCCATATCCCCGCGGGCGGGCTCGTCGCGCGGGGGCATCATGTCCATGACGGCCAGCGCTTCGTCAGGGGTCATGCCGCCCTCGACATACCGGGTGTACGTCGCAAGGGCAGCCCTTGCCCTGTTGTGCGCGGCGACGATCCTGAGCGCGTTCCGTGTGAACACCCGGCCCGTCGAGTACACGGCACGAATGTACTCCCTGGTGCTCCTGCTCAGGTTGATACATGAGTCGATGACGCTGGGGATGCCGGGGCAATTGCACCGGATCATGTCGGGCAGGCCCATGAACTTCGGGCAGATGAAGGCCCGTCTCTCCACTGACACGAGCCTGGGGACGAAGACATAGTCACACTTCCCGGCGAGAGCGAGCACGTGCCCATGGAATACTTTGATGGGGAGGCACGCCTCGTCCACCGTGACCCTCGTGCCGGCATCCAGCACCGCTCTAGTGGTCTCGCCGGAGGTCACGACCGCCCCGCCCAGGGACTCGAAGAATACCTTCCACATGGGATAGTAGTGGTAATAAAGAAGGGCACGGGGGATCCCCACGACCTCTCCCACGGCGACATGACACCTGCCTTCGTCAAGGTTCTCTCATTTGACAGATCCCCGGGGGTTTCCTCTACAGACCAGAAGGACCTGGTCACATCCCCTGGTGCTCGAGGATCTCGCGGATCGCCCTTGTCGTGATCAGGGCTCCCTTCTCCACGGCATCCTGGCTATCCATCTTGCCAAGGTCGCCTATCCCGACGATCTTCGGGATCTTGAGGCGGGAGAGGATCCCGACGGTGTCCCCTTCCAGCCGCCTGTGGCCGGGAGGTTCAGGGGCGCCGGACTTTCCCACCGGCCTTGCGGTCACCTCTCCCTCTTTCGTGACCGATTCGTCCACCGTCACCGGCTTGTCACTCTTTGTGTTGGACGCCACCGCGACCGCGCCCACTATCTCGATGTCCGCGTCGTGCGCAAAGTCCTCGAGGGCTCTTTCACCCGGGCCCTTGCCCTTCTTTCCGTGGTCGTCGAACATGACTATCACGGGCTCCACCGGAACCTGTTTCACCATGGCCGCAAGCTCCGCGCCGCCCGCGTGAGTGGGGGTCCCGGCGGATCTCTCGATACAATGCAGGCCGAGGTTCCGGGCGGCCTCTCTCACAGCGGCCTTCGCCCTACCGTCTCCGTCAGTCACCACGATGACCTTTTTCCTCGCCAACCCGCCATCACATCCTCACGATTTCGGATTGGTGATGAGCGCGACCAACGTCCCGAAGAATACAGCCACGGCTATGCCCATCCCCGTGTACTCGAATACGCCCGTGAAAAGCCCGATGAGCCCTGTCCTCTTCGCTTCCGCGAGCGCCCCCCTGGCGATGGACGCGCCGAAGCCCGAGACCGGAGTGAGGGCGCCGGCTCCCGCGAACTTGACCAGGGGCTGGTAGAGGTCGAGGCCCCCTGCGATCGCCCCGGCGACGGTCAAGATGACCAGCATGTGACCGGGGGTGAGATTCGTGAAATCAAGGATGAGCTGGCCTATGGCGCATATGGCGCCTCCCACGAGAAACGCGTACAGGTAGGTCACGGCTTCGCCTCCGTTCTTGAATCTTGCATGCCGCGGCGTGCCTCGCTCGCCTCACGCCTCGATCACGACAGCGTGCGCGATGCAGGGGATGGACTCGCCCTGCTGGCAACTGAGAGGGCTCATGAGCGCCCCTGTCGCGATGAGAAGCACGTTCCTGTACGTGCCCTTCTCCATCTCTCTCAGGACATGGCCGAACGTCACCACCGCGGAACACGCGCACCCGCTGCCCCCAGCCCCCACGTTCTGGGTCTTCGTGTCGAACAGCATGAGGCCGCAGTCCCTGTAGTTGCCACCCAGCTCGACGCCGTTGTCCTTCACCAGCTCCTTGAGCATCTCGCTCCCAAATGACGCGAGATCGCCGGTGAGTATGAGATCGTAATCCCCGGGGCTGCGGCCGGTGTCGGCCAGGTGCGTCAAGAGCGTGTCCGCTGCGGCGGGCGCCATCGCGCCGCCCATGTTGTGCACGTCCTTCAGCCCGAGGTCCACCACCTTGCCGACGGTGGCCCCGGTCACCTTCTGTCCGGTGCCGGAGGAAGCCAGTAGTGCCGCTCCCGCGCCCGTGACGGTGTACTGTGACGTGGTCTTGCGTTGGATGTTCAGCTCCACGGGGTACCTGTACTGACGCTCAGCCGTCTGGTAATGGCTGGAGCACGCAACCAGAACGTAGTCTGCGAATCCGCCGTCTATCACCATTCCCGCGAGCGCGAGGCTCATGGCGCACGTGGAACAGGCGCCGTAGAGGCCGAAGTACGGGATGGAGAGCTGTCTTGCGGAATAGCCCGCCGAGATTATCTGGTTCAGGAGGTCGCCCGCCATGTAGAAGTCTACCATGCTCTTGTCGATCTTCGCTCGTTCGATGGCGATCTTCGCGGCTTGCTCCAGGATCTTCGTCTCACTCTTCTCCGGGGTCTTCTCGCCGTACGCGTGGTCCGGCAAGACCACGTCGAAATCCGAGGCCAGCGGCCCCTTGCCCTCCACCGGCCCCACGACCGTGCCGGTGCCCACGATGACAGGAGGGTTAGTGAATTGGACGGTGCTCTTCCCGAGCTTCTTCGCCGCCACGGTTCAGCGTCTCCCTTCCTTACGACGCGGCCACGAACTTGATGAACGCGACCGCGACTCCGGCGAGGGTGGCGTAAACGATGACAGGGCCGGCTATGATGAACATCTTCGCGCCCATGCCTAGAACCCATCCCTCGCGTTTGAAGTCCATGGCCGCGGCGACTATTGTGTTGGCAAACCCGGTGATGGGCACCGCAGCTCCCGCGCCGGCGAACTCGCCGAGTTCATCGTAGATGCCGAGCCCCGTTGCGACAACGCCCACGAGTATCATAGTCGCGAGCGTAGGCGCGGACGCCGAATCGAGGTCAAGGCCCCGGGACATGAAGAAGCTCAAGATCACCTGCCCGAGGACGGCTATGGCGCCACCCACCACGAAGGCAACCAGCAAGTTGCGCAGGTAGCGCGGCTTTGGCTTTCTCCTCTGGACAAGCTCCTTGTAGGCGAGCTGCCGCCTCTTGTCCTCCTGAGAGGTTTGGGTCATATGGGGCAGGTTCGCCACCTGCTTCTTAGCTTTCTGGGATGCCACCGCACATCTCTCCCCCGGCGGGCTCGCCGTCAAGTGCCGTCCACTGCGAAGGCCACGTGAACGTCGGCCTTGTACTTGACGATCTTGCCGTTGTCCACCGACGCGGTCATGTTTGTGACCTCGACCCCGGTGATGTTCCTGATGGTCTGAGACGCGGCCCGAACGGCTTGGTTCACCGCATCCTCCCAGCTCGTTGAGGACTCGCCCATGAGCTCCACTATCTTGACCACGGACACTGCAGTTCACCCCCTTTCTCCCGATTAATTATGCTCACAGCTTCAGGCTTTAATTCCCTAGTCCCAGGTTGCGCCGCGCCGGAACACCGCGGCAGCCGCCAACATGAAGGAAGCCCCGCCCTGTGTGAGGTGTCACAGTGCGGGGCGTTCCGTCGTCTTCCATTCCTCTTGGCGCCCGGTCGTCTTCCGCCCGCGCTCAGACCAACTCCTGCCTGAGGCGGCGAAGGGCTTTCTGCTCGATCTTGGAGACTTGCGGCTGGGATATGCCCAGCGCCCTCGCGACTTCCACTTGCGTCATCTCGCGGAAGAACCGTAACTTCAGCACCGCGCGCTCCGATGCGCTCAGCCGCGTCATGGCTTGTTGGAGCGCGATGGATTCAACGCTCTGGTCTGCGAAGGACTCGCCCACCGAAAGCTGCTCCTCGAGCGGGCCCGGGCTGTCGCCGGAGGCAGGCTCTGAGAGCGACGCGACAGGCTGAAACGCCTCCTGGGTCTCCACGACCTCCTCGCGCGACAGACCTGTCTCGGAGGCCACTTCTTCCACAGTCGGTTCGCGACCACAAGCAGCCCGGAGGCGCGCCCTGGCCGTCTCGACCTTGACCGCCCGCTCCCGCAGCGTCCTCCCGACTTTTATCGCTCCCGCGTTCCGAAGGTGCCGCCTGATCTCCCCCATGATGACGGGGACCGCGTACGTGGAGAAGCGGGCTCCGATGGAAGCGTCGAACCCGTCTGCGGCGCGCAAGAGGCCCACGCACCCAACCTGGAACAGGTCCTCGGGATCGCCCGACCTCTGCAAGAAGCGGCTGACTATGCTCATCACAAGGCGTAGGTTCCTCGAGACCAGCTCCTCGCGGGCTTTGACGTCTCCGGCGCGGATGCGCGCAGCGAGCTCGCGAACCTCCTCGTCGGAGAGAAGGGGTGTGTGAGGGAACCGCATGCGCTCAAGACCGTCGTTCATTCTCCTCGCTCCCTGCCATGCGTGGGGCCTTTGTCATGGTGACCCGCACCCCGGCCCCAGGCCTGGACGAGACGTCGAGGCTGTCGGACAGAGCTTCCATGATCGTGAAACCCATCCCCATGCGGTCGGGGGATGTGGTGAACGCCGGCCGGAGGGCTTGCTCGACATCGGCGATGCCGCGGCCCGTATCCTCGACGGTTATGGTGAGGACGTTGCCTTCGATGACGGCCCGAACGCGCACAAGCCCGCCAGGGCTGTCATACCCGTGGAGTACTACGTTGGACACGGCCTCGGAGACTATGAGCTTTATATCGTCTATCTCCTCCATTGTGAAAGAGGCGATCTGCGACGCGAAGCAAGCCACCGCCACCCTGGCAAACTCCACGTTCTGGGCGGTTGCCGGAAATTCAAGGGTCACATGGTTGGTCGCGCTCATCCCGTTACACCCCCGATGCCCGCGTCCAAGCCTCGTCCTCTGTGTCGCACACCGGGATGATGTTCACGAGGCCCGAGAGCTCAAAGACCTTGCGAACCTGCGGGGACGGCGACACCGCGATGACCCGTCCTCCGTGCGCACGAAGCCTCTTGTATCTGCCGAGGATGGCACCCAAGCCCGAACTGTCGATGAACGTGACGTCGCGCAACACCAGGAGTATGCTGGTGACTTCGGGCCTCGCGCCGAGCTCCTCCTCAACCTTGGCGCGGAAGTCGGGGGCGGTGCCCAGGTCGAGCTCTCCCGAAAGGTGCACCACAAGAACGTTCCCGATGGCCCTGGTCTCGATCCTCATCCGAAGCCCTCCTGCCGTGTCCTGCCATTTGGGCGTTCCTGACACTTTCTATTCTACGGCCCTTCCGCGAGTCCTCCCGAGGCCATCGAAAATGCCCCGTCGCCGGGGCATCTCGAAACACCCTCTCTCACGAACACTTGCCATTGTCCGGTCAGAACCTCGGGTGACGACTCACCAGCCATCCCGGCCGGCGAGGAGAGACCGGTGACGCCTCGCCTCCCACGCCACGTGCTCGGGAGGCCCTTTCTCCTCACTCCTTGCCAACCCGGAAGAGGGTTCGCAAGAGGTTGCGGGTGGCACGGAGCACCACCCTGAACACGTTGCCCCTTTTCACCTCCTCCGCCGCCACCAGGTCCACGCGGGCGACCTCCGTTCCGTCTTCCAGCCGGGCGATGAGGTCCCCGATCTTCTGCCCCTTCTGCACCGGCGCGCTGACCCTGTCGGGAAGGACCATCTCGCTCCTCACCTTGCCCTCCTCGCCCCGGCGGACCACAGCCACGAGATGGTCCTTGGCGACGACGTCAACCTTCTCAGTGACACCGCGGGCCACGTCCAGCTGGGCCATCACCTGGCCTCGCGATGCGATCTCCACGCCAGCGTAGTGCCTGAAGCCGAAATCGAGGAGAGCGGAAGCTTCCTTGAAGCGGAGCTGGGAGTCGGCCACGTTCAACACGACGGCTATGAGCCTGAGGCCTCCCCTCTTCGCCGTGGCGGCGAGGCAGTAGCCCGCTTCCTCCGTGAAGCCGGTCTTGAGTCCGTCGGCTCCTTCGTAAGACTTGACGAGTCTGTTCGTATTGACGAGGATGTTCTTGCCGCCCCGCACATAGTCGATCCAAGTGGTGAACCACTCGTGCACCTTCGGGTACCGAAGGAGGGCACGGGACATGATGGCGATGTCCCGGGCAGTGGTGTAGTGGTCCCGGTGAGGGAGACCGTGGCAGTTGGCGAAATGGGTCCCCGTCATCCCCAGCTCCCGGGCCCGCTGGTTCATCATGTCGATGAAGGCTTCTTCGCTCCCGGCAATGTGCTCGGCCACGGCGACGCTGGCATCGTTCGCCGAAACGACGGCGATGGCTTTCATGAGGTCTGAGAGAGGCATCTCCTCCCCCGCCTCGAGCCAGATCTGCGACCCTCCCATCTCCATGGCGTGCTCGCTCGTGGACACCATGTCGTCCAGGCTGGCTTTTCCTTGATCTATCGCCTCCATCGCCAGGAGCATCGTCATGATCTTCGTGATGCTCGCGGGAGCCATCCGCTTGTCAGGCTCCTTCTCGAACAGCACCCGGCCCGAGGTGGCTTCCATCAGAATCGCCGAGCCCGCTGTGATCGGCACGCTCGGGGCCGGACCAGGCTGCTTCTCTTGCGCCGCCACGCCGACCGGGGCGCCGGCGTTCCACACGAATACTGCGGCAACCAGGAAGACAGCGAGAGCGACGCCCGCCGCTACCCTCCGCGCATTCATCTTCCATCCCCTCCCGCACCCTCAGAGACCGTCACAAACCTTCAGTCAGGTACATATTCGGGCGGACGCAGGCATATACCCGAATCCGCCCAGAGGGGACTACCTAGCGCTGGTTAGTGGAGGCGATGCTCACAGCCGATGACGTGTCTGATGAGGTGCGGCGGCGACTGGGGCGCCTCAGAGAGGATGTACGCGGAAGCCACGAGGTGCGAGGCTTCGTCGACGGCCGCCGGGTTGTTGGTGTGGAGAGTTGCAAGAGACTCGCCCGCCGACACCCAATCGCCGAGCTTCTTCCGCACAACGAGCCCAGCGGCAGGATCCACGGGTTCGTCCTTCACGCGGCGTCCTGCGCCCAGTATCATGGCGGCGATCCCTACCGCCTCAGCATTGATGGCCGCCACGTAGCCTGCCGCGGGGCTGGGTACATCCGCGGTGTGGTCTGCGCTCGGAAGTACATCGGGGCGCTCTACGACGCTCGCGTCCCCACCCTGCGCCGCCACGAACTCGGCGAACTTGGCGAGGGCCGCGCCATTCCTCAGCAGGCCCGCCAGGATCTCCCAGGCTCGGCCGGTGTCAGGGGCGGCCCCCCCGAGCACGAGCATCACCGAACCCAGAGTGAGGCAGAGCTCGACGAGATCGGGCGGGCCCGCGCCCCGCAGCGCCTCAATGGCTTCCCTCACCTCGAGCGCGTTCCCGACGGCGCAGCCCAGCGGCTCGCTCATGTCGCTGACAACGGCGGCCGACTTGCGTCCGGCGCCCTCCATGATGTCCACCATGAGATGCGCGAGAGCGAGCGCGTCTTCCTCGGATTTCATGAACGCCCCGCTGCCCGTCTTGACGTCGAACACGATGGCGTCCGAACCGCACGCTAGCTTCTTGCTGCACACGCTGCTCGCGATGAGAGGCATGCTGTCGACGGTGGCGGTCACGTCGCGCAGGGCGTACAGCTTCTTGTCAGCGGGCGCTACCGCCGCGGTCTGCCCCACCACGGCCACTCCAACGGAATTCACGTTCCTCACGAACACTTCTTTGGGCAAGTCCACGCGAAACCCCGGAATCGACTCGAGTTTGTCGAGGGTGCCCCCGGTGTGACCCAGCCCGCGGCCGGACATCTTCGCCACAGGCACCCCGGCCGCGGCCACGAGCGGTGCCAGCACGAGGGTGGTCTTGTCCCCTACTCCGCCGGTGCTGTGCTTGTCCACCTTGGTGCCGCGGATCTGGGTGAGGTCCACCGTCTCTCCTGTCCTCGCCATGGCGATGGTGAGGTCGCGCGTCTCTCGCGCGCTCATCCCCTGGAAGAACACGGCCATGCACCATGCCGCCATTTGATAGTCGGGGACATCTCCCCGCGTGAACCCATCCACTAGAAAGGTGATCTCGTCCCGTGACAGCTCCTCGCCGCGTCTCTTCTTGAGGATGACGTCGTATGCCCTCATTTCGCTCCTTTACCCCCTGTCTCTGCACTAGCGACCGGAGAAGCGCCGGTCGCGCCTGCGCTCGAGGTCGGAGTCGGTGTCCGGGCCGGGGCGCCTCCGCGGGCGCCCGCCCGCTTCGCCCTCGGATGGGCGGCATCATATATCTCTTTCAGCTTGCCCCTGGCAAGGTGGGTGTAGATCTGAGTGGTCGCTATGTCCACGTGCCCCAGCATCTCCTGAACGGAGCGCAGGTCAGCGCCGTTCTCGAGGAGGTGAGTCGCGAAGCAGTGGCGCAACGTGTGAGGGGTCACGTGCTTCTGGATCCCCGCCCTGGCTGCGTAAGCCTTTATTATCTTCCAGAAACCCTGCCTGGTCATCCTCTTGCCGCGAGCGTTCACGAACAGGGCGTTCTCGGCGCGGCTCCTTACCAGTTTCGGCCTGGCTGAGCGAAGGTATGCCTCCGCCCACCGCGACGCCACGCGGCCAACAGGGATGATCCTTTCCTTGGACCCTTTCCCCAGGCACCTCACGTAGCCCATTTCCACGTTGAGGTCGCCGATGTCGAGCGACACGAGTTCGGAAACGCGCATGCCGGTGGCGTACAGCACCTCCAGCATCGCCCGGTCCCGCACCCCCGCGGGGGTTTGCGTGAGGGGCATCTCGAGAAGCCGCCCGACTTCCTCCGAGCCGAGCACCCCGGGCAAGCGCCTCTCCTGCTTCGGGGACCCCAGATTCACCGTGGGATCGTGCTGGATCTTTCCTTCTCGGTCCAAGAACCTGTAGAGGCCTCTGATGGCTGCGAGCTGCCTGCATATGCTGGACGTGGCCTTTCCCTGCCGCCTGAGGTGAGCGAGGTACGCCATGATGGTGTCCTGAGTGACGCCATCGAGCCCTCCACCCTCGAAATCCTCCACGAACTTCGCGAACTGGTTGAGGTCTCTGGCGTACGATTCCAGGCTGTTCTGCGCAAGCCCCCGCTCCACGCCCAGGTATGCGAGGAACTCGTCCAAAAGGAACCCGTCCAACAGGACCACGCCGCCCCGCCTCCGCCGCCGGACGAATCCAGACCTTCCATGTCGTCCCGCTGTTCCCAGTATAACACGCTGGGAGAGCGCCCGCAATTTCCCTCGCCCCCGGCGGCGCCGCTGCGCTGAGGCCGCCTACAGCAGATACCTCGAAACCAGTCTGATGAACGCAGGGGCGACGAAAGTCTCCACGGCGCTTCCGACGACGAGGAGAGCCACGGCGCCGGTGCACACGACCGCCGTGAACAGCAGCTGTGGGTAGATGGGGACGCGCTTGTGGCTCAGCCTGTCCAGGGCCAGGGTCACCGCAAATGCGAGCGACGCCTCGCACCCGGCGATTATCGCGGGGATTATGAAGATGTTCTGTGGGAGCACCGACACCGCCGCAAGGACCAGACCCTTCGCTGCCATCTCGTCAACGAGGAATCCAACGGTGAAGCCTATGACGAAACCTCTCAGGAAGAGGAGAACCAGGACGCCTGGGGCGCCGACGACCGAGAGCCCCAGCACCAGCGCGAGGAGGATGGTCTTGAGGTTGTTGTACAGCGCCTGCCTCGGGGCGGCGTTTTCGCCCACCCGGTTCTGGCCGGGCCCCCCGAAACCTCTGAAGAACACCATGAGGTCCTCGGCGAGCTCTGCTTTCTGGCTTCCGGGAAGCGCCTTCACCGAGAGCGAGCCGAAGATGACGCCCATCAGAAACATGAACATGACCAGGACAAGGACGGGTAGATGCCGCCTCAGGGAGACGCCGGAAGGGACCAGGGACCGTGAATCGTCCAGCATCGCACGATCCTCCTTCGGACCACCTCCTTAGATGTGTATGTCCACCCTCGTCGCGATATTCCCGGTGCGCGGACCCGCTTCCCTCTCCGGCTCCACGCCGTGGGAGCTCGTGCTCAATCGCTGTCCGCGCTGTCCGCCAGGGCCTTTCCATAGCGCCCGCCTCCACCCGCGAGGAGGGGCAGGGTGCCTTCGCGCGCCCGGATGACGAGGTGCGCGGCTCTCTCCCCGACCACCGCAGCCAGGGCCTCCTCGCTCGCATCGTGGAGGATGGCCATCTCGCTGCCGAATTCTCCGATGAGCCTGTCAATGGACTTCGGACCTATGCCAGGCACGAACTCTAGTGGCACCTGATACTGATAAGGAGGCCTGTGTGCTGGATGCCTCGGCTCACGGTGATCCTGAATCTGGACGATCCGGTCGAGCACGCCCACCACCACGGGCGAGCCGGGGCAAAACGGACACGACAGAGCGGGCGGCTCCACGTCGCGCAAGGTCCTGTCGCAGGCAGGGCAGTACGTGCGGTGGTACTTGCCGAGCCTCGGGTCGAGGCCGAAGTTTCGCCGGACGAGCCTGCCGTCCTGGCGGGCGAGCGCCTTCATGACCTCGTCGAAGCTGGGAGCGGCAAGGAGCATCTCGTTGTATTCCCTGCCTATCTTGGGCAACGAATGGCAGTCGGAATTGGACAGGAACGTGAGGTTCGCGAGCTCGTCGATGGTGTCTGCGAGGTCCGTGTCGGCCGACAGGCCGAGCTCGATGGCGGGGATGCGGCCAAGGGCTTCCGGCGGGAAAGCCTCAGAGAGGCGCCGGACGCAGTTGCCGTAGATGCTCTTGTGGGGCGAGAACGCGTGGGCCGGGAACGGCACCCCTCCTTCTTCGCGCGCCATCTCGCACAGGCCCCGGGCCGGCATGCCGCACCTCGGGGTGCTCATGTTGATGTTCGCCACGCATTTCGCGAGGCGAGTCGAGAACCGCCTCGCCCGGGCGAGATCCTTTAAGAACACCAAGTGATGACTGCTCCCGCCGTCCTCCTCCCTCGTCTCGACCTCGCTTGCCAGGAGCACCGTCACCCTGCCGCGGTAGCCCACGCCGCCGCCTGGAATCTCGGCCATTTCGCCGGAATCGAGGAGCGTTTCGATGTCCTCGATTACCCTGGGGGACGCTGCGTCGGCTATGCCAACCACGTCGATCCCCTTCCGGTAGAAGCATTCTTTCGCTATGTTCCCGAAGGTGAGGTTCCTGGCGGCTGACACCTTGACAGGCCGCCCGCGGCTGTCTCGCCCGATGTGCACGTGAAGGTCGACGAAGAACCGCTTCAGCTCCACCTAGATTAGCCCCCTCGACATCGCCACGAAGAGCCCGAGGATGGTCTTGCCATCGCGGATCTCTCCCCTTGCCATCATCTCGTCCAGCTCTGCGCGGCGCACCCGCCTCGTCTCGATGAGCTCGTCCTCCTCCGGCGTGTCCTGTCCGGCGGCAAGGTCCTGCGCGAAGAAAAGGTACAGCACCTCGTCGCAGAACCCGGGGGACGTATAAAATGGCACGACCTCCTCGAGGTGCCCCGCCCGGTAGCCGGTCTCCTCCTCGAGCTCGCGCGCGGCACACTCGCGCGGACTCTCCCCCGGGTCGAGCTTTCCGGCGGGGATCTCCCAGAGGGCTGAGCGAACGGGGTACCGGTACTGACGGACGAGGATCACCGAACCGTCCCGGTCAACCGCCACAACCGCGACTCCGCCTGGATGCTCCACCACCTCGCGCCGCGAACGTCTTCCCGACGGAAGCTCGATGTCGTCAACGCGCAAGGTGAGGACGGTCCCCCGGTACACCACTGCTGAACCCACCTGTCTCTCCTTAAACCGCGACTCGTCCAACGCGAATCCCTCCAATTCGTGGGCCGGTGGCATCAAACGGCCCCAGAATGCGTATCCTGTTATCGAGCTCGAGACGCATGTCCCCGATTCCACTGCGGCACGCGCCTCCTCGCGGCGACGGCCGGGCCCCGGTTCCAAACCGCCCGCCGGGAGGAGGGGCCGCGAGGGCCGCAAGGTCGGTCCGGAGCCGCGGAAGACGGCTGACCCGCAGGTCCATAGGGAAGGCGCAAGCATTACCGGGCTCACACGACCCGCGCAAGGGGGTACGTTCACGCATGACTATAGTCGTGCACAGGCAAGCCATCTGGATCGCAGGGAAGCCCCGGGAGATCCTCGAGGCTCTCGCCATCCTCTGCAAGGGCCACGTCACCCTGGCCGAGCTGCTCTCGTCCCCCCGGGACCCCTAAGTGAGGGTGCGTTAGTCCTTGCCCCACTGCCAGTAGTTGCCGGGTTGCCGGTGTTGCACCCGGGGACGGCGCCCCAAGCGGGGCGCGCTTCGCCAAAATCCGGCCCGTCAGGCCGGTGGCCGGATTTTGACACCCCTCGTGCAATCACCGGCAACCCCTGCCAATAGTCGGAAGCATTTCTGCACCCCACTTAGAATGTGCGACGGTGGCAAGTCGCGGATGGTGCGCCTCGCGACGATGCGCGGCCTAATCCTGCGAGTGGCTACCATGCCGTCGTCGCTCACCTTCAGCTCCATTTTCCCCGCGACGGTCTCGTCTGCACCGCGCACTTCCACCGAGTCGGCGATCGTGACCAGAGCAGGATCGTCGGAGCGGCGCCCGTTGACATACAACTCCACGCCCGGGCCGGGTTTGAGCACAGGATACGGACCGCCTGGCTCGTGCCTTACGTATACCTGGCCCTCCGTCACCCAGGCCACGGGCCCTGCTGCCTCACCGCCATCATTTGCTGAAGCGATCGCAGAGGGATCCGACATCGATGACACCATCTTCATTCGGCCCAGCTCTCAGGGAAGAGGTCCTCCAGAATGTGCAGAAAACCGACCAGCGCCATGCTTTCGCGGATCTCGACGGGGATGTTGCTTACACTCGGCACTTGCCCCCGCGATGCCAGCTTTCTCGCGACATTGAGCAACATGCCCATCCTGGAGGAGTCCATGAAAGCGAGACCCGAGAGATCAACTTCCACCGTCCCCGCAACCTGAGTCTCTATCTCTTCCTGCAAGTCATCGACGTTACTGAAGTCGAGCTCGCCCGAGACCCGCAGGATCGTCCTGCTGTCAACTTGCTCTCTCTGAACCTCCAAGCCTGGCACCTCCATCTTCACTCCTTGACCCTAATCTTGAGAACCGCCAGGGTCATGTCATCCCACTGGTCACGGCCGTCGGTAAGTGAGGATAACCGGCTCAGTATGGCGTCCCGGATCTCCGTTGCCCGCAGGGCAGCGGATTCCTCCACCGCGTGCTGCAGCCGCTCCTTTCCGAACTTCTCTCCGGGAGGGTTCCGAGCCTCCACAAGACCATCGGTGTAAGGTCGTCACCGACAAGGTTGTTCAGGGTACGTTCCTCTCATACGAGGAGGAACTATCACCCGCCTTTTGTACGCGGCCCGGGCCTCTGTACGCTCCTCTCATACGAGCGAAGAGGAACTCGCGAAGGCCGAGGCCGAAAAGCCATAGATTACGGTACTCGGCACGGGGGTCGATGTCGGTGAGGCTTAGACCGGTTACAATATGCCGTCGCTCATATGGTTCTTGGCAGGAGAATATCAGAGAGTGGCGTATGATCACATATGTGAAACCGGTTCAAGCCATCTTCAGGTGGTACCTGTGCCTGAGGCCCATCCACGAGACCCAAGATCTACCTTAAGGGAATCGGCGGCTGCTGCCGTCCAGGGAGGTTGATGCTGCGTGCCGCGCTACACTTCATCTGATGCCCTGCGCTGCGGAGTTCCCCTCGGCGGAATAGGCGCCGGCAAGATAGAGGTATTCCCCGACGGGACGCTCAACAACTTCACCATCTACAACAACTGGTCCCACCCGGTCAAGAACGCGAACGTCGGAAACCACTTCGCCATCTTCGCCGAGACGGAGACCGAGCGAAAGGCGGCCTTCCTGCAGACAGCGGCTATTGGCGGGCTTCCGACGGTCCAACACATCGATTATCTGGGTCTATATCCCAGAGCCCGGCTGGAGTACGCAGATCCCGGCCTTCCGGTGTCTGTAACCTTGGACGCGTTTTCACCGGTCATACCCGGCGACTACGAGGCGTCAGCGCTGCCGGTGGCGATCTTTCGGTTCACCGTTGCAAATCCTGGGGCATCGACCGCTCGCGTGTCCATCATGGCAACACACCTGAACCGGTGCGGTCAGTGGGTGGTGGGCCGGAAGAACCGGGCGGAGCGCCTCGGGGACCTCCTCGGGGTCACCTTCGGAGTGGAGCGTGCGTTGCCCGACGACGTCACGGCAGGAGAGACGTGCCTCCTGGCAGCGACGCAAGGCGCGCGCAAATCCTGCCGTGTTCAATGGAACCTCAAAGAGGGCCAGCTCTTCCGCCTCACCCCGGAGGATGAAGAGATAGAGCCGTGGCCGGAGTTTTCCGAGACCGGGCAGATATCAGAGGCAGGCGAGGGGTTCGAAGTGTCTGGCGAGCGGTACGAGCCGGCGGGCGCTGTGACGCAATCCCTGGAGGTCTCTCCTGGGGGCTCGGTCATTCTCGATTTCGTCCTCGCATGGCATATGCCCAACCATCACGTAGGCCACGTTTATGAACGTCGCTTTCGCAGCGCAGCGGAGGTTGCCCTGCAGGTGGCGCCACGGGTGGACGAATTCCTCAGGGCGGTGACTTCGTGGCAGGATCTCGTAGTCAACACCTCAATGCCCGAGCCGCTGAAAGATGCGGTTCTCAACAACCTGTACCCCCTGACAAGTAACACGTGGTGGGGCCGCAACGGAGAGTTCGTCATGTACGAGGCGCCCGAAGTGTGCCCCCTCATGGATACCCTGGATGTACGGTATTACTCATCGGTCGCCACGGCCATGCTTTTTCCGAAGCTCGACATGAAGGGGCTCGAGCAGTTCGCGAAGGCCCAGCGCCCATCGGGGTACATCCCCCACGATCTCGGAAGGAACAGGATAGACATGCCGAGCGACGGGACCACGGCGCCCCCTCTCTGGAAAGACCTGTGTCCCAAATTCGTGCTTCAGGTATACAGGGACTTCATCTGGACGGGCGATGCGGATTGGGCGAGGAGCCTGTACCCTGCAGCGAAGGCCGCGATGAAGTGGTCCCTCACAGCGGACAGGGATGGCGACGGCCTGCCGGACAACGAGGGTGCAGACCAGACCTTCGACAATTGGGTCTTAAAGGGGGCGAACTCCTACACGTCTTCGATATACCTTGCTGCATGCGCCGCAGCCGCCGAACTTGCGCGCGTCGCAGGCGATGAAGAGTTTGCATCCGAGTGCGACGCAAGACTGGAGGCTGGCAAGAGGACCTTTGTCGGGAAGCTCTGGACTGGCCGCTATTTCCGAGCGACAGAGGGGGACAACGCCTGCACCGCCGGACAGCTCAATGGCCTATGGTACGCGCACCTCGTCGGCCTGAGGCGCGCACTGTTGCCCGAAGACGAAGTGGGGTCGGCGGTCTCGGAGATGCTTACCTGGAACGCCCGGGATTCCGCCTTTGGAGCCACAAACTCGATCCTGAACGGGGGCGAGAGGGACAAATCGAACATTCACTCCTCGAGCGTGTGGCCCGGGGAGTCTTATGCCCTCGCGTCCCTTGCCATATACGAGGGGCGCGTTCAGGACGGCATCGACCTTGCGCTCAAAGTATGGCGCAATTTCGCGAATGTACAAATGAGCCCATGGGACCAGCCAGACGTCATCGACCCCGACACGGGAGCGAAAAGGTTCGGCGACAGGTACCTCCGAAACATGTGCGTCTGGGCGGTCATGCTCGCCCTTGCCCGTTCGATGCCCGACGTCGAAGAGGCGCTCCGCTGCCTGATGGATCGCGTTTTTGTGGCCCGGAAAGCAAACGACCGGTTGGAACGGTAGGGTAGCATGGTTACGAATTGGTGTGAACCGGAAGCGTGATAGAAGATATGAAAAAGTTCCTCCAGCAAGGAGGAATCTGGTCTACGGAAACGAACGATCGCATTGGTTGAACCGGTCCAATGCAACGACTGTCGATGATATCAAGGCGTTACTGTTAATGATAGGACCATATTGCGGGACTAGTTTAAGCAGCAAGAGCGAGGTTGATCTGGTTGGCGAACATTTCAGATGTTGCAAAAATGGCCGGTGTCTCCAAGGCCACGGTGTCCAGGGTTCTCAACGATCTGCCTGTGAGCCGAGAGACCCTCCTCAAGGTAACGCGCGCAATGCGCAAGCTGGACTACCACCCCAATGCCCAGGCCAGAGGGCTGACCCTGGGGCGGACAAACCTCATCGGGGTGCTTGTCCCGGGGCTCGACAGCCCCTTCTACTCGCCCATGCTCGACAGCATCGAGACCACCCTATCCCGGCACGGCTATCACATGGTGGTCTCGGGCGTTGGTCAGAACATCAAGAGAAGCGTAAGCTACGTCCACCTGCTGAGGGAGAAGAAGATCGACGGCGGCCTCATCCTTACGCCGAGGGATGTCGACGTTGCGGCCATCACAAAGCTGGCGTCCGACGGCTTTCCCATTGTCATCCTGGATGGAAGCATCGACGCCGACGTAAGCTGCGTCGTGGTGGACAACTTCAATGGGGGCCTTCAGGCCGCCCGCCATCTGCTTTCGCTCGGTCACACCCGCACTGCGATGATAGCCGGACCGGCCGACTTGCCGGAAAGCCGGGAGCGGATTCGCGGCTATGAGCATGCCCTGGAGGAAGCCGGGCTCACGCCCAACGTAATAGCCTGCGAGGACTACTCGGAGGAGTGCGGAAGGGCCGGAATCGAGGCCGCGCTTGCCCAGTCGCCGCGTCCGAGTGCGGTCTTCTGCGCGAGCGACATGATGGCGATCGGCGCCATGGAAGCCCTGGAGGAAAAGGGTTTGCGGGTCCCGGACGACATGGCCGTCATCGGGTTCGACGACATCCGCGACGCGCATCTGGTGAGGCCGAGGCTCAGCACCGTCCACCAACCCATCGCCGAGATGGGAAGCATAGGCACGGGCAAGCTGCTTCGGCTCATCTCGGGGGAGGAAAAAGATTACACTCGCCTGGTCCTCAAGACGGAGCTCGTCGTGAGAGACTCCTGCGGCGCCAGGTCTGGCAGACCTGCTGGCCCAAAAGCGCAAACCGGTTCGCCTTTTCCCCAGGCGTGACCGCGTTGGGTAACACGCCTAATCGCTCTTGCATCGGATGCCGGGCCAGGCAAGCGAAGAGGTGGTGATGTGGGGGGAGGAGCAGAGTCTGGTTATGTGCCCGGTCGTTCCCCTGGTCCAGTCTACTTCACATTGATAGGGAGGGAAAGGACTTGAAGAGGATTTTAGTGCTGATGATTGTGCTGTCCCTTCTTGCCTCGTCCTCTGTCGCCCTCGGAGCAGCGAAGGAAAAGATCGTGGTCGGCGTCTTCCCCGACCTTGACACCGCGTACAAGGCTCTGCTCGACAAGTTCTACGCCAAGTACCCCGACATTGAGGTCGAGATCAAGTCGCTCGGTTATGCTGATCATCACAACAATCTCGTGACGACGTTGGCTGCCGGTTCCGGCGCACCGGACGTGGCAGCGGTTGAGATCGGGTACATCGCCAAGTTCGTCTCCAGCGGCGGCCTCGTGGACCTCCTCAAGAAGCCCTATGACGCCGGACGTTACAAAGATAAGGTCGTCCCGTATGCGTGGGCCCAAGCCACGTCGGATGACGACCGCCTGATCGCCATGCCCGTAGACATCGCACCAGGCTGCGCCTATTACCGCCGCGACATCTTTGCCCAGTTCAACACGAAGATCGAGGATATCAAGACCATGGACGACCTCTTTGCCTTCGGCAAGAAGGTGACGAGGGACACCAACGGGGACGGGAAAGTGGATCGTTGGCTCATCCCGAACGCGGGTGATATCGCGACCATGATCATAAGGACGGGTTCCTTCTTTGACGAGAAGGGCAACTGCCTCGTGGACACAGAGCGCTTCAAGACCGCGTTTATGTGGGCCAAGAAGTTCCGCGACGCCGGGCTCGACGCGCAGATCGGCGCTTGGACAAACGAGTGGTACACCTGCTTCAAGGAAGGCCTGATCGCGTATCAGCCTTGCGGCGCCTGGCTGGGCGGCCATTTACAGAACTGGATGGCCCCTGAGACCAAGGGCAAATGGGGAGTGGCTCCCTTCCCAGCTCTGAAGCCTGGTGGACAACCGCTTCAGGTCAGTTGGGGCGGCACCTTCCTTGCTATTCCGGAGCAGAGCAAGAAGAAGGAGGCCGCGTGGAAGTTCATCGAGTTCGTCGCAACCGACACCGATGCCCAGATGAGCTCCTTCAAGACCACCAATGCCTTCCCGTCGTGGATGCCGGCTTGGACCAACGAATACTTCAAAGAGAAAATAGAGTTCCTGGCCGGCCAGCAGGCTAGGCTGCTCTGGATCGATCTCGCGAAGAAAACGCCTGCCATCGTGACCAACAAGTTCGATATTATCGCCAACGACCTCGTAAACGCCGCACTCACCACAGTCCTCAACGAGGGCAAGGACATCGATGAGGCCCTGAAGGAAGTAAAGACGCAGATTCAGCGGCGGACTGCAAGGTAGTCAGTGTAAGGGGGTAATAACGAGGGGAGGCCGGCTTTGGCTGACCTCCCCGTCTCGCTCAAGAAGGAGGTGGCAGTCTTGACAGCACAAGGCGCATATCGGCGAGTTCGTTGGCGCCAGAAGGCCGCTCCGTACGCGTTTATCTCCCCGTTCTTCATTCTTTTCCTGGTGTTCTCGGCATTCCCCCTGCTGTTCTCGCTGTACCTCAGCTTCCACTCGTGGAATGGCATCGGGCCCATGAAATGCGTGGGCTTGAAGAACTATACCTACCTTCTGACGGACGATATCTTTTGGAAAGCGGTCGGCAACACAATCGTCCTGATGTTCGAGTCCGCGCTACCCCAACACATCCTGGCCCTGTTCTTTGCGTTCATCCTCAACGCCGGGCTCGTCAAGTTCAAGAACTTCTTTAAGGCCAGCCTGTTCTTGCCTTACTTAACCGCCTCGATTGCCGTATCCCTGCTCTTCAGGGCCTTGTTCAGCTACCGGATGGGCCTGCTCAACTATGCTCTCGCGCCTATCTTCCAATTCGCGCCGCTCAAGGCGTTGCTCGACGCCCTTCACGTCACCCTGCCGATCAACTGGCTGGGAAAGGCGGCATATGTGAAACCGTCGATCTCGATCCTGATCATCTGGCAATGGACCGGGTGGAACACCATCCTCTACCTCGCTGGCCTGCAGGCCATAGACACCGAGTACTATGACGCAGCGCGGGTGGACGGCGCCAACTGGCGGCAGATCTTCTTCCACATCACGCTCCCGCTCCTCCGGCCCATGATCCTGTTCGCGGTGACGCTGTCTATAATCGGAAGCATGCAGCTCTTCACGGAACCTTTGATCCTGACTGACATGAACGGCGGCTCGAGCATGGCCGGGTATACGGTGGCCATGAACCTTTACCAGGTTGCTTTCGACTGGACCTACTTCGGTTCCGCGGCCGCAATTTCATGGGTCCTGTTCATCATGATCTTCGTCTTCTCCTTGATTAACCTGCGGTTCTTCAGGCAGGGACGACAGGAGGAAGCCGTGTGAGTACCACGCCCGAGCTTCGTTGTTCCGTCAAACGCCGCCGGTCGCCGCGGTTGACGCTAGTGCTGACGAAGATCGCGCTCTATCTGCCCCTGGCGGTCGCAACTCTCGCCACCTTTTTTCCATTCTGGTACATGCTGGTGCTATCGACCAAGGACAAGAGCCACATTTTCTCATCGCCGCCCCCGATGTGGCCGAGCGGCGCGTTCGGGCTTAACTACCAGAGCCTTCTCTCTCAGGTTCCTTTCTGGCGGAACTTCTGGAACAGCCTCTACATCGCCAGTATTGGCACAATCCTTACGCTGTTCTTCTGCTCCCTGGCAGGGTTCGGCTTCGCGATGTACCGGTTCAGGGGACGGGAGCTTCTCTTTAAGTTGATGCTGGCAACGATCATGATCCCAGGCTGGGTCATGATCATCCCAACGTTCATCCTGATGAAGGCGTTGGGCTGGTATAATACCCCGCGAGCGCTGTACCTCCCGGGCGCGGCCAGCGCCATGGGCATCTTCATGATGCGCCAGTATATCGGCAGCGCTATCCCAAGAGAGCTGATGGATAGCGCTCGCATGGACGGGTGCACGGAATTCGGGATCTACACGCGGATCGTCCTTCCGCTCATCAAACCGGCATTGGGGGCTCTTGGCATCATGTCCTTCGTCGGGCAGTGGAACTCCTTCGTGATGCCGCTCGTGATGCTCCGCGACAAGACCACTTTCACCGTGCCCGTAGCCCTGCGTTCCCTGCAAGGGCTTGCGTCCGTGGACTACGGAGCGGTCATGGTCGGATCGGTGATCAGCACTTTCCCGCTCATCATGGTGTTCATCTTTATGTCGAGACAGTTCATCTCCGGACTCACTCGAGGTGCGATGAAGGGGTAAAGGTGTGACGAAAGGATTATGCTGACGCAAGCGAACGTCCAACCGATCCGACCGGTCGGCTGGCGGTTCAAGGACGATGACGGCTGTTTTGAGCTGGCCGACCCGCACAAAAGCAGCTGCTTGTACTTCCCGTTAGCCAACGAGGCTGGGATGATGTCCTCCATCACGCCCACCCTGCACGGCGATATCAAGACGGGCCAGCACACATTCCTGATGGCACCGGTGTGTGCGGAGGACCTGCACAACTCGCGGTCCGCCCGGAATTTCTGGGTCTACATTCACGGCCATGGGGCATGGTCCGCCTCGGGAAACTCCTCCAGGCAGCTAGCCCAGCGCTTCTCCGGCGTTGAGGACGAGGTGATCATGGAAGGAGGTTTCCTCTGGCACAAAGTGACGCGCGTAAGCTCACAGCTGGGCGTGACCGCAGAGATGACGAACTTCGTCCCCGCCACCGATGACCGCGTGGAGTTGATGCGCGTCACTATCAGGAATACCGGCGACCGGCTACTTGCGATCACTCCGACGGCCGCCATCCCGCTTTACTGCCGCTCGGCCGAAAACATCAGGGACCACCGGCACGTTACATCTCTTTTGCATCGGATATGGACCGTCCCCTGGGGCGTCGTGGTCTGCCCGACCCTTCGCTTCGATGAACGTGGGCATAGACCCAACTCAGTGGTGTACGGTGTGCTGGGAGCGGAGGAGGATGGCGAGCCGCCCGTCGGCTTTTTCCCCATCCTGTGGGACTTCATTGGCGAGGGTGGCTGCCTCGAGTGGCCGCAGGTGGTAGTCGAGAACCTGGGTAGCCGCCACCACGCTGGGGAGAGGCTGGAGGGGTATGAGGCAATAGGTGCCCTCAGGTTCAAGGACGTCGTCTTGACCCCAGGTAGCTGCAGATCGTATGTGCTTGCCATGGCCGTTTGCGACACCCGCGGGAGCAACGCCCGAGGAATCGAAGCTGCCAGGGGGAACACGGGTGAGAGCGACACCGGTGAGAGTAACGCTGGCGAAAGCGGTGCAGGCGAAAGCCCAGGCGCGGGAGCATGGACACTTGCGGCGATCGGTGCGATCGCAGAGAAATACTGCTCAGGCCGGAAGTTCGAGCGCCACCTCGAAGAGAGCAAAGCGTACTGGAAGGGCAAACTGGATCGTCTGGTGTTCGAGGAGAATGACCCTGACTTTAAATCCTGGATGAGATGGGTCACGCTCCAGCCGATGCTGCGCCGGATCTATGGTTGTTCTTTCCTGCCCCACCACGATTACGGCAAGGGCGGACGGGGCTGGCGCGACCTCTTCCAGGATTGCCTCGCCCTGCTCATCCTGGAACCCGAGAAGGCAAGAGATCTGGTGCTGAACAGCTTCGCCGGCGTGAGAATAGACGGGAGCAACGCCACAATCATCGGCGCCGGGCCGGGAGAATTCATGGCCGACAGGAACGATATCCCGCGCGTGTGGATGGATCACGGAGCATGGCCCCTCCTCGCCACCAAGCTTTATATCGACCTCAGCGGCGATATCCAGAGCCTTCTCCTGGAACGCCCTTACTTCAGGGACGGGCAACTGAACCGCGCTCGAAAGAGAGATCCCATGTGGAAGCCCGAGGACGGCCTCGCGCTAAAGCAGCACGATGGAAAACCTTACCTGGGGTCGATCGTAGAACACATCCTGGTCCAGCATCTGACTTCGTTCTTCAATGTTGGCGAGCACAACATGATCAGGCTCGAGGGAGCCGACTGGAACGACGCGCTCGACATGGCTTGCGAAAGGGGCGAAAGCGTGGCCTTCACGGCACTCTATGGCTCCAACCTGTCGGACATCGCCATGCTGCTACGTGAGTTGTCCAGGCGAGCCAGGGTGCATGAGATAGCCCTGGCGGCGGAGATGACCATGCTGCTCGACACCATCTTCGGCCCGATAGACTACGATTCGGTCCGGGAGAAACAGGCTTTGCTGCAGTCTTACTTCGACGCGTGCGGAAACGGGATCACCGGGCGCAAAGTAAACGTTGGCCTTGACGCCATCGCCCGGGACCTCGAGAGGAAGGCCGTCTGGATACGGGAGCGCATCCGCGAGAAGGAATGGATCACGAGCGCCGAGGGGTTCTGGTGGTTCAACGGTTATTACGACAATGACGGGAAGAGGGTCGAGGGTGACCACCCCGGCGGGGTACGGATGACCCTGACCGGGCAAGTGTTCACTATCATGGGCGGGGTCGCTACCGACGAGCAGGTGGGGCAGGTCGTTTCGGCGGTTGAGCGGTACCTTAAGGACCCGGTGTTGGGCGGCTACCGGTTGAACACTGATTTTCGCGGGGCCCAGCCGAAGATGGGCAGGTGCTTCGGGTTCGCATACGGTCACAAGGAAAACGGCGCCATGTTCAACCACATGGTGGTGATGTATGCGAACGCCCTGTACAAGCGGGGTTTCGTGAAGGAAGGACACGCGGTCCTGCGGTCAATCTACAGGCTGTGCAGGGACTTTACGGTAAGCCGCATCTACCCGGGGCTGCCGGAGTATTTCGACGCAAGAGGGCGGGGCATGTACCACTATCTTACGGGCTCGGCGAGTTGGCTCGTGTTCACGATGGTGAACGAGGTCTACGGGGTCAAAGGCAGGGTCGGGGACCTTGTGATCGAGCCAAAGCTTGTGGCGGAGGAGTTCACGGCCCGCGGAACGGCCGGGGTACGCCTCGTCTTTGCAGGCCGAAAGCTCCACGTTACCTACCATAACCCCCTTGGGCTCTCATATGGAGAGTACGGTATCGAGCGGATCGCCATCGACGGCAGAGAGGTAGGGTTTGAACGGCTCGACGGCGGCAGGTCCGCGCTCGTCAGGAGGGCCGTTGTTGCCGACCTCGAGCCCGATTCCGAGCACGAACTCGAAGTGGATCTAGGCTGAGGGCTTCCCGGGTCGCTTCTCAGATCTCCGAATAACTCGATGATTCCGGAGGGGTGGTTATGTGGAAGGCCATGCTGGCTCCCATCGCTGCTATTGGACTTTTGACCATGATCGCTCCCATGGTCTCGGGTGCCGCGGGTGACGGAAACGTCGCCGACCATACTTCCGCCGACGTAAGCACCGGTAACGGGGCTGTCAACAAAGGGATTGCCGCCAGCGTGGCCGCGGCTAATGGCGCCACCGCCGACGGGACCACGGTCAAGATCGGCCGTGGAAGCTACACGACGGCCCTGCCGACCGGGCAATACGGGCCGCCTGTCGAGGTCTTCAAGACCGAAAACCTGCAGGGGGCAGTCCCCACCAATAAATGGTGGAGCTCAGTGTTGTGGACGAAGTACTCGCACGCCATGTACCCTCATCCCTTGACAGCGAAGTGTACCCCGACGGGCCTGGAGTTGGGCTACCCGAATAAGACCATCGAGTATGAACTCGATGGCGACATCGATGTTCTCATGGAGCATCGCGCGGATCTCGAGATCCAGGGCGAGGGTTTCGAGCCCGTAGATGCCAGGGCCGACAGGTACAGCGATTGGGCGGTGGACATAAAGATGGCCGACGGCGACAGGAGCATAGTGGTGACCTTGGCCCACGGCAGCCCGTTTGCCTTCTTCATCTTCAACGGGGTAAAGCCGGCCGTATCGTTCAGCTCCACGCCTGAAGTCTGGTACGGCGCTGCGGACAAGCAGTATTTGGGCGTCACGGTGAACGGGAACGCGTACGGCTTGTTTGCCCCCAAGGGTTCGACCTGGTCTGGCCTTGGTAGCCGTACCATCACGTGTGACCTGGGCGGCGGCGCCGACTACTTTTCAGTGGCGGTGCTCCCAGACAGCACGGAGGAAACCCTCACTTACTACGCCGAGCACGCATACGCGTTCTTGACGGACACCCGCGTGAGCTGGACATATGATCAGGTCAGGAGCGAAGTGACGACGACCTTCACGGTTTCGACTACGACGAAAGAGGGCGACAATACGCACACCCTCGTGGCCTTGTATCCTCATCAGTGGAGGAACAACGCCTCGCTACGCCTGCTGCCGATGACTTATCGGAGCATCCGGGGGACCATGAAGGTCATAGAGGGCAACAGCTTCACCACTCGCTATACCTTCAACGGGGTCCTCCCGTGGCTCCCCGATTGCGGGGACTACGACCACGAAAGGCTCGCCGGTTATGTCAGGGAGGTCGCCGACGAACGCGAGCATATCCGGCTCGGCCTGGGGAGCGCCAGGTACAACACATACGTAATCGGCAAGAACCTCGGCAGGCTGGCGAATATACTGCCCATCGCCGAGCAAATAGGCGATACCGCGGCGCGCAACTCGTTCCTCTCCACAATGACGCAGACGCTCGAGGACTGGTTCACAGCGAGCCCCGGCGAAACAGAGAACCTGTTCTACTATGACAAGAACTGGGGGACCCTCATCGGCTATAACGCAGGATACGGGTCGAACACTGACCTGAACGATCACCATTTCCACTACGGCTACTACGTGTTCGCGGCCGCGGCGGTGGCTTTACGGGACCGGCACTGGGCAGACGAAAGCCAGTGGGGTGGAATGGTAACCGAGCTAATCAGGGATATGGCAAACTGGGACCGGTCCGACCCGAAGTACCCCTTCCTGCGCGCCTTCGACCCGTACGCAGGGCATTCATGGGCGTCGGGATCAGCTCGTTACAGTTCGGGAAACAACCAGGAATCATCCTCCGAGGCCATCAACGCCTGGGTCTCGCTCATACTCTGGGGCGAAACGACCGGGAACAGGGCCATCAGGGACCTGGGGGTTTACCTTTACGCAACGGAGACAACAGCGGTGAAGAACTACTGGTTCAACATCTACGGCGACAACTTCCCGCCTGAATTCAAGAACGTGGACTGTTCCATCGTCTGGGGCGGCAAGATTGTCCATACGACCTGGTGGACAGATAACCCCGCGGAGGTCAATGGCATCAACTTCCTCCCCATCACCGGCGGGTCCCTTTACCTCGGCCATGATCCCGAATACGTCCTCAGGAACTATAACGAGATCCTCTCCCTCGGGCGGGTCAACACCTGGCATGACATCATCTACTCGTACCTGGCCTTGAGTGACCCGGAAACGGCGCTCAGCCTGTGGAAGGATACGTTGACGCCCGAGTTCAGTGAGACACTCGCGCATACCTACCACTGGCTGTGCAATCTACGCGTGTTGGGTCGCGTTGACACCTCAATTACTGCGGACTCCCCGCTCCATGCGGTCTTCGACAATAACGGGAAGAAGACATACGTAGCATACAACCCGACTGATACGACGCAGGTAGTTACGTTTTCTGACGGGACGACCCTCACTATGGCCGGGCACTCGATGGCTACCAGAACGCAATGAGGAGGACGAGACGATGGATGGATACAGGCAGCACGGGGTGCCATGTCAAGATGGTAATTGACGCAAGGCTTGTCGAAGAGCAGAGCTGCGTGGGCGACGGCTATCGGCCCGTCTTCGACTGCGGCGGGTGGCGCGTCGCCACCCTCGGGTATTGCAGCGACTGTTCTCCCGAAAACGTCAAGTCGATGCAACGTCACGACGAGACCGATGAGATGTTTGTGCTGCTCGCTGGCAGGTGCATCCTGTTCGCCGGTGAGGGAAGCCAGAGCGTGACCGCCATCCATGCCCGGGATATGGAGCCCTTGAGGGTGTATAACGTGAAGCGTTCCGTTTGGCACACCCATGTCCTGAGCAAGGACGCAGTGGTCCTGATCATCGAGGGCCGGGATACCGCGCCGCTGAACTCTCCCGAATGTCCATTAAGCGACGCGCAGATAACAGAACTCCGGCGCGCGGTTGCACAGCTCTGGAGATACCCTGCAGTATCGGAGGACCGGAACGGGGAAGCCGATGCGCGTCCAGGGCGTTAGGCGCCGAGCAAGGTCCCGGAGTGTAACTCATCTTCTACGGTTGGTTTCACGCAGGGCCCATCTGGTGGGCATTTCTGGGTACACGGAGAGCCCTTGGCACCATATTGAGGCGGCCGTACGGGCGCGGGCACTGCGACCCCCACACCCGATCTCGGAGTCTTGCCAGTCCGCGCCCATGGGAAGCAAGACCCGGGACACCCAGACACCGTGGCGCAGGCTCACGACGCGCCCTCGAACCGGCGCGTCTTGTCGAAGCTCACGGCGTACACAAACGCATGTTGGCCCTTCTCGCCGACTATCACGTCGACTTTGAGCTTGACCGCCTGTCCGAGAGCCCTGCTGCTGACACGACGCCCTCCCGCACAAGCAGCAGATTGGCTGTCAGAACAACTGTCGCCTTGCGCGCCGCGCTGACCACAAAAGTCTAGATAAACAATGGCGCGCCTGGCAGGAATCGAACCTGCGGCCCACTGCTTAGAAGGCAGTTGCTCTATCCCCTGAGCTACAGGCGCGCGACACTCTTATATGCGGTCAGTCATGTACCACTCTTATGTTACCATATCCCCCGTACGCTTGCAAGACCGGCCAACCCCCTGCGAAGCCGGGCCATCGCCGGCGCCCTGCCCTTGCCCCTTTCCGCGAGCCGCCTTTCCCATGACCCGAACAGCATGGTGAAGGCAGTCGTCATGATGAGATAGAACACCCCTGCGGCGAAGAAGATCTCCAGCGGCCGGAAAGTCGTGGCGATCATCTGCTGTGCCGCGCGCATGAGATCCACCATGGCTATCGTGGACACGAGCGACGAGTCTTTCAGCCGCGCGATGACCTCGTTGCCCATGGGCGGGATGAGCCTCGGAACAGCTTGGGGCAGGATGACCCACCTCATCGCCTGAAGGTAGCTCATCCCGAGAGACCTCGCGGCCTCCATCTGGCCCCGATCTATGGACAGTATGCCCCCGCGCAGGATCTCGGCGATGTACGCGGCCGCGTTCAGCGTCATCCCGACCGCCGCGGCGGGAAACGGGTCGAGCGTAACCCCCACTTGCGGCAGACCATAGTAGATGAGGAAGAGTTGCATGAGAAGCGGCGTCCCCCTCATCCACCACGTGTACAGCGATGCGGGTGCGCGCAGGAGAGGATGTCGCGACAGCCGGGCCAGGGCGATCGGAAGGCCGAGCGCCGTTCCGAGCACCACCGCAAAGCAGGTGAGCTCCATCGTCATCGCGGCCCCTCTCACCAGGATCGGCACAAGCTTCACCATGAGCACGATATCCATGATACGCTCGCTCCTTACTCGCCCTACCGACTCGCTCTACCGCGGTCGCCGCGTTCCCTTTCTTGGATCCGGACGGCGACCCTTTCCACACGTCGTGAGCGCCTCCGCGCCCTGAATGATAGGTCATGGCAAGTCATGGCGGTCGCCCGCTGACGAGCCCCCGCCCGCCGCGCCGCGGACCGCGCCCGCCCCCGCGGGTGCACCGCGACCGGAGGATACAAGGGGCGTCACGGGCGGCACGGCCGGCCGCCGGCGGGAAGCCGCCCCAATATGCCCGCCGGCGACCGCCGTGAAGGTCTAGGCCTCACGGATGCCATCAGCGCTTCGAGACGTCGACCCCGAACCACTTCTTTGAGATGGCCGCATATGTTCCGTCCGCCTTGATGGCTTCAAGGGCCGCACACACGGCCTCGCGAAGTGCCTTGTCCTCCTTGCGGAAGGCGATGCCCACCTCTTCCTCGGACAGCCGCTCCGGGAGCACGCGGTACATGCCCGGCCGCTTCGTTATGTAGTAGCGGCCCACGAACTCGTCCACTACCACCGCCTGGACCCTGCCGATGGCGAGATCCGTGAGCGCCTCCGTGAACTGCCCGTACAATTTGAGCTCCTTCACGCCGGCAATCTTCCTTGCGGCGATCTCGCCCGTGCTTCCGAGCTGGCTGCCCACGACCTTGCCGGCAAGATCGGGTACGCTCTTTATAGAGTCATCCCTCTCCCTGATGACCACGATCTGCGCGCCCCAAATATAGGGCGGGCTGAAGTCCACCATCTTCGCGCGTTCCTCAGTGATGGTCATGGAAGAAAGGATGATGTCGAACTTGCCCGACTGCAGGGCCAGGATCACCCCATCCCAGGCCGTCGGGACCCATTCGATCGCAACCCCAAGGCGGCGCCCGATCTCATCGGCCAGGTCCACATCGAAGCCGATCAGCTTGCCCTTTTCATCGCGGTATTCCATGGGCGGAAACGCATCGTCGACCCCGATCCTGAGGACGCCCGCGGCCTTGATCTTGGCGAGCGAGTTATCACTTGCTGCGGCCGCGACTCCTCCGATCACAACCGTAGCGGTGATCAACGCCAGCAGCGCTATTCGTCCGAGCCTCTTCGCATTCATCGTGGTTGCCTCCTCTTTCCTCTTTGGTCTGGTTTCTGCGTGGCTTCTTCTGGGGTTTCCCTGCTCATCTCCTCAGGCTTCAGCGCAAAAAAACACCTCCCGTCCCGCAAGGGACGAGAGGTGATCTCCCGTGGTCCCACCCTTATTGGTCACGGCACAATGCCGCAACCCGCTCATTCTCCGGTACGGCCCGGTTACGGACAGGCCTCGCGACGCGCGTCCGCCGACTCTGAGTGAAGCGCCTCGTCAGGCGCCTCCATGCCGCGTTGTCCGCGTTGTCAGCGACCGCACAGCGACCTCGCGTGATCGCTGCGCGACCACGGCACGCGACGGCACGGCAACGATGCCGCAAGCCCCGGGCTTATACCTCCTCGCACTAACGGGCGAGACCCGTCAGAGCCTACTCCCGCGCCGCCGCCCGGCAGCGGGCTCACCGCCCGCTTCCGCCGCCGCACCGGTTTCGGTCTGCGCTCAAGGGTGTGGTTCAACCGGCCCGCCATACCAGGATTCCACCGCCCCCGGCTCTCTCGGACGGCGTATCCGGCCTACTCTTCCCCGTCATCGCTTTCAACGAGCTTTCTCGCTATCGCCTGCACCATCCTGTGCTTCTAGCGCCTGCGCAGGCCATTTCCGCCAGGATGTGTGAATTTATTCATAATGTAGCACGCACCGTACGCTCTGTCAAGCGCAAATTCTTGAATGTGCCTCGCATCCCCGCTGCCTGCTACGAGCTGTGCCGTCTCACCGGTCCGCGCCCCCACGCCGCCGTGCCCGGCGCCGGGCGATCAGCCAGCCGTCATGCCTGGCTGTCATGCGGTCAAGACGACAGCCTGGTGCGGACCAAGATGCTCCAGCCTCACTCTGCTGTCCACGACTGGATACGTCTGCCCCGTCAGCGCATCCGAGAGCGTCCGGACATCGCGCACCCTCGTCGGGGCAACGCACACCGGGTCCACCCGTTCGTGCCAGCCCGGGCCAGCCTCCAGGTTCAGGTCGAGCGTGACCCGTCTTTCGCCCGCGCACACAGCGACCACCGCGACGTCGTCTCCGGATCTGCGCACGAAGGCGAAGGTCCTCGTGGGATCGTCCACGAGGAGCCACCTCATGTCGCCGCGCCGCAAGGCGGCGCTGGAGCGTCGAAGGTGAATGAGCCGGCGATAGATCCCGAGCAGTTCGCGGTCTTGGAGACGCTCGTCCCAGACCATGGTCCCGCGACACCCCGGGTCTTTCTCACCAGTCATCCCGACCTCGTCTCCGTAGTACACCATGGGCGCCCCGGGGAAAGTCATCTGGAACACGATCGCAGGGACCATGCGGCGCCTGTCCCCCTCAAACGCCGTGAGGACGCGCTCAGTGTCGTGGCTCCCGAGGAGGTTGAGCAAGGCCGCGCCTGCCTGGGCCGGGTAGCCGGCTTTGAGCTTCTCCAGGCTCGCGGCGAGCTCAGACGTTGACGTCTTCCGCCTTGCGAAGAAGTCGAGCACGGCGTCACGGAAGACGTAGTTCATTACGGCGTCGAACTCGTCCCCTTTGAGCCACGGCGAGCCGTCACGCCAGATCTCACCCACGATGTACGCGTCGGGATTGACGCTCTTCACGTGGTCGCGGAAGACCTTCCAGAACGAGTGGTCCACCTCGTTCGGGACGTCCAGGCGCCACCCGTCTATGCCGACCTCTCTCATCCAGAAGGCGGCGACGTCGAGTATGTACCGGCGCACCTCGGGGTTGCCCATGTTGAGCTTGGGAAGGTCCGCAAATCCCCACCATGCCTCGTAGTTGGGCTTTGGATGGCGACGGATCGGGAAGTCGTGAACGTGGTACCAGTTGACATAAGGCGACGCGGGTCCATTCTCCACGATGTCTTGGAAGGCCCAGAACTCATCGCCCGTATGGTTGAATACACCGTCGAGGATCACCCTGATCCCCGATGCGTGAAGCGAGGCCACAAGCTCTCGAAACTTGGCGAGATCTCCGAAAGCCTCGTCCACTCGCAGGTAGTCTGCGGTGTCGTACTTGTGGTTCGACACGGACTGGAAGATCGGGTTGAGCCACACGGCCGTGATCCCGAGGTCTCTGAGGTAAGGGATCTTGTCGATGATCCCCTGGAAATCGCCGCCGAAGAAATTGTCGCGGGCCGGGGCCTCTCCCCACGGCCGAGTGCCGACCGGATCGTTGGAGGGGTCTCCGTTCGCGAATCTGTCCGGGAAGATCTGATAGAACACAGCGTCGTGCACCCACTCAGGCGTTTTGAACACACAGAGGCGCGAGACATCCAGCGTGTACCAGCTCTCCGGGTCCGGCTCCCGCGTGAACTCGCCCGAGGGTGTATGCCATACCGTACGGACCGCACCGCGAGATGCGGCCGCCGCGCCGTCCAACTGCAGGAGGAACCTGTAGGCGAGCAAGCCGCCCGAGGCCGCGACCTCAGCCCGATACTGAGTGAAGCCTCCTTCGATCGCATAAGGCTCCATGGCGACGGCGGCGCATGCCCCCGAGCCGGGCCTCCCGCGGAGTTCGAGCAAGACGCCTGTCACATCGCTCGACTTCGCCCGAAACCTGATGGCGACGGTGTTCTCGTGCGGACGCTCCACATAGGGTGTCTCCTGCGCGTGCCATGCTCCTTTGAGCGCCAGTCCGGCTCCCTCATCCATTCCAGCCGGTCGTTGGGCGGGCTTCCGAAGGCGACCGCTCGACTCTCGCAACTCGACGCCCGGATCATTCTCATTCTCGCGAAATGCTTCCATCGTCGACTCCTCTTGACCGATAGCGTGTCGCTCACCTGACATCACCGATGATATCGCAACGAACCCGCGCCGCGCAAGGCGGGGACCGGGCGGCCGCCAGCCCGGGCGGCCGCCGCCGGCCCCGGCTCCGCTCCAGTCCCAGGCCGCACGATTCGTCACTTGCCTCCGTACACCATCGGCACTTCCGCGAGCTTGCCCGCGCTCACGTCGTAAGCCTGGAGGATCTCCTCCTGGGTCGTCCCTGCAGGGGCCAGCAGGTCGATGACATTCGGGTCTATCTCGGAGTCGTCGCCTCCGCCCAGACGCCACTCTTGAGCCGTGGACAGTACTTCCCGCACCCGCAGGTTCCCCGGCGAAGGATAACCTTCCTGGCTCAGGATGAAGACCTGGTAGCCCCATCCTGGCTGCGGGTCGCCCAGGGCCGTCCTGGGGACCCTGATGGAGATGATCTTGTTGACCGGGTCCTGGCTCACTCTCACGCCGGCCTGGACCTCCTTGCCGTCGGCCGTGAATATCCTCTGGTTCCAACCTTCGACCCAGATGGCATACTCCCACGCCGACTCCGGCGCGAAGGTCACGTGCCTTCCGCCGAGCGCCTCGGTCTTTCCCGACCCGGCTTTGCGGTCAGTGTCGATGTACACGTCGATGGTCTGAAGAGACACCCCCACAGGCGAGTTCCAGGGGTTCGTGATGTCTCCGGCGAGCCTCACCTGGAACACGATGTCGTCTCCCGCCTTGAGGACCTCAAAGGACAGCATGTCGAACACTCCGCGCTTGAAGACGGCGTTCAGAGGGTACGTGTACGCCCCCGGGCCGTGGTCGTCGCCGGCCGGGTCATCCCGTCTGAAAAGAGTCTGTCCGGCGATGATTTCGGGCACCCTGACCTCGGCGGGTCCCTCGACCGGCAGCATGTCCACGTTCCTGCCGTTCTTGGAAGCCACCACCGCGAGGCTCACAGCATCCCCAGGCTGGAGCCCCACATCAGCGAACGGGACCTTTAGCTCAATGGTGCGGTCGGCGGCTGCGCCGGGAAGCTCTTTCACGTCAACCCACGTCTCGTCGCCGCCAGCGAACGCTAGGCGTGCCTTCGCGGGGCCCGGGCCTCCGAGGTCCTTGAAACTCACGAGCACCTCGGCACCGGGCGCGAACCCGAGAGCGGTCGCGGCGCTTCCCTGGCCGCTTGACCTCGGAACGCTGTTCGCCTCCGCGCGCCTGGGGTTCGAAAGGTAAGCGGCCAGCGTGGCGTCGGTGCCCAGGAAATCCTTGAGGCCACCCCTCATATCGAAGCGCAGGTAGAGGCTTTCCGCATCGACCCCTACCCAGAGGGCTCTGAGGATCATCTCCCCTCCGCCGCCCGGCATGGGAGCCGCCTCAGTCTTGAAGTACATGGCCGCAGGCGCCCACTCGCCCGGATCTATCTTGCCGTCAGGAGTCACCTTCGCGAAGCCGCTCATCTGGACGTCGGGCTTGGCCGCCTCTTTCGGGACTATGGGCATGTACAGGTAAGCCGGAATCGCCTGCCCGATAGCTGAGTATACGTTCTGGAGGTGGGTCCTGAAGAGCTCGTCGAACGCGGCGTCGTTGCCGGAGTCTTGGTCGTCACCGTACCACCAGAACCAGTCGCTCCCCTCCGCGGCGTAGAGCTCATCCCACGCGAGGGCGACGGCCTCCTGCGCCGCCTCGTTCCCGGCGTTCTCCGACGTGTACTCCGCGAGGACATCGCGCGCTCTCGCCAGGTAATCCCATGCCTTGTTCTCTTCGGCCTCACCCACCCAGGTCTCCAGATTGTCAGAAATCCAGGAGCCCGTGTGCAGGACCGGGATTCTGTCCTTGGCGGGGTGAGCTTTCAGGTACTCTTCAACCGTCACGGCCTTGAAGCCGGGATCCGCGCTCAGCATCTTGTACAGGGAATGCAGGAATTCCTTCCCATCATTATCGTAGTACTCCCAGCAGTTCTCGCCATCGAGCGCCACCGTCACCACGTGCGGCCCGGGCGTCCCCGCAAGGTCTCGCTTCACTTTACGCAGGTAATTCATGAAATCGAGGGCTGCAGCGGCACCGTTCATACCGGAGTAGCTGAACCCTATCTTGTCCGAGAGCGCGATGTCGCGGAAGAGCACGACAACGGACCTGCCCTCCTCTTCGACTATATACGGCTTGTACAAGAGGTCAGGCCTGACGACGTTTCCCGAGCCGTCGCGGAGGCTCACGCCGAGAGACCTGGCGAGCACCCCCTCGCTGGACACCATCCACTGAAAGCCCGCGTCGCTGACGAGCCCCACGATGTCTTGTCCCACGGCCTGCTCGGAAGGCCACAGTCCGCGCGGTTTGCACCCGAAATGGTTCTCGTAGAACCGTACAGCCATGCCGAGCTGAGCTTCGACATCCCCGGCATGCGCGAACGCCCGGCTGGGCAGGTTCAGCTTCGGACTGGCCACGCGGGCAAGCTCCACGTTGTACAAGAGCGGCATGATGGGATGGTAGAACGGGGTGGTAGTGACCTCGATCTGGCCGGAGTCCTGCATGGACCGGTACAGCGGGATCACCTGCCTCATGATCTGAACATGCTTCGCGAGCACCCGGCGCTTGTCTTCCTCCGTGAAACCCTGGCCCTTGTCAATCAACGCCTTCATCAGAGGATCGCCCTCTTTGAAGTCGGGATCGAGCCAAGCGAGGTTGAACCAGACCTGAAGATCCCTGTAGTCTCGGTCAGTGAAGATCTGGAGGGCGCGGGAGATGCTCGCGTCGGTCACCGTCTCCCCGCGCTTCTGCAGAAGCTGCCAGTATCGCGGATGTCTCTTTATGATCTTGTCCCAATTGGCGTCGAAGAACCTCCTAAGGATGAACTCTCTCTCGTCGCGGGTGAGTTCCGAGGCGGGTTTCTCGGAGACGGCCTGCCAGACGTCCTTCGCACCCGCAGCGCACTCGTCGAGCTGAAAGATGAGAGACGGAACCAGGTTGAAGGTGCAGTGAACGCCGGGGTACTCCTTGAGAATGGAAACCATGTCGTAGTAGTCTTTGACCGCGTGCATCCTCACCCAGGGCAACATGTACTTGCCGGTCGCGGGGTTCTTGTAGAAAGGCTGGTGGTTGTGCCAGATGAGGGCCACGTAGAGCGGCTCCTCCGCGCCCAGCGCGCGTCCGGGAGAACCCCAAATGACTCCCACGAGAAACGTCGCCACGATCACCGCTGTCAGGACCCGGTGTTGTCTCACGCAGGTTCACCCTCCCTTGATCTCTTTCCGTGTCTGTGCGCGCCCCCTTGGAAACTTTGGGCGCGCACGGGATGTGCCTCAATTCGGCGCGAATCCGCCAAGCGGCAGGATGCCCGAGCCGCGCCCGTCGGGAGTCGCCGAACCACGTCCGGGACCGGACGCCCGCACTCAACGTGCTATAACGTTGTAGCGCACGACGACAACGCTGCCGGTCTGCTGTGTCCCACTTGCCGGCTCACGACGCCCCGGTTCGTGGCCGTCAATCAGAGAAGACCCCGACGACCATGCCCATCGCCAAGCGGGCACCCGGCGGGATCCAACAGGCCAGCCCCAGGCACCGCCTCACCGCTGCGCCGTGCCACGTTGAACCCAGCCGGGCTCTCATGGCCCTGTGTCTGATGACCGGCCTCTCGACGGTCCGCGCACAACCACACAGCCCGACCCCCGCAGGTGGTCACGGGGCAGTCTCACGGCAACGAGGCGGTCCGGATGACCTCGGAATAGAGTCTCGCGCTTGGGCGTATCGTTCTCGCCTGGGTCTTGTAGTCCACCGCCACGAGCCCGAACCTGGGCGTGAACCCCTCTTTCCACTCGAAGTTGTCTATGAGGGACCAGTGGAAATAGCCGCGCACGTCCACTCCATCGGCCATTGCCCGGGCCACCTCGCGAAGGTGTGAGAGGATGAAGCGCTCCCTCTGTCTGTCATCAGTGGTCGATATGCCGTTTTCTGTGATATACACGGGCAGCCCATATCTCTTCACACGCATGAGGATTCGGTATATCCCCTCGGGGTAGATCTCCCATCCGAGGCTGTTCTTCTCGGCATCCTCCTTCACAGACATGTCCATGAAGAGCATCCGGGGCTTCTGCAGTCTGAAAGAGGCCAGGGTGCGCGAGTAGTAGTTCACGCCGATGAAGTCCTGGGTTCTTGCGACCTTCGGGTCCGACTCTCGCAATACCATGGGGAAATCCAGGACTCCGGTGGCAAGGGCATCGAGGAAGGACCTATTGAACACGCGGTCGAGTTTCCCTGCGACCATCCTATCGAACTTGTTTCCGGGGTTCTTGGGATCGAACACCATCATGTTCTTGGCAATGCCCACCATGGGACGCCGACCCCGTGCCCCAAGCACGTCATGGATGGCATGGTATGCGCGACCGTGGGCTTTCGCAAGGTTCTTCGCCACGCGAAATGCAAGCACGATGGATTTCCTCTCAGGCGGCCACAAACCGAGCAGATAACCATGCGTGGCGTATACCATCGGCTCGTTGATGGTGACCCAGAAGTCCACGAGATCTCCCAGCTGCTCCGCCACGTGGCGGGAGTACCTCTCGAACAGCCCCACCACTTCCGGACGCAACCAGCCGCCCTTCGCCCCGAGCCACCTGGGGTTCGTGAAGTGGTGGAGGGTCACCATGGTCGCCATGCCGAACGACTTCAACGTGCCCAGGACGTCGCGGTAATGTTCGAAGGCGCACCGGTCAAAGCGGCCCTCGTCAGGCTCTATCCTGCTCCATTCCAGCGACAGCCGGTGGGCGTTGTGCCCGAGGTCGCGCGCGAGCGCGAAGTCCTGCCGGTACCTGTTGTACTGGTCACACGCGTCGCCCGACTTGTCGCCGTGGGCGACCTTACCGGGCAACTGCTCCCAGTCCCACCAGTCATTGTTCACGTTGTTCCCCTCGACTTGGTGGGACGATGTCGCCGCACCCCACAAGAACCCTTCGGGGAACAGCCTCCCCCCGACCCCGTCGCCCATGTCGTTCCCCCTCCCGCTCCCCTCTTCACTTCTCCGGCACCTGTTGCACACACGCAAGTCTCGAGCCCAGCTTCAAGTGCCACCCACAGGCCGCACTCACAAGCCAGGTCTCGCGTCCGGCCTGCGCCGCCGGGGCAACGCCCCAGCCTCGCTTACGCGAAGGAATGTCCGCCTGGGGACGGGTCCCGGCCGCCAGCACCTGGGATGGCCCGGACCTTCCCGGCCCTAGCCACGGCCCGAGCCCCGGCCCAGGCCGAGGCTGGGCCGGGGCCGGCGCTAGGATTGAGGCCGGGGCCGGGACCTTGTCCCCTCCACGTCCGCAGTCACGTCGCCTCCACCCTCACGGAGCGCCGGAAGGACGCTCTACTTCACCACTATCCTTCCCTCGACCCCGGGCGAGACTGTGCCCGTCTTCGCTATGTACCGGGCCATCACGTCGCGCAGCATTTCGCCGGAGGAGAACAGCACCTTCGCACCTTTGAGCATCTCGTAGCCGTCTCCGCCGGCAGCCATGAAGTCGTTGGTGGCCACCTTATAGAGCTTGTTCGGATCGAGAGGAACGCCCGCGACCTTCACCGAGGTCACGCGCCCACCCGCCGGTCTGGATGGATCGAACTCGAACTCCACTCCTGAGACCTGCAGAAATGCGCCGAGCTCCTTGGGGTACTCGCTCACGGCCCGCTCCAACGCGGCCTTGACGTTCGCCCCGCTGACTTCGAGCACTACAAGGGTGTTGTCGAACGGCAGGGTGGTGAAGATTTCGCCGACGCTGATGGGCCCCTTGTCTATGGACGCCCGGATCCCGCCGCCGTTCGCGAGGGCGATGTCGGCTTGCCCGGCGTCGCGCATCATGTCCGCGACAAGGTTGCCCAGGTTGGTCTCACGCGTGCGCACGTGCCCACGCTCGCCGTCGAGCGTCACCTGGGACTCGCCCACGACGGCCGAGAGTCTCTCTTCGAGCTGCTTCTGGTAGGCGGCGACGATTGCCCCCACCTCGGCATCTTCACCCACGCCCGCGGCCACGGGAACGAGCCCTCCGGAGAATGCTGCGACCTTGCCGTTCTCAACGGTGATGTCGAGCTTTCCGAGATCCTTCGCGTATTCGCCGGCTGAGACTATGATCGTGCCTCCGACTTTCTCGGGCTTCTCGAGCCGCGTGTGGCTGTGCCCGCCCACGATCACGTCTATGCCCGGCACGGCGGCGGCAAGCTTCTTGTCTTCTTCATATCCGATATGGGTGAGGGCGATGACGACGTCGACCCCCTCCTGCTCGCGCAGGAACGGCACCATCCAGCTAGCCACCCTGATGGGGTCCACGAACTCGAGGCCTACGACGTTCTTCGGATGAGTGGACGTGTACGTGTCGAGCGGGGACAGGCCGAAGATGCCGACGCGGATACCACCCACTGTGACGATGAGAACCCCGGGAAGGAGCGCACGCCCGTCGTCCACCTTGATAGTGTTGGCCGACAGGAACGGGAAGTCGGCCTCATTGGCCCTCTCGAGGAGCACCGGCTGGCCGTAGTTGAACTCGTGGTTGCCGACGGCCATTGCCTCGACGCCGACCGCCTCCATGACCTCCACCATCGACTTCCCCTCGAAGAGGTTGATGATGTTGGTGCCGTGAATGGAGTCGCCTGCGTTGAGGATGAGGACGTCCTTGCCCTCCTTCGCCACGATGTCTTCCACGAGAGTCGCCAGCTTGATCATGCCTCCGACAGGCTCGTTCGCGCCGGACGGCTTGAACGCTTCAACTCTCCCGTGAACGTCGTTGGTGTACAGGATGACGATACGGCCGCTCACAGGTGCCGCCGCCGCAGACAGGACACAGAACGCCGAAAGGAGGAACACAAGCAGCCCCACGCCCAGAATCCTCTTGGAACGCAATGACAACGAAGCCATCAGCACCCCTCCTGTGCAAGTAATGGAAAGCTTCCTCTCAATGTAATTCTGCGCCGGAATGCTTTCCCCTGCCGTCGGTTCGGTGAACTTTGGGTCCGGTCACCGGCCGCACCGACCACTAGGGGGGACGTGAGGATCAGGCTTGCCCGGGGATGTGTGAGACGGGTAAGGAGAGTGGAGCTGAAAGAAGATGGTCGGGGCGAGAGGATTTGAACCTCCGACCTCCTGCGCCCAAGGCAGGCGCGCTGACCAAGCTGCGCTACGCCCCGAATTCAAACCATGCGTGACACCTTTTCAAATCTACATTCTACAGCAAGTGCCGTCGAAAGTCAAAGGCGAGCCGGGACTCCGGACGTCCCGGCTCGCCTCGCCTCGCTCGGAACCTTTCCCGGCCATGCCTCGCCGCAGCGCCCGGGCCAGGTCTCACCTTGCGTCTCCAGGTCCCTGCCGGGCCGTTTCCAGCGCGTCCAGGCCGATGAGGTCGCGCACAGCGGGCATGGCAGCCTTCAGGGCTCTCGCCCTGTGGCTGATGTGGTTCTTCACGCTGGAGCCGAGTTCCGCGAAGGTCTCGTCGTAACCATCGGGGACGAACACTGGGTCGTACCCGAACCCGCCGGAGCCACGAGGCTCGAAGACTATGGAGCCTTCGCACCTACCCTCGGCGGTCCGCAGCCGGCCAGCGGGGGACGCTACGGCCACAGCGCACCGGAAGCGCGCGGTCCGCCGAGGAGCCGGCACGCCTTCGAGGAGCGAGAGCAGCTTCTCGCAGTTGGCTTTGTCGCGGGACACCCCTGCCGGGAGGGCCTCCCCTGCGAACCTCGCCGACCTCACCCCCGGAGCGCCTCCGAGGGCGTCGACTTCGAGCCCTGAATCATCGGCGAGCGCCACCTCACCCGTGGCTCTCGATACGGCGAGGGCTTTCTTCGTCGCGTTCTCCTCGAATGTCACCCCATCCTCCTCGACGTCGTCGAGCCAGGGGAAATCGGCGCACGAAAGGACCTCCACGGCGCCAAGCCCGCTTGCCCGCAGGATCTCGCGCATCTCCTCGACTTTTCCGGGGTTCTTCGTGGCAAGGACGAGCCGGGGCATGTCAGCGGCCCACCTTCCCCGCCAGGTCCCCGAGGGCGTCCCGCTGGATGGCGACCAGCATGTCGATGCCACCCCTGGCGAGCTTCAGCATCCGGTCCAGGTCCGCTCTGGAAAACGGGCTGCCCTCGGCGGTCCCCTGGATCTCCACCAACTTGCCGCCCCCTGTCATCACGACGTTCATGTCGACGCCCGCGCGGGAGTCCTCGTCGAAGGAGAGGTCCATGACAAGCTCGCCGTCGACGATGCCGACGCTTGTGGCAGCGATGAAGTCTTTCACCGGAAAGGGCCCGGGCAGCGATTCTCCGGCGCTGGCTCTCGCTTCGTCGCACGCGGAGTCGCTGCTGCCGCACGTCAGGAGAGAAAGAGCCTCCACGAGAGCTACGAAAGAGCCTGTAATAGCGGCGGTGCGAGTGCCGCCGTCCGCCTGGATCACGTCGCAATCGATCCACACCGTGCGCTCACCGAGTGTTTCCAGGTCCACAACGGCCCGCAGCGCCCGCCCTATCAGCCTCTGGATCTCGTAGGTCCTGCCCGACCTGCCCTTCGTGGCCTCCCGCGGGTTTCGCTCGCTGGTGGCTCTGGGCAGCATTCCGTACTCGGCGGTCACCCAGCCTTTGCCCTGCCCTTTCAGAAACTGGGGCACCCGATCCTCGAGAGTGGCCGTACACACGACCCGCGTGTCGCCGACCTCTATGAGCACCGAGCCCTCAGCGTACTTCATGTATCCCCGCGTGATCTTGACCGGACGGATCTCGTTGTTGGCCCTACCGTCTCGCCTCGGCACGTCGCGACCGCCTCCTTCGACCTTCCTTCAAACTCGCCTTTGCCGCGCCCCCGCCAGACCGGGCTCGAGTGAGTCAGCCCGGCTTGGTCAGGCTTTCCTGCGGGTCGACCTTGGCGACTCGCGGCAACCGGTTCCCCAGTAGTTTCTCCGCAACGCGGGCGAATCCTCCAGGATCACCGCTGACAGCGAACTCGTCAGGCCCAGTCCTGGCGGGGCTCGCAAGATCGAGATCATAGAGAAGAGCCGACGCCGCTTCCACGGTCTCTCCGGCAGGGTCCACGACGGCGACGTCTGGACCCACGATCCGCCTGATCTCATCTTCGAGGAAGGGATAGTGAGTGCAGCCGAGCACAAGCGTGTCGATGCCCAGCTCCAAGAGGGGGGCAAGATAGTCCCGGAGGGCCTTCCAAGCTTCCGGCGAGTGAGCCCGCCCAGCTTCGATGAAGGGGACCAGCAGCGGACACCCTTTGGTGAACACGGCCGCCTCGGGCATCAGCTCCCTTATTGCCCGCTCGTACGCACCGCTTCTCGCCGTTCCTTCCGTGGCGATGACCCCGATCCTGCCGGTGCGCGTCGCCTTGGCCGCGGAGCGAGCGCCGGGCCTCAGCACCCCCACGAGGGGCAGGTCGAACGAGCGCTCCACTGTGTCTAGAGCGAGGGCGGACGTGGTGTTGCACGCAACGATGACTAGCTTTGCCCCGAGTTTCTGAAGGTGAGAGATGATCTCTCTCGCGAAAACCTGTATCTCAGTGGCGGGCCTTCCACCGTAGGGCACTCTCGCCGTGTCGCCGAAGTAAAGGATGCGTTCGTTCGGAAGCTGGCGCCACACCTCGCGCACCACGGTGAGGCCCCCCACGCCGGAATCGAACACGCCGATCGGCCTTCCGTCCACCGTGGTCGCCTCCCACACAATGCTGCGATGCTTATTATATGCATACTCCAACCGTCACCGCAACACGGGTGCGCACCATGTCGACCGGAAGGTGCCGTCTCGTGACGCAGTCACAGGCGAGGCCTCGCAGCCGCGGGGAGCGAGGGAACGGACCAGGACGGCGGCGTACCAGGGGGACCCGGCGTCATCTCGGCGTTTACGGAGCCAGGGATCGCGCCGCGCCGGTCACTTCGCCGGCTTGTCCGGGGGGTCTGCCGGACGCTCCGCCGCCTTCTCGTTCTTCGCGCGGCCATCCAGCCGGTAGCCAGAGGAGAGCACGGTTTCCGCTATCTTGGTGATGAGCTGCACCTGCTCGGGCGATGCCCCCGCGACTAGGGTGAGGAGGTCTTCCACTGGGGATTCGTCGTCCCCGACAGACTTCACCAGAAGCGCCGGGTCGACCTGGAGGGCCTTGGCGATTGCGTCGAGGGTCTTGACAGACGGGGTTCTCTGGCCCCTTTCGAGCTGTCCTATATAGCTGACGTGCAGGCCGGCGAGTTCTCCGAGCTCTTCTTGGGTCATGCGTCTCAGGCGGCGAAGTCTCCTGATGCGACCGCCCGTGTGCTCGAAACCTCCATCCAACCGGCTCACCTCAAACATCATATTACCGGCACGACCAGGGGAAGTGAAGAAGCGCACAGTGTAGAGCGCGGATGCATATCCGGTCGCATAGCGCGTCTGGTTGCGGCTGCCAGGTGCCAGGCGGGGAATCCGTCATCGAGCTGCGTGGGCTCCTGTCACGGGCTACCGCCGTCTCTTGCCCCTCCCGCCGTCTCCCGGCGCGTGCGCGGACCGGACGCCTCAGGTTTCGCTCCCGCGGCGGCCTGCCCCGCGTCTCCCCGCTCGACTCACTGCCGGGCGTCGACCTGAGGCGGTGCTGCGGGGGTCAACGGAGGCGTGCCGCTTGACCCGACAGGGGGCACCGGCAGATACGTGCACTTCCAGGGCAGGATTCGCGCAGCAGAAGAGGAAATTGTTGAATGAAGTCGAAAGAGGACCTGATAGCGGTCGAACGGTTGGAGGCGGAGAGTTGAGACCCGCACGTCCCCGCAAGAACTGGCCATTTCCGCTCATCCTCGTCGTGCTCGTCGTGGCGGGGTGCGTCACGCTGCCCACGCGTGCGCGAGCCGGCGCACCCACGGCGATGCCGCAGGCCGGCGAGGAGAAGCCCGCGCGCATCCTCGCAGTGAACTACGCTGAGGTCGAGGGGCGCGGCACGGTCACGGTGTCGCTGGCAGGCCCGGGAAAGGCGGCGTGGAAGTCCTTCCTCCTGAGAGACCCGGCACGACTCGTCGTCGACATCGAGGGAGCCGTGCTTCCGTCGCGCCCCGAGCCCCTTCCGGTGGGCGACGGCATAGTCGACAAGGTGAGGATCGCCCAGTTCAGCTCGGACGTCGTGCGGCTCGTTCTCGACCTGTACCAGGAATCCGCATACACGGTGACCCAGCCTGAAGAGAATCCCCACGAAATCGTCATCGCGTTTCCCCAGCGTGTGACGGGGCTGGAGTTCCACGAGGTGGACGGCCGTGCTGAGGCGGTAGTCAGAGGCACTGGCAAGCTCAAGTACAAGACGTCCGTCCTCATCGATCCTCCCAGGATCGTCGTGGACCTCCCCGGGACGGTCCTGGTCGGCAACCCCGGTCCAATGCCCGTGTCCCACGCGATAGCGAGACAGATCCGGGCAAGCCAGCACTCACCGGACACCGTACGGGTGGTCGTGGACCTTGCCAGGGAGACGACCTACTCTGTGTTCACCTCATCGGACAGGCCGGGCGAAGTTGTGGTGGATTTCGGCCACCGCATCCTGGGCGCGGCCTTCACGACGCACCTCAAGTCCACGCGCGTGAGCGTGAAATCCACCGGCCTCCCGCCGGCGAAGGTCACGCGCCTCACCGAACCGCACAGGCTTGTAATGGACTTTGAAGACTCCGTGCTTGACGCGCCTGAATGTGCCGTCGAAGTGGGGGACGGCACCATTGAAAGGATCCGCCTCGCCCAATTCGGGCCCATGACGGTGAGGGTCGTCGTGGACCTTCCATATTACGTCGGCCACTCTGAGCTGCCCAGGGCACTCGGGCCCGACGGATCGTTGGGCGAAACCGCCGTCGAGATTACTCGGTCGCCACTCTACAAGAAAACGATAGTAGTGGACCCGGGGCACGGCGGCAGCGACCCCGGGGCGGTCGGAGCGACGGGATTGCAAGAGAAGGCCGTGACACTTGACATCTCGAAGCGCGTCGCGGCCATGTTGGGCGAAGCGGGGGCCAAGGCCGTGCTCACACGCACCGATGACGTGAGCGCGTTCCTGCCCGAGCGCGTGAAGGTCGCCGCTGAGGCGCGAGCGGACGTCTTCGTCAGCGTGCATGCGAATGCGGGAAAGACTGAAACGTCGTCAGGCACGGAGACGCTGTTCTGCTCCAGCGTTCCGATGAACCGACGGCTGGCAGAGCATGTCCAGGCGAGCCTCGTGAGAGAAATAGGCCTTCCGGATCGCGGGATACGCGAGAGGCCGGACCTCTACGTCATCCGAGAGGCGAAAATGCCTTCATGCCTTGTGGAAGTACTCTTCATGTCGAATCTCGCCGAGGAGCTGCTCCTCATGGACCCCTCTTTCCGGGATAGAGCGGCCCGGGGAATCACGAAAGGCATCTGGAGCTACTTTGAGTGGCGCTTGGAGGCCGCAGGGGCCGAAGGAGCGGGAACCGAGCCCGGTGCAGCGAGGGAAACCGGGGCCAAGGCCGCGACGGACACCACGGCAACGGACGGCCCGCCGGGGCACGAGACCGGGGCCGAGGTCGATGTTGGAACCGGCGTCATTCCCGCGACCGGGGCTGAAGGCGGAACCGGGCCCGGACCTCAAGCCGGGAACGGGGCTCAGACCGGGACCGGCGCTCCGGCGGGGCCAGCGACTGACACGGGGCCACATCCATAGCTGGAGCCCGGGATGGGCGCTCGGAAGCGATCGTGAAGGCAGGCAGGCGCGTCCTGGCTTGCGGCAGCGCGCGGCGATGGCCTGCCGTCGGGGATGAACCCGGGCGGCGAGGTGTGGAAGTCCTGGACGGGACGCCCGCGTCCTCCCGCGAGCGGCGGGGCGGGCGCTCGGCGGGCTCTACCTGTATGAGGACACGACCAGCTCGGCGTAGAGGTCTTTGGTTCGAAGGGCGATGGCGTCCCAGCTGAAATGGGCCTCCACGCGTTTTCGACCCGCGGCGCCGAAGGACCGGGCGAGGTCACGGTTACGGAGCAGTACGTTGATAGCCCGGGCAAGCGCCTGGGAGTCGCCAGGCTCAACCAGGAACCCCGTCTCCCCGTCCACTACGACCTCGGGTATGCCACCTACGGCTGACGCCACCACGGGAGTCTCGCACGCCATGGCCTCGAGGTTGATTATGCCGAACGGCTCATAGATGGACGGACAGCAGAACACGCTGGCGTTCGAGTACAGCTCGAGGACCTTGCGCTTTGGAACCATCCCCCGGATCAGCACGACATTGGGCCTGCCCGCCGTCCGCTCCACAACCTCACGCTCCAGCTCTTCAGTGTCGGGCGCGCCCGCGCACAGCACGACCTGAACGTCCTCGGGCAAGTATGGAACGGCGTCGAGAAGGTGGATTATCCCCTTCTGTCTGCTCATCCGTCCCACGAAGAGCACGTAGTTGTCGCCTATGCCGTACTCGCGGCGCGCGTCGTTCGTGTGGACCGGTTTGTACTCGTCGAGGTCGATGCCGTTGTGGATGACCCGGATGCGGTCCTCTGGAATGGTGTAGCACTTGAGGATGTCGTTTTTCATCCCCTCCGAGACCGCGACCACCCTGTCCGACGCCAGCACGCCGGTGCGTTCCATCCACCGACTGAGCTTGTATGCCGGGCCGAGCTGCTCCTCTTTCCACGGACGGAGCGGCTCGAGGCTGTGGATGGTGGTGACGAGCGGCTTCCCGTACAGCTCCTTCGCATAGAACCCCGCCATGAACGTGTACCAGGTGTGACAGTGGACCACATCGGAAGTGACCGGGTCTTTCACCATGGCGAGGTCGGTCGACAGTGGCAAGAGCGCCTTCGCGCAGCGTTGGTCGCCGCCCGTCGCCATCAGCTCCCAGGACGCATAAGCCCGCACTGTCAGACCCTCCGGCCCTGAGCGCTCATCCCCGAAGCACCTGACCTCCACGTTCATCATCTTCGCCAGCGCCCGCGACAGATAGTCCACGTGGACCCCGGCGCCGCCGTACACATTCGGCGGGTATTCGTTCGTCATCATCGTCACGGACAGCCGCCTCTCCATCGCACCAACCGGCCTCCTCATCGCTTGCACTCGGACCCCGCTGAGCGGAATGTCCAGACCTCGCGTGTGCCTGCGTCACGGCCAACCGACGAGGCCGCCGAGTTCCTCCATGCAATCCAGGACTCCCGCGAGGGGGATCTCCACCCATGTGGGACGGTTCCAGAGCTCGTATCTCACCTCATAGAGGGCTTTCTCCAGCTTGAAGGACGTGAGCAACAGCCTGAAATCTTCGTCGTCCTCGGGCACGAGGTCCGGGGCGTAGAGCCGTATCCTCTGCAGGTAGCCCGCGAGGAATGCCGCTCCCGCTCGTCTGCCCCAAACCCTCGCCCTCTCGAAGAGGTCGTGCTCGGTCTCTCCTCCTCCGGCGCGCGCCGGCCCGGCAGACGCACCGCCGCCGCATTCCGCGCCGTTCCCCTCCGGTGCGAGAACCGCCGAGTAAGCCACGTAATCGAACGACCTCTGCATCCCCGCCACATCGCGCAAGGGGCTCGCCCTCCGTCGCCTCTCCTCGGAAGGGCGCAGAGGCTCCCCTTCGAAGTCTATCACTACGAAATCCTCGCCGCCGACCCCGGCTTCCCCGGCAATCGCCAGAACCTGGCCGAGGTGCAGGTCGCCGTGGATCCGGATCTTCTTGCCCAGGTCTCGAGAGGATTCGAGGCCGCGACAAGCCCGCTTCACCAGCGCCATGAGGTCGTCACCTCGCCGCGCCACATCGCGGATCATCCGGATGTAGGGCGGCTCGTAGCGTCCCTCGGCCTGCCGGAGTGCTTCCAGGGACTCACTCACCGACCCTCCGAGACTCCGCTCAAGGACGAGGACGTCTCCAGAGGTCAGGTCCACGGGACGAAACGCGTCATCGTCCACGCGAGCGGAAGCGGAGTGAAGCTCGGCAGTTATCTCACCGAGACGGACCGCACGCCCTTCCTTGCGGCCCGCCCCCTCCGCTTCCCCGCCGCGAACGAAGGCGGCGGCGTCGGCGAGGAAGGTCCGCCACGCTTCACCATGGTTGGGCACGAATTGCTGCACCAAGAGGATGGGGAAGGACGCCCCATCGCGCGTCCTGTACACCGCGTAGCCCGTTGCGGCGGGCATGTGGCCAAAGCCCGCCTTGGTCAGCCCCACGCTCATCTCGAGGTCCGGGGACATGCCCCGGACCATCTTACGATACACCTTCATGATCCATGCGGAATCCACGGTAACGAGCGTGTTCGTGGAAGTGTCCGGCAGCCTCGTCGCTGCACGCACCGCACCCGGCACGCCCGGACGGGCGCCGTGAAACTCGAACACGCCCTCCGCAGCGGCCACCACGGTACCTCCCCCGACACCCTCCAACGCCGCCCTCGCAAACATTGTGGTTTCAGTGGCATCGTACACGAACGCCTCGTAGCCTGGACCCTCAATCCGGGCGAGCGGCTCGCTCCCCGTCTCCACGCGTCGCATCGCGACAACCAAAGGCACGTTGTAAAGGTCCGAAAGCTCCTCAGCCGCCCCGTCTCGCGCGCGAAAGACGACTTCGAGCACTGTGAGGACGCACAGCGCGGCCTCATCCCTGGCAAGCGTCCCGAGATCGCGCACCTTCACCCGGCTGATGGGGATGTCTTTCCGCTGAAGCCACCTTGCGCCCGCAAGCCATTCGGAAGCGGCGCGCTCTACAACGGTGTAGAGGTCTGCCGCAACATCCTCGAAGCCTCTCTCCGTCACGTAAACATCTGGCACTCTCTCGTCCTCCATGACCGCGCCGCCGCGCCGTCGAGCGCTCATCCCGGCGTGATGCACCGCAGGACGCCGGGGGCATCCTTGCGACCGTGCTTAGTATACCCCCGGCGAGGGCGGTCCTGTGCGGGACCCGCACCGGGATCGCTGGGATCAAACCATCGCCACCCGCACAAGCGCGTAATCCCGCGTCCCGAGCCCGATCCGCTCGGCGTGCCTCAGCTGTACGGTCCAGTCCACATCTGGATAGAGAGCAGCGAGCTTGTCCGCGTGACAATCGGCGTGGTCGGAGCGGTCAATGGCCGACCCTGGGAGAACCTCGGCACGGTTCACCAAATCGGCCGAGGCGGCGTCGATGGCGACGGGGTCGCATGAGGCCAGGATGCCCACGTTCGGCACGATAGGAACGTCGTTCCACGCGTAGCAGTCGCACTGGGGCGAGACGTTCATGACGAAGTTCATGAAGCCGCACTTGCCCCCCTTGGTTTTCACGACCCCCAGTGCGTACTCCGCCATCTTCTCCTGGAGGCTTCCCTCCTGGCCTTCCTCCCACTGCACTTTGATGGCTCTGTTGTTGCACGTTATCGTGCACTCAGCACAGCCGATGCATCGCTCCGGATCTATCCGTGCCTTTCTGTCCTCGCCTATCGAAAGAGCCTCGGCGGGACACCACCTGACGCACCTCGCGCACCCAGTGCATTTCTCGAGACGCACCGCCGGCTTGAGGTTCGAGTGTTGTTCCTGCTTGCCGCTGCGGCTCGCGGAACCCATTCCCACGTTCTTGATGGCCCCCCCGAAGCCGGTGGCTTCATGGCCCTTGAAATGCGACAGGGCTATCATGGCGTCCGCCTGGGCTATGGCCGCCCCTATGCGGACTTCTTTGAGGCGCACGCCATCGATGGGCACTTTCACGTGCTCGTGGCCGGTCAGACCGTCAGCCACGATGAACGGTGCGCCCACAGTTGCGTACGTGAAGCCGTTCTCCAGCGCGGATACGGTGTGATCCACAGCGTTCGACCGTCTGCCCACGTACAGTGTGTTCGAATCGGTAAGGAACGGGCGCGCGCCCGCTGCCTTTATCTTGTCGACAACCTTTCTCACAAGTGGGGGCGGGATGTACGCAATGTTGCCCGGCTCGCCCACGTGCAGCTTGATTGCCACGAGCTCGTCCTTTCCGAAGAGCTCCGTGAACCCCGCCGCGTCGAACAGCAAGCCGACCTTGTCAACCAGGGAAAGGCCGCTCTTCGTGCGCATGTTGGTGACGTATACGTTGCTTGCCACTTTGCTCCTCCTTTCGGGCATACTCAACGGGAGCGGCCGCCGCGAACCACGACCCGCGCCGCTCCCGAGTTTGCCGTCACGCGCGGCTCGAAGGGAGTAGGCAGGCCCTGGGCGGGCCCTGAGTGGGCGTCAGCACGCGGCAATGCTCTCAGGCTTCTTCCCGTACCTCAACCAGGCCATCACTTGCTTTGCCCCGAGGAGGACGCCCATGCCGAACCCAAAGCCGAAATACGCCCACGACTGTTCGTATATTCCGAGGAAAACCGGCAGCGACATGCAACCGAACAGGGAGCTCGCGTACTTGTGTCTCGTAAGTACGTACGAGGCGCCCCATAGTGCGAGAAGATAGAACACGGAAGCCGCCGACAGCACGAGCAGGCTTCCGATGCACGTCGCGAGGCCTCCCCCTCCGTGGAATCCAAGCCAGATCGGCCAGTTGTGGCCGACGACAGCGAGCAGGCCGGCTGCAAACGTCACCCAGGACAACTCGGGTGCCGTGGCTCTCGCGATGAGCACGGCCACGACTCCCTTGCCGCAGTCGCCCACAGCGGCGAGCAGGCCGGGAATGAGGCCGGCGGATTTGAGCACGTTGGTCGTGCCTACGTTCCTCGACCCCACCTTTCTCAGATCGATCTTCTTGAACACCATCGCGGCGAGGTAAGAGAAGGGGATCGATCCTATGACGTAGCTCAGAACAGCAATGGCGACCGCCTTCACAACCCGTTCACCTCCGGGACCGGCGCGAGCCACGTACCAGTCCCACATCACATTTTGGTTTTTCGTCACCTGATTTCGTTTTCCTGCTTTGCCAGCCGCCCCTCCGCACCTTGGCGCATCGTCCCGCTCCGGTCCACCTCCGTTCCGCCGACCCCACTCGTGCCGTCATCGCGGTTTCATCGCCGCTTCAACCTGGGCGCTCGAGGGTGACGGCCAGCGCGTCCAAGACGTTCGTCATCTTGTTGTAGAGGGTGGACTTGTCGGAGCCGGCGAAGAGGAGGCCGACCGCACGCATGTTTGCGTCCACCAGAACCGAGCCGGAGTCGCCTCCCTCGCCCATCGGGCCGGTCACTATCTGGTCCCGGAAAGTCGCGGTTACGTTGCCCGTATACACAACTCTTACGGTCGTATCGACCGAGGTTATCTCGCCCGTGGTCACGCCGGTGGTCCTCCCGCTCTTCCTCACCGGCATGCCAAGTTCGGGATGGGCTACTCCCCGCAACTCACCGAGTTCAAGGATGAGCGGTTCGACGCAGCTCCGGTGGAGCGGCCGGGCCAGCGCAGCGTCCACGGTGTTCACGGCAAAGGGAGAGTACGTCGTGACTATCTCCACTCTAGCGGCAGCCCCGATAGCCCGCAGCCAGCTGTTGAAGGCCCTTTCGGCCGCCCTCGAGGCAAGGCATGCGGGCATCCTCCCCGACATGTGGATCGGAACGAACCTGTCGAGAAGGGCGATCTCGTCACGCTCGACGGCCCCACCGTCGGCCGCACCAGGCTGGACGATGGGATCGCCCACCTTTGCTTTGCCGTCCCGGCCCGAGGTGGCGTTGGCGAGAACGTGGTTGCAGGACAAGATGAAGGGCTCCCCAGTTTTCCTATCCCACACCATCGCGCCGAACGTGCCTGCGGTGACCTGGTAGTGGCCGATGCTCACACCAGGCCGCGCGGGGCGCATCCGCGCTTGTCTGCTGGGCCGTTCAGTCCAGGCAGGTGCTTCGGTCGCTGGGTCGCGGGCGCGTTCCGTGCCCCTTTCGAGGAACCGTATCTCCCCGACCTCCACCACATCGGTGGGAACCCCGCGCACCTCGGCGGGAGCCATCGCCTGAATCTCGAGAACCCCCTTGGGCAACTTCTTCTTCACGAGCACGACAATACACTCAGTGGAGCCGCGGACGCCGGCGGTAACCTTGTATCCGCGGCCAACGCCCACCACGTTCGGCAGGCCCATGAGCCTCCATGTCGCGTCCTCGAGGACACGGGACACTTGGGCCATGCTGGATCACCTCATCACGAATTGGAATGCCCCGGGCGAGAATCCCCGGGTCGAACCTTTATGCGGACAGCCGCACACGAGCAACGGCCTCCCCGGCGTTCACGACGCCCGACCCTTGCTGGTCCGCGGGAAACCCCGGCAGGTTGGTAGCTGTCTTGCACACGATGTCCCTCACGTCGTCCCTGCCGAGACTGGGCGAGACTGAGAGGAGCAGCGCGGCGACTCCCGCGACGTGAGGACAGGCCATAGACGTGCCAGCCAAGGTCTTGTAGGCACCGTCCCTGTATGTCGAGTAGACGTCTTCCCCAGGCGCAGCGACGGCCACCTGTTCGCCTGAGTTGCTGAACGAAGCTATGCGGTCGTCGCGCGTTGATGCCGCCACGCCGATTACGTTGGGATCACGGGCGGGATACAGCACATTGTCACGCCTGCCGTCGTTTCCGGCAGCGGCGACCATTACGATGCCCGCCCGAGCCGCCTGTTCGATGGCGATGGTCAGAGCCTTGCTGGAGTCGGCGGTTCCGAAACTCATGTTGATGACTTGCATCCGGTTGGTGATACACCATTCCACGCCCTGCACTATGTCGGATACTTGACCCTGGCCTTTCGAATCGAAAGACTTCACGGCGTAGAGCCTTGCCTCAGGGGCTACGCCCACGACCCCAATGTCGTTGTCGAGGGCGGCAATGGTGCCAGCCACGTGGGTGCCGTGACCATTGTCGTCGACCACGTTCGTCGTCTCGTTGATGCAATCGAACCCACCGTCGACGTTCGCTTTGAGGTCCGGGTGGGTCGTATCGATGCCCGTGTCGAGCACGGCAACGCGCACTCCCTTTCCAGTGGCGCGGCCCCAGGCCTCCGGAGCCCGCACCTTCGCGATCCCCCAAGGCACGACCTGCCGGCGCGGCCTCGGGCGCGGCACTGGAGCGAAGAAGCAGGCGCTCGTAACGGAAACGACGAAATCATCCTCGACCCACGCCACCTCGCCTGCGCGCGAAAGGAGGCTCATGGCCGTCGCCTCCTCGGGAAAGACGCATGCCGCGCCGTTGACTATGGGCAGTTGCTTCTTAAGCCTTCCCCCGCACTCCTCTACCAAGGAGCGGACCCTGTCGGGCTCCACGCCCGGTTTGAACAAGACGATCTTCCGGACCACCCTCGATCCGGTCCTCTCCGCTTCCCGGCGCGACTTGCGCGCGAGAGCGGCGAGTGCCATAAGGTAGACGGCATAACTCGGGAGCATGTGCCTGGTCCTCCTTTATGGCAGACTTCAGTGACGTTAAATGATATGCCTGAACGGAGGGGTCGGTGAGTGAGGAGATCCCGCGGCGCCCCACGCCCACGCAGAAGGGCCCCGGCCCTGGAGGCCGAAGGCCCTTCGTGCGAGGAGGCTGTGAGCTGGTAGCCAGGTCATGCTTTCCAAGCACGGCTTGCGACGAGCGCCGCGGAGAACGAGATGAGCTGCGGCAGTAACAGAACGAACAGGAGAATTACGATCCACCAGTGTTCGAGTTGCTGTACCACCGTCTGCTCCTCCCCTATTCCCCGACTTCACCCACCCCTAGCGCGCGTTACGCGCTCTTGTTCCACGGGAAGAGCGGGAAGAAGACCAGGAAGATCGGGATGAGCAAGACGAACAGCAGTATGATTATCCACCAGAACTCGATCTCCTGGGTCATACTAAGACCCCCTTCCTCATCTGTCATGAGGTCTCGCGCTGCCCGACAACACGGGCCCCCGAGTCGACCCGCCCGTCAGGACGCGGGACGCTCCCTTTACCCTGCCGCCCTGCATGTAGGCCTTGACGTGATCAGGCCTTCTTGCTCCACGGGAAGAGCGGGAAGAAGATCAAGAAGATCGGGATGAGCAAGACGAACAGCAGTATGATTATCCACCAGAATTCGATCTCTTGCGTCACCGGTCGTACCCCCCTTCGTTTTCATTCGCGTGCGCTCCTGAGGGACCTACCTTACCTCGCCTGCATCGCCCGGCTCATTCTGCCGCAGGCGATCTCATCCTCCGGTGCCTGCCTCGCTACTATCATATGGGGCGGTGCGCGGGTTTGCTCCCCGCTTCTTGCGCCGCCCGACTCCCGTCAATGTAGCCGCGCCCCACGCTCAGAAGTGGTCCCGGTCGTCGCTCAGAAGTGCTCCCGGTCGTACTTTGCCTCCGCGGGACCGCCTTGCACCGCGGCGCTGTCCCCCGCCAGTTCCAGACTGGAGGGGGCTTCGGGCGCGCAGTGCCCGTGCCTGTCACAGTCGTTCCCCGTCTCACGGCACGCACGGGCCGGTACCGGACTCAGAGGGTTGGGGCGCCGGCGGCGGAGCGAGGAGGCTGAGGATCGCGGCGGTCAAGAAGAGCAGACTGCCCAGAAGGTCTAGGACTTCGATGATCCTATCCAGATCCGTTTCCCCCACGACCCTCTCCGGTAGCCTGTTAATGAGCACGTCGTGGTCACCCCCTCAAAGGCGACCGCCTCCAGGGCGCACGTAATCGCGCCCTGTTCAGCTTCGGTCGGGTGAGACACTCGCGCCGTTCTCGCCCGGATGGGGTGACAGGGCGTCCCTGATCTCCGGAGGCACGCCTTTCTCGCTCATCTCAGTCACAGCTTGGAGAACCGCCCCGAGGAGCTGGCGCCGGGTCTCCTCCGGCATAGACGACAAGAAACCATGTGCGATCTTGGCGAGCTCTGCGGGGTCGAAGAGCTGAGCGTCTGAGTAGCCCATTCCGCTGAGCAGGCCCTTCACCGTTTCCTGCCTTTCAGGGGAGATGCCTGCTCCGCGGAGGACCCCCGCCAGCGAGGCTCCCCCGTTTTGCTGCAGAGTCTCGCGGATTCTCGACGTGAGTTCCCTCAACTCGTCCGCCATGCGCGTCATGTCCCACCTTCCCGGCTCGCGGCTTCCCGCGCACCGAAATATCCGCACAGGGACGCCGCCCTGCGCTGATAGATCGTATTCGAAAGGGCGTGCTTTGGTGAGAGGCAGTCACCGGAAGCCGTCCGCACTCATCGGGGTGAGGGCCGGCCCCGCACAGTCTCCACCGAAGGTCATATAATGTAATGCCGACCGATACGAGACCTAGTGGGCACAGATAGGCAGCGGGGTGGTTCTCCATGGAGTTTCAGGATACCAGGGATTCCCGTCGAGAGATACAGACGTTACAGGAGGTCATCGCCCAACAGAGCCTGGTCTTGCAGCGTCTGGAACGAACCCTCAAACGCCTCGAGGAGTCGTACGACAAGATGTCATCAAGGCTCGACGCTATAGAGACCGCCCGGCCCGGGAACAGCACGGCGGAAACGCCCGCTGCAGCCGAGAGGGGCCGCTCCGGGGTCCCGGGGAGCCTCGCGGGTCCCGGCGCCGGGAACAGGGAGGTCGTACGCGAGCGGGTCTCCCGCATCCACCGCAACCCGGCTGCCCCCCAGGCGCCGGGCGGGGACGCTCCATCCTCCGTTTCGGATGGACCCGCGCACGACGGAGACGGACGAGGCGACGCCTCGCGGGTGCCGGATGCGCCGGCATCCCATCCCAACCTGCTATCCCGCGCGAAGGTAGCGCTTCGCGGGGCCATCGCGGATGGGGCGGTGAACAACACTCTCAGCAGGATTCAGTCTTCGCTCAAGTTGGCCGACGAGGCGACGGGAGCGCTCGCGGAGATCAGCGCCCTGGTCAAGGCGTCGCTGACCGAAGACCCTAGTCTTCAGGGGTCCGGAGCGCTGCCGATCCCAGGCGGCTCCCTTACGCTTCTGCTGGACCTTGCAAAAACGCCGCAGTTCCAGAGGTTCGTTGCAGGGATGCTCACTCAGTTCCTCAAAGATCCGGACCCGGGCGCGCCGACGTCTGTTGGCTAGCCTGCCGGGGCCAAGAGGCGACGTGTGCGATTCTGAAAGGAGGTATCCCGTGTGACACAGGAATTCTACACGATAACATGGATAATCCTCATCGCTCTCGTCGTCTTCTTGTCCATCGTATTCCTGTTCTTCTTCTTCCCGCTTGGTTCGAAGGCGAACTGACGCAACCCAGCAGCGCCACCGCCACGTCGTGATCGAGGGGTGGACGCCTCATTGGCGGCCCACCCCTCGATCACGCTTCGGCCCGTAGAGCGGCTACTGCATGTGGTTCACCGGCCCAGCGCCCGCGCCACCAGCTCCGCGATATCGGCAATGCTGTCAGCAACAGGCACCCCGGCCTCGTGGAACGCCCTTACCTTCGACTCCGCGGTTCCCATGTTACCGGACACTATCGCGCCCGCATGCCCCATGCGTTTCCCAGGCGGCGCGGTGCGGCCTGACACGAACGCGATGACCGGTTTGCTCACGTAATCCTGGATGAACGCCGCCGCGTCTTCCTCGTCTTGGCCTCCGATCTCGCCGATGAGCACCACTGCCTTGGTTTCGGGGTCACGCTCGAATTCGGCGAGGCAGTCCACGAAGTTCGTCCCGATTATCGGGTCACCCCCGACCCCGACGCACGTGGACTGGCCGATCCTTTTCGACGTGAGCAGGTTAACCACCTCATACGTGAGGGTTCCACTCCTTGAAACGAGGCCCACTGGCCCGGGGGTGAAGATGTGTCCGGGCATGATGCCGACGAGCGCTTTGCCGCACGTCACAAGGCCCGGGCAGTTCGGGCCGATGATGCGTCCCTTCCACCCCCGCGCCTTTGCGGCATCGAGGACGCTCATGACGTCCAAGGTGGGGATGCCCTCCGTGATACACACAACCGTCTCTATCCCGGCGGCAAGGGCTTCAGACGCGGCATCGGCCGCCGAAGAAGCCGGCACGAATATGCACGATGTGTTGGCGCCCGTCTCTCTCACAGCCTCGAGCACCGTGTCGTACACGGGAACGCCGTCTATGTCAGTGCCTCCCCGCCCCGGGGTCGTCCCGGCGACCACCTTCGTACCGTACTCCTTCATGCGGCCGGCGTGGAACCGTCCTTCCCTCCCCGTGATCCCCTGCACCACGAGCCTCGTGTCATCTCCCACGAAAATGCCCATCAGTTCACCCCTCCCGCGGCAAGCGCCACCGCGCGCCTCGCGGCGTCCGCCATGCCCTCGGCCGCGACCACGGAAGTCCCGCGCAAGAGCGCCCTTCCTTCTTCTTCCCTGGTGCCGGCGAGCCGCACGACAATGGGCACACGCACGCCGACGGACTCGGCCGCCGCAAGGAGACCGGAAGCTACCTCATCGCACCGCGTGATGCCGCCGAACACGTTGATCAAGATGGCCTTCACGCGGCCGTCCATGAGGATGAGTTCGAGTGCGTTCTTCACCACGTCGGCTCTCGCGCCGCCGCCGATGTCGAGGAAGTCCGCGGCGCGGCCGCCTTCGGCGTTGATGGCGTCGAGCGTCGCCATGACGAGCCCCGCCCCGTTCCCTATGACGCCGATATTGCCCTCCAGCTTGACATAGGTCAGGCCGCGCCTGTATGCCTCGCGCTCCAGCACGTCGTCGCTGTCCCCCTCGGCCAGCGCTTGGTACTCGGGGTGACGCGGAAGGGCGTTGTCGTCGACGGTGATCTTGGCATCCGCGGCAATCACTCGCCCGTCATCAGCCACCATGAGCGGGTTGATCTCCGCTAGCGACGCATCCTCCCGCACGAAAAGCCGGAAAAGGCTGGCGATGGTCGTCCCGGCCTGGCCCACCGCCCTCCTGTCGAACCCCGCGGAGAGCGCGAGCGACCTTGCTTGCCACGGCTCGAAGTCCTCCCGAGGGCTGACCCAGACCCGAGCGATCTTCTCGGGCGTCCGCGCGGCCACTTCCTCGATGTCCACCCCGCCCTCGCTGCTCGCCATGACCACGACGGAGCGGCGGGCGCGGTCCACGGTCATTCCCGCATAGTACTCCCTTGCGGCCTTCACGGCCTCTTCCACGAGTACCCTCGTCACCGTGAGGCCCTTGATGCTCATTCCAAGAATTCTCGACGCTTGACGCCTGGCCTCGTCCGGCGTGGCCGCGACCGCGATGCCGCCTGCTTTGCCCCTGCCCCCGACATGGACCTGGGCTTTCACGGCAACCGCGCACCCCAGCCTCGCCGCGATCTCACCCGCCTCGTCGGCTGTGCTGGCGACCTCGCCACGGGGCGTCCGTATCCCGTAGCGCCTCATTATGTCCTTCGCCTGGTATTCGTGGAGTTTCATGT
>JBLNDA010000101.1:0-14200 GCA_050261175.1 Clostridia bacterium
ACCAGGCTCTCGTTCGACGGGCGCCTGGTAGGCGATGTGCTGGACAGGACCGCGGCGGGCGGGAGGATAGTGCGCTTCGTGGCGTGCGGCTCTTTCGATCGCGTCGTCGAGGAGATCGGGCGTGTGCCTCTCCCACCCTACATCAGAAAGGAAATAGCCGACCCCGAGAGGTACCAGACGGTTTATGCCGACAGGGCCAAACAAGCGTCCGCGGCGGCGCCGACAGCGGGCCTTCACTTCACACGTGAGCTCCTCGAGAGCGTTGAGAGCAAGGGCGTTCAGATCGTTCGTGTCACGCTCCACGTGGGACTCGGCACTTTCCGACCGGTGAAAGTAGAGAGAGTGGAAGACCACGTGATGCACGCGGAATACTTCGAAGTGAGCGAGGAGGCCGCGCGCGCCCTCACCCGCACGAGGGTCGGGGGCGGCCGCGTGTTCGCGGTGGGCACGACGGCCGTGCGCACCCTCGAATCCTTGAGAACGCATGGGGACGGCAGCGTAGAGCCGTCGAGCGGGTGGACGACCAAGTTCATCTATCCCGGACACCGCTTTCAACTGGTCGACGCCCTTGTCACCAACTTCCACCTTCCGAGGTCCACCCTCCTCATGCTCGTGTGCGCGTTCGGCGGCTATGATAGGGTCATGTCCGCTTACGAAATCGCTGTGAGGGAGAGGTACAGGTTCTTCAGTTTCGGCGACGCTATGCTTATCTTGTGAGGAAGCTCGTCTTGCGGGGAAACGAGTGAGGCCGCGAGGGGCTTTGGAACAGTTCGAACGTCGCGCGAAGGAGACCCGTTCGTGAGCATGGTCTTCAGAGTCGTTGCGCGCGCGCCTTCTGGTCTTGGGCGCGCAGGCGAGATACTGACACCCCACGGGGTGATACGAACGCCGGTTTTCATGCCCGTCGGTACCCAGGGCGCCGTCAAGGGTATCTCCCCTGACGAGTTGCTCGAGATGGGGGCGGAAATGGTTCTGGCGAACACATACCATCTCTATCTGCGGCCAGGGGCGGATGTCGTGCGCGGTGCCGGCGGGCTTCACGCTTTCATGAACTGGCACAGGGGGTTACTCACGGACAGCGGGGGCTTTCAGGTAGCGAGCCTCTCGGACTTGCGCAGCATCACCGACGACGGTGTGGAGTTCAGGTCGCACATAGATGGCTCGAGGCACTTCCTGACGCCTGAGAAGGCCACCGCCATCCAGGAGGCGCTGGGGGCCGACATCGCCATGGCCTTTGACGAGTGCGTGCGTTATCCCGCTGACCGCGGCTATGTCAAGGAGGCGGTGCGGCGGACGACAGAGTGGGCGAAGAGGTGTAAGGCTGCGCACAGAAGGGAGGATCAGGCTCTTTTCGGGATCGTGCAGGGGGGAGTCTTCCCCGACCTACGCGAGGAAAGCGCCAAAGCCCTCACGGACCTGGATTTCCCCGGGTACGGAATAGGCGGGCTTTCCGTGGGCGAACCCAAGGGCCTGATGTTCGAGGCCCTCGAGCACGCTTGCGCGCACCTGCCCGACGAGAAGCCCAGGTACCTCATGGGAGTGGGGACGCCCGAGGATTTCGTCGAGGGCATACGGCGGGGCGTCGACATGTTCGATTGCGTGCTGCCCACGCGCATCGCGAGGCACGGGACGGCTTTCACCGGCGCCGGCAGGATCATCGTCAGGGACGCAGCGTACGCTGGCGACTTGTCACCGCTTGACCCGGGATGCGACTGCATGGTTTGCCGGAGCTACACACGTGCGTACATCCGCCATCTCCTCAAAGCCGGAGAGATCCTCGGCCTGCGGCTGGTATCCTACCATAACCTGTACTTCCTGATACGGGTCATGCGCAGGATACGCGCCTCCATAATCGACGGTACATTCAAGGGGACCAGGCAGGAGTTTGGGGACATCTGTGGAACTGACTTAGATATCGCTGGAAAAACCGCAAAACAGGGGTGAAATCCATGCCCGCACAACAAGGGTCGCTCGTGTCAAGTATCCTGATGTTCGCGCTCATGTTCGCTGTGTTCTACTTCTTCCTCATCAGGCCTCAGCAGATTCAGCAGAAGAAGAGACGGGAGATGTTGAACTCCCTGCGCAAGGGCAACCATGTCATCACCGTGGGCGGCATATACGGCCAGATCGTGGACGTCAAAGAGGATTCGTTGTTGGTCGAGATAGCTGACAAGGTCCGCATAAAGACCACGCGGGCAGCGGTCGGCGCCGTGCTGGGCAAGGGCGAGACCGCGCGGGACAAGGAGCCGGAACTGGCCGGAGGCCAGTGAGCCAACGCCGGCGGTCCCCCGGGATAGGTCGCCCTATTCCCGGGGGGTCGCTCGATCTCATGTGGATGCCCGGGCGCCCTGCCGTATGGAATGAGCGATCCGACCGGCACCTAGAACGTTACCCCGGGCTGCCACAGCATGATGACGGAGTTCGCGTCGACACCCAGCCACAACTGATCGGCGGCCATGATCATGGGGCCCCAAGTAGCCACGAAATCCTCGCTTACCGATCTCGTGACGTATCCCGAATCAGTGGAGGCGATCCACAAAACTCTTCCGCCCTCAGGGGCCTGCTGCCTGAACCATGTGGCTCTCGCAAGGACGAACGTGAGCTGCTGCAAGTTCGCAAGAACCTGCGGCTCCTTGTCCTGAGGGGGAAGAGTCTTGATGTGCTCTTCGAGTTGCATGAGTTCCTCTCTGGTGATCGTCTGCATGCCTAGAATCACTCCTTTCCCAACGCCACTTGTGGTCCTAGCCTGTTTTTCTTTCAACGCGTTCTAGAGAGCGCAAGGCCAGGAGGGCACGCTCCGGCTTGACCTTCACAAGATCGCTCGTGGGGGCATCTGCCATGATTCTGAGCAGGACGCCGCGCAGCAGCACACTGTCGCCTTCGACGGCGACGACCTTGAAGATGATGTCACCATCGTAAGACTTCCTGGTGACGAAGTCACCTACAGCCAGAAGCTCCGCCATCTCCTTCCCTCCAGATTCCTCGGAGACTTGCCGCTCGCTGGTGGGAAGATCCTCTACTTCCCGATACAGTCTATGTCCCCGCCCGGCGTTGCGTCACATTCCTCGAGGGCGAGGTGAGCCACCGTACCACGCGGGCGGCATAGCCGTGCGCGACTGCCGGCATGCTATTCGTCGGGGTGTGCGACGGCCCTTCGCACTCGCGGGCGACCGGCGCTCCTTCGCGAGGGCCGCGAACGTCCCCGTGCCTTCACCCGGCCGTGAAGCGCGGCCGCAAGCTCGCGCTCTGCTCGGGACGGAGCGGACAGTCTATGGCGACGGGAGGCGGGAGGATGGCTCTCGTACTAGACGATGTCAGGAAAATACCCGAGGTGACGATATTCGTGGAGAAAGCCGACGAACACCTCGGCGTCATGGGTTTCACGGAGCACGGGATGAGACACGCGTCATTGGTCTCGACGATAGCGCGGAACATCCTCGAAAGACTCGGTCATCCTGAAAGGGAGACGGAGCTTGCCGCTATCGCCGGCTTCATGCACGACATCGGCAACATGGCCGGCCGCGACCACCACGGGTCAGTGGGTGCCGCACTGGCCACCATGATCCTTCTCAAAGCGGACATGGATCCTTCCGAGGTGGCGACGGTCGCCGGCGCGATAGGCAATCACGAGGAGCAGATCGGGCAGGCGGTCAACGACGTGGCCGCGGCCCTCATCCTCGCCGACAAGTCCGATGTGCACCGGTCGAGGGTGAGAAATGCCGACCCAGCCACCTTCGAGATCCACGACCGCGTCAACTACGCGGTGCTCCGTTCGTTCCTCCGGGTGGACTCCCAAGCCCGCAGCGTCACTCTCGAGCTCGAGATCGACACCGAGTTGTCCCCGGTGATGGACTACTTCGAGATCTTCCTGGCAAGGATGGTGATGTGCAGGCGGGCCGCCCAGTTCCTGCGGTGCCGCTTCAAACTCGAGATAAACGGCGCCAAGCTGCTGTAGAGCAACGAAGAGGCGGTCCGCGGGAGCGCCCGTTTCGTTGACAAGCCCCGGTCCAACTCATATAATGTGGTTGTGTCAGTTGGGGCGGGCAAAGGAGGAACCGGATTCATGAGGCCAGGAACCCTCTGGAAGCTCGTCGGCATCGCCGTCTTGGCTGTCGCGTGTGGTTTGGCGATCTACAAGCTACCCATGAACCTCGGTCTCGACCTGCGGGGCGGCACCCGCATGGTTCTCGAGGCGAGGGACACCGACACGGTGAAGGCCGACGAGGACGCTGTGGCGCGCGCCAAAGAAGTCATCGAAAGAAGAGTCAACCAGCTGGGCGTCGCCGAGCCGGCGATCTACCGGCAAGGGGCGAAGAGGATCATCGTCGAACTGGCCGGGGTCAAGGACCCGCAGAGGGCCAGGGAGGTAGTGGGAAGGACCGCGCAGCTCGAGTTCAGGGATGAGCAGGGAAACGTCATAATGACCGGCAACGACCTGAAGAACGCGACTGCAGGCTCTGATGAGTACGGGCGACCCGCGGTGCACTTCGAGCTTACGAGCGAAGGTGCGAAGAAGTTCGAGAAGGCGACTCGCGAGAACATCGGCCGCCCGATTGCCATATACCTCGACCAGGAGCTTTTGTCTGCACCTGTAGTGCAGAGCGTCATCAAAGACAAGGGCCAGATCACGGGCATCGGCAGCATGGACAAGGCCAAGGACCTCTCCATGATGCTTCGCGCGGGCGCTCTGCCCGTGCCCCTGGATCTCCTCCACAGCGAGGTGCTCGAGCCGACGCTCGGGAAGGAGTCCGTCGACCAGAGCAAGGTCGCCGCCATCATCGGCGCGGGGCTTGTGGTGCTCTTCATGCTCGTGGTGTATAGGTTGCCTGGCCTGATGGCCGACATCGCGCTCGGCGTGTACGCTCTCATCGTCCTCGCGGTGCTCGCGAGCATCCGGGCCGTGCTTACCCTGCCCGGGATAGCGGGTCTCATTCTCTCGGTGGGCATGGCGGTCGACGCCAACGTGATCATTTTCGAGAGAATCAAGGAGGAGATGCGGGGCGGAAAACGTTTGCGAGCGGCCATCGAGGCGGGGTTCACCCGTGCCTTCGGGTGCATACTCGACTCCAACGTGACCACGCTCATCACCGCCGGACTGTTGTATGTGTACGGGACGGGCGCGGTGAGGGGCTTCGCGGTGACGCTCGGGCTGGGCATACTCGCCAGCATGTTCACGGCCATAGTCGTGACGAGGATTCTCATGACGGCCGTGGTGGACCGGAACCCCGAGAGATACGCAAGGTACTTCGGCGCGTAAGGAGGTTGGAACCGTGGATATAATCGGCAAGAGGCGCTTGTTCCTTGCCATATCAGGGATACTCGTGGCTTGCGGGATCATCGCGCTTCTCACGCGCGGCCTGAACCTCGGGGTTGACTTTACGGGCGGGTCGCTTCTCAGGCTCAGGTTCGAAAGGCCTGTCACCGCGGGCGAGGTTTCCGCGGTGCTCACGAGCAGGGAGCTTGCGGACATGGATCTCCGGAAGGCCGTGGTCCAGCCCATAGGGGGAACCAGCGACGTGCAGGTGAGGGCGCAGGTCGCAGGGCGACCGCTTAATGATGAGCAGGCCGGCCGGGTAGTGGCGGCCCTCTCCCGAACACTGGGCCAAGTCAGCGTTATCGAATCCCAGATGGTCGAGGGGGTCATCGGGAGGGAGCTCCTCGGCAAGGCTCTCATGGCCGTCTTGATATCGTGGATAGGGATTGTCATATACGTGTCCCTTCGCTTCGAGTTCAAGTTCGCGGTGGCGGCGGTGCTAGCGCTCATACACGATACGATAATCGTGCTAGGCGCGTTCGCAGTGATGGGGAGACAGGTGAACAGCCCCTTCATCGCCGCCGTGCTAACGATCATCGGGTATTCCATCAACGACACCATAGTCATATTCGACAAGATCCGCGAGAACCTCAGGCTCCGGAAGAAGGAGACTCTCGAAGAGCTCACGAACAAGAGCATACTGCAGACGCTGACAAGGTCGTTGAACACCGTGATAACGACGTTGCTTGCCGTGTTCGCTCTCTTCTTCTTCGGCGGGGCCAGCATCAAGGATTTCAGCCTTGCCCTCATCATCGGCCTTGTGGCGGGCACCTACTCGTCGATATTCGTGGCCAGCCCCATATGGCTTGAATGGCGCATGTGGGAAAGGGCGAGGCAGCAGCGTCGGGCTGCGGCGGCCGCCAAGGCGAGGGAGCCCGGGCCGGCCAGCGCGAAGTGAATTGACGGATGGCTCCAGGCAGCTCGAGGCGCGAGTCCGCGGAGCGAATCCGCCGTCGAAGGCGGGCCCCTGGGAGTTGACAAGCCTGGGCTGAAGTGATAGACTCAGTGACAAAGAAGACGGATTCCTTTAAGCTGGCCCAGCGAGGCCGGCAAGGAGCTTGAATCGCGTCAGTTGCAGCGTGGGTTTGGGACCTTCTTGCCGACCCGGCAGGAAGGTCCCTTTTCGTATGCGGGAGGTGTGTCGAGTGACTCTGGTGGACAAGGCCCGGATCATGGACGCCGATGGGATGAGGCGGGCGATTGTGCGCATAGCCCACGAAATCCTCGAGAAGAACCAGGGCACCGAGAGGCTCGCGCTCGTGGGCATCAGAACCAGGGGCTTCCCGCTTGCGGCGAGGCTCGCGGAGGCGATAAGCCAGATCGAGAAGAAGGTGCTGCCGGTGGGGATCCTCGACATCACTCTCTACCGGGACGACCTCAGCACCATCGACGTGCAGCCGCAGGTCCGCAAGACGGAGATCCCATTCGACGTCACGAGACGTGACATCGTGCTGGTGGACGACGTGATATTCACGGGGCGGACGGTTCGCGCCGCGCTCGACGCCATAATGGACCTGGGCCGCCCCTCCCGGATTCAGCTCGCCGTCTTGGTCGATCGCGGCCACCGTGAGGTTCCGATCAGACCGGACTACGTCGGGAAGAACGTCCCCACCTCACGCCGGGAGATCATCAGCGTGAGGCTCAAGGAAGTGGACGGCAAGGACGAAGTGGTGATCCAGGAGCCGGAGGAATCATGAACACGGACGTGTGACGATCCGCCGCGGTCTGGCCAAGAGGTAGAAGCGGACCCCTTTAAGGTGGCCCAGCGAGGCCGGAAGGGGAGGAACTTTGGCGAAACGTGCGCTGCGCACAAGGAGCCTCCTATCCGGCGTGCATCCGGAAGGGAGGCTCTTGCTGTACCCGTTGCGAAGCCGGCGGAGCCGAAGGACGAGACGGGCGGAGCCGTCGGAGGGCCGCGCACTAAGTGGAGGTGCAGAAATGCTTCAGACTATTGGCAGGGTCGCCGGTGATTGCACGAGGGGTGTCAAGATCCGGCCACTGGCCTCACGGGCCGGATTTTGGCGAAGCGCGCCCCGCTTGGGGCGCCGTCCCCGACTGCAACACCGGCAACCCGGCGACTACTGGCAATGGGGTCAGGACTAACGCACCCTCACTTAGCACGACGCGCGCTCCGCGGCGCGCTCCCGTGCGCCGCCGCGGTTTCCTGGATTCCGAGCGAAGGAGGAGGCATACGATGCAACTCAAACACAAGGACTTGTTGGGCCTCGAGTACCTGGAGCGTGAGGAGATCGAGCTCATTCTGGACACCGCCGTACCCATGAAGGAGGTGTTGGCGCGCGAGATCAAGAAACTGCCCACGCTGCGGGGCAAGACCATGGTGAATCTCTTCTACGAGCCGAGCACGAGGACCAGGACGTCTTTCGAACTGGCAGGAAAGTGGATGAGCGCGGACGTCACGAACGTCGCCACGTCCACGAGCAGCGTCGCGAAGGGAGAGAGCCTCAAAGACACCGCGCGGACCCTCGAGGCCCTCGGAGCGAACTTCATAGTCATCCGCCACCAAATGGCGGGCGCGCCCCATCTGGTGGCGCGCACGGTGAAAGCTTCGGTGATAAACGCCGGCGACGGCAGGCACGAACATCCGACCCAGGCTCTCCTCGACCTCTTCACCATCAGGGAGCGGCTGGGCCGTGTGGAGGGTCTCAAAGTGACCATCGTCGGCGACATCCTGCATAGTCGCGTGGCAAGGTCGAACATCTGGGGGCTTTCGAAACTGGGTGCCCACGTGACGGTGTGCGGGCCGAGGACCCTCATCCCCCAGGATGTCTCGCGCATGGGTGTCGAGGTCACGTCTGATCTCGGGGAGGCGCTGGCTGAGGCGGACGTGGTGAACGTCCTCAGGCTCCAGCTCGAGAGGCAGAAGAAAGGTCTCCTCCCTAGTGTTCGCGAGTACTCCGAAATGTACGGCCTCACCCGCGAGAAGGTCAGGAAGTGCAAGCCCGGCATCCTCGTCCTGCACCCGGGTCCCGCGAATCTCGGGGTAGAGATCACGGAGGAGGTCGCGGAATGCCCCAACGCCGCCGTGCACGAGCAGGTCACCAACGGTGTGGCGTGCCGTATGGCCGTGCTCTATCTACTGTCAGGAGGAGGGAAACTGGGTGAAGCTATTGCTTAAGGGAGGGCGCGTGGTGGATCCGCGGAACTGCCTTGACGGGATAATGGACGTGCTGATAGAAGCTGGGAGGATCGTCTCGGCAGGCGCGACCGCCGACACTATCCCGGACACAGACGAGGTGGAGGTTCTCGACGCGCGCGGAAAGCTCGTGCTGCCCGGTCTCATCGATATGCACGTGCACCTGCGCGAGCCCGGCAGGGAGGATGAGGAGACCATCGAAACCGGCACCCTCGCCGCGGCCAGGGGAGGGTTCGTGGCTGTGGCGTGCATGCCCAACACTGATCCGCCCATAGACACGGGGGCGGCCGTGAGGTTCGTGACGTCGAGAGCCCGGGAGGCGGGGCATGTGAGGGTCCTTCCAGTGGGCGCCATCACGAAGGGCCTGAACGGAACCGAGCTCGCGGAGATCGGTGAGCTCCGCGAGGCGGGGGTGGTGGCGATATCTGACGACGGGCGTCCTGTCACGAGTTCGAGGATCATGCGTCACGCCATGGAGTACGCCGGCACGTTCGGCCTTCCCGTGATATCCCATGCCGAGGACGTCGAGCTTTCCGCGGGCGGGGCCATGAACGAAGGCTACTGGTCGACACGCCTGGGCCTGCCGGGAATCCCGGCGGCCGCCGAGGAGGTCGTGGTGGCGAGGGACATCATCCTCGCCGAGCTCACTGGGGCAAGGCTCCACGTCGCGCACGTGAGCACCGCCGGGTCCGTCGAGCTCATCCGGCGTGCGAAGGAGAAGGGCATTCCAGTGACTTGCGAAGCCACACCCCACCATTTCTCCCTCACCGACGAGGCGGTGGCGGGATACGACACGAACACCAAGGTGAACCCGCCCCTACGCACCCGGCGGGACGTGGAGGCGCTTCGTGAGGGCCTCGCCGACGGGACCATAGACGTGATCGCGTCGGACCACGCACCCCACACGGCCGAGGAAAAAGAGGTTGAATACGAACTCGCCGCGCCCGGCATGATCGGATTGGAAACCTCTCTGGCCGTCACCTTTACCGAGCTGGTGAAGCCGGGCATCCTCACCCTCCAGCACCTTGTGGAGAGGATGTCGTACGGCCCTGCACGGATCCTCGGGCTAGACTGGCCCGGAATCCTGCCTGGGGCGAACGCCAACATCACGGTGCTCGACCCTGACGCAAGCTTCGTGGTGGACCCGGCCACCTTCGCCTCACTCAGCCGCAACACGCCGTTCGCGGGGCGGCTGCTCTTCGGAAAGGTGGTCGCCACCATAGTTGACGGAAGTGTGTCGGGTGGCGTGTGGACCGCGGCCTCCGAGAGGGACACCTGACCGCGTGTTGAAGCGCCTTGAAGGATGAAAGGGGTGGTCCCGTGGTATGTCGGGAGTCGAGGCCCGCAGTCTTGTCGGCAAGGGTGCTGGAAAACCGGCGGGTGGCGCCCGGGTGTTACCGGATGCGGATCGAGAATGAGCACGTGGCGCATCACGCGCTGCCGGGCCAATTCGTTCACGTTCGCGTTTCCGGCCCTTCCCTCGATCCTCTTCTGAGACGTCCGTTCAGCGTGTGCGTGGCGGAGCCGGAAGGCGGCGAGTTCCTCATCCTTTATCAGGTGGTGGGCACGGGGACGAGACTGCTCTCGGCCCTCGGCCCCGGCGACGCGCTCGACGTGCTGGGGCCGCTGGGCACCGGCTTCGAGATGCCCCGCCCGTCCGCCGGCCGGGAAGGGCATGGGGACAGCGCCGAGGGCCTTTACGAGGGCGACAGAGACTCTGGCGGCGGCACGGCCGCCCCGACGCGCCCACGCGCCCGGCGGGTGGCGTTGGTGGCCGGGGGGCTTGGAATCGCTCCCTTGGTCATGTTGGGGCACGCCTTGCGCCGTGCCGGCCATGGATTCGTGTTCATCGTGGGAGCCCGGAACGGGGAGGTGCTTGCAGGCCTGCTCGACCTCGTCCCCGCGCCGTCTTGCGAAGGTCTCGCCGCGCCGGGGAGCCCACCGCGGCGCGATCCGCCGGGCCTCGAAGCCGCGGTGCTGAGCGCGGGCGCCACCGTGGGCGGGCGTGACCGCGGCCCTCACGACGCGGGCTCGACGTGCGATGTCCGGGTGGTGACCGAGGACGGCACCATGGGCCGGCGCGGCCTTGCCACCGACGTCCTGCGCGACGTGCTCGCGGCGGGCGGAATCACGCGTGTGTACGCCTCCGGCCCCGCCGGCATGCTCCGGGAGGTCGCGAGGCTGTGCGAGGCATCCGGCGTTCCCGCGCAGGTGAGCCTGGAGGAGCGCATGGCGTGCGGCTTGGGGGCGTGCCTGGGATGTGCAGTGAGGGCAAAGGGGGAGGCCGGCTCCCGGAGCCCGTCGTACCTTCGCGTGTGCGCCGACGGCCCGGTATTTTGGGTGAAGGAGGTGGACCTCGATGCCCCCGGCTGATCTTTCCGTGACCATCGGCACGATTAAGATGAAGAACCCGGTGATGGCGGCGTCGGGCACCTTCGGATTCGGGCACGAGTTCCGCCGGGTATTCGACGTGTCCATGCTCGGAGCCATCGTGACCAAGGGTGTCACCCTCGAGCCGCGCTCCGGCAACCCACCCCCGAGGTTGTGGGAGACACCGTGCGGCCTCCTCAACTCAGTAGGCCTGCAGAACCCCGGGGTGGAGGCGTTCATCAGACACGAAGCGCCCAACCTCGCCGCATACGGGGTTCCCGTCGTAGTGAATGTCTCGGGCGACTCGGTCGCCGAGTTCTGCGAGCTCGCGTCGCGCCTCGAGCGTGTGCCCACGATAGACGGGATCGAGGTGAACGTCTCGTGCCCGAACATCCACGCCGGCGGGCGGCCTTTCGCGAGCGACCCCGAGTCGGTGTACGAGGTGACAGCGGCCGTCCGGCGGGTCACGGGGAAAACCCTCATCGTGAAACTCTCCCCAAACGTCGCCGACATCGCCAGCACCGCCCAGGCAGCGGAAATGGGAGGCGCAGACGCCGTCTCGTGCGCCAACACTTACCTCGCCGTCGCCATCGACGCGGCACGGATGAGGCCGGCCTTGCCGCGGGTCTTCGCGGGGCTCTCCGGCCCCGCGATAAAGCCTCTTGCCTTGCGGGCGGTGTGGGAAGCGGCGTCCGCGGTGGGAATACCTGTGGTGGGCATCGGCGGGATATGCCGTCCCGAGGATGCCGTCGAGTTCCTCCTCGCGGGCTCGAGGGCGGTTGCCGTAGGCACGTGGAACCTCGTTTCGCCCACGGCTTGCGTCGAGGTGATCGAGGGGATAAGGGCTTACATGGAGCAACGGGGAATCCGCGCCGCGGCCGACCTCGTCGGCCGCGCGAAAGGGCAGGCCGATGGCGTCGCGGCGCGTGACTCGCGCGGAGGCGACGCGCGCGCCACTGAGAAGCATGGAGCCGAAGCGGGAATGGAGTGTGCGAATGCGACGGGGAAGGGATGGGCCGATGGAGGAGAATGACGGGATCATAGTGGCTCTCGACACGGACAGTCCGGACGCGGCCGCGGCGCTGGTGGAGCAGCTCATGCCGGACATCCGCATGTACAAAGTGGGCATGGAGCTCTTTTATTCCTGCGGTCCGCCGATCGTGGAAAAGTTGGCGGCCCTCGGGGCGAGCGTGTTCCTGGACCTGAAACTCCACGACATCCCCACCACCGTGGGACGGGCTATGGCCGCGCTCACCCTGCCGGGGGTGGACATCCTCGACGTGCACGCTTCAGGCGGATCGAGGATGATGAAGGAAGCGCTCGCCGCGGTGCGCCGTGCCGCCCAGGCACGACATGCGCGTCGGCCGAGGGTCGTCGCTGTGACCCTTCTCACGAGTATAGGGTCGGAGGAGTTTTCCCGGGAGATAGCTCCGGGGTGCGGCTGCGACATCGTGGAGCACGTCGTCCGGATGGCGCGTCTCGCAAGGGAAAGCGGGCTGGACGGCGTGGTGGCGTCTCCCCTCGAGGTGAGCGCGATCCGCGACGCGTGCGGGGACGGCTTCGTCACCGTGGTCCCCGGAGTGCGGCCCGCTTGGGCCGCCGACGCGCATGACCAGACAAGGTGCATGACGCCGCGGCAGGCTGTGCTCGCCGGCGCGGACTACCTCGTGGTGGGGAGACCGATCACTCGCGCTTCCTCCCCGAGGGACGCCGCCGGGAGACTCCTGGACGAGGTGAGGGAGGCGAGGCGGGATGCGAGAGGCTAAGACGGATTCGGGCGGGTCACCGGCGTCCACCGTTTCGGACGAGGTCATGGCCATCCTGAAAGAAACGGGGGCGTACCTCACGGGGCACTTCAGGCTCAGCTCAGGGCTGCACAGCCCGGTGTACGTCGAGAAATTCCGGCTCCTCGAGCGCCCGGAACTTGCGGAGAAAGTGCTTCGCCGTCTTGCAGACAGGTTCCGGGGAGACGGCGTCGGGGTGGTCATAGGTCCCACAACGGGCGGGATCATCGTCGCTTATGAGGTTGCGCGCAGCCTTGGAGCGAGGGCCATTTTCGCAGAGAGGGAAGGGGGCGGGAGGGTCCTGCGCCGCGGATTTACGATAGCTCCGGGGGAGCGGGTCCTTGTGGTTGAGGATGTCGTGACCACCGGGCTCTCCGTCAGGGAAGTCCTCGACCTCGTGGCCAGGAGCGGCGGGCAAACCGTGGGCGTCGGGATGATAGTGGACAGGAGCGGGGGACGCGTGGATTTCGGCGTCCGGACCGAGCGGCTCGTGCGGGTGGAATTTGGGACTTATGTCCCAGAGGAATGCCCCCTGTGCAGAGAGAATGTGACATTGACTGACCCGGGTTCGAGGCGTCTCTAGCCGGATGGTGGAGGGCTGGGGAAGGTCCTGTGCCGGCCGGGAGACCGCATCCGCGAACGGGGTTCGGGGGGAGCCCGGAGAAACCCAGGAAAGAGCGCGGGAGCGGCGCGACCCGGGGAGGCGCTGTCAGGGCGGGACGCGGCCCACGCGTCGAAGCATAGGAGGCGACACGACATGATAGAACGCTACACGTATCCCGAGATGAAGCACCTCTGGGAGCCGGAGAACCGCTACAAGAAATGGCTGGAGATAGAGATCTTGGCTTGCGAGGGCTGGGCGAGCATAGGACGGGTTCCGGCCGAAGCCGTGGAGGCGATCAGGGAGAAGGCCCGCTTCGACCTGGCGCGGATTCGCGAGATAGAGGCCATAGTCGACCACGACGTCATAGCGTTCCTCACGAACGTGGGGGAGAACGTCGGCCTCGAGGCGCGTTACATCCACATGGGCATGACGTCGTACGACGTGGTGGACACCGCTCTCTCGCTGTTGCTGCGGGACGCGGCCGACATCATCATCCGCGACATACGGAAGGTCATCGACGTACTCACCGAGAAAGCGCGGGAGCACAAAAACACCCCCATGATCGGGCGAACTCACGGCGTTCACGCCGAGCCGATCACCTTCGGGCTCAAGCTGGCGGTCTGGGTCGCGGAGATGCGCAGGAACCTGTCGAGAATGCAGCGGGCGCGCGAGGTTGTGAGCGTCGGCAGGATCTCGGGTGCCGTCGGCACATATGCGAGCATGGATCCCCGGGTGGAGGAGTACGTGTGCAGCAAGCTCGGGCTCGAGCCGGCGAAGGCGTCGACCCAAGTGCTCTCCCGCGACCGGCACGCCGAATACGTGGCAACCCTTGCCATCATCGCTGGATCCTTGGAGAAGTTCGCTACCGAGATACGGAGCCTCCAGCGCACCGAGGTGTTCGAGGTACAAGAACCGTTCAGGCCGGGCCAGAAAGGCTCCTCCGCCATGCCTCACAAGCGCAACCCCATCGTCTC
>JBLNDA010000102.1:0-17698 GCA_050261175.1 Clostridia bacterium
GGAAGAACGTGATGACGCCGTCGACCGCCGTCCCTACCACGCGCCCGCCCGCCTTCCGCACCACAGGCAGGTGCGACTTTGCACCAAGGTCCCTTCCGAGCTCGAGTATGAGGTACCCGTATAGCGAGAACAGGACGACGGACAGGCCTATGGCGGGAATGCCTCCCAGGCCGAAATGCCCGAAAAACTGAAGCACTTCCTGTCCTGAAGCGAAGCCCGCGCCTACAACCGTGCCGATGTAGGTGGCTGCGATCCCAAACGTGGAAACACGCTTGTCAGCCATGGTGCCCGCGGCGACGTCGTGGCCGCGCCTCCCGACTACGCAATCTCGGTCTCAATCCCAGTCTCAATGCGGCGCCCTGCGCCCGCGTGCCCGGCTGGAGGGTGACGAAGGGATCCGGATCTCTGGCTAAAGTCACGCCGTGCCGGTTCCGGGCACCACGCGTGCACCACGCGTGCCGGAGAACGGGCGAAGCACTCCCCGGGTTCGTCCTGGGCCGGTCTGCGCCTCACCTAGTTTGACCCACTGCGGGTTCTCTTAACACGCTACGCGGCTTCGCGGCGAGGCGAAGGGAACCAGCGCGCACCCGCGGGTCCGCCGAGGTCGCTGCGGCGCGGATGTTCGTCACGCCATGCGTCTGTCCGCCAATCCACGTGCCCAGCCGGCTGGCTGATTGGCTCGGCCGGCCGGCTCTTGCTGCGATGACCTTTCACAAACACGGGCGGAAGGAAGTGAGTGTCGCGCGTTGAATCACAAGCGTGACGAAACGAAGGGCCTCCTCGAGCCGGGGGCCGCCGCGCCGGGTCATGTGTGCGGCGCGCGGCCGGCAGGAAAGGAGCGAGAGCGTCCGGTCGGGCGAGGAGGCGGCCCCGCAGGCCCTGAAAAGCGGCACGGGCGTGCGAGGCGGAACGGGGAAGGGACCGGCGCGATGTGAAGATGAACAGAGGTGTTGTGTTTGTCACGCGGACTGCTGTGTTGTTGGCGCTCACACTTGCCATTCAGATGGTCGGGATGCCCCAGTATGCCACGGGGCCGCTCGTCAATGCCATGCTGTGCGTCGCCGCGACGTTCGTCGGGATCTGGAGCGGTGTGGTCATCGGCGTGGTGACGCCGGCGATAGCCTTCTGGCGCGGGATTCTCCCGGCTCCCCTCGGCCCGATGATTCCCTTCATCGCTCTCGGGAACGCCGTGCTCGTGGTAGTGTATGGTTTGCTCGAACGGCGCGGCAAGCTCGCCGCGGTGGCCGGCATCGTGGCCGCTTCGGTGCTGAAGTTCCTCGTCCTTTCAGGCGCTGTGCGGTTCGTGGTCGAGGTGAAGCCTGCCATAGCGAAGATGATGCAGGTGCCGCAGCTGTTTACGGCGCTTGCAGGCGGGGCGATCGCGTTCATCGTGAGCGAGGCGCTCCTTCGCACCGGCGCCGTGAAGCGGCTCTCAGACATGGGCAGGCGCGGCTCTAGATGATGCGCGCCATGGGCGCCGCGGGGAGCCGGACGGGGGGAGCGATTTGAGGCGGAACTTCTTCTTGACGGGGCCAAAGCACGTAGGGAAATCCACGCTTCTCTCCGCCGCGGTCGAGGGTTTTTCCGGTCCCGTCGGAGGTTTTCGAGTTGAGAGGGTTTTCGATGGGAAACGTCTCCGCGCCTTTCGGCTCGTGGACCTCATGTCAGGTGAGTCCGCGGTGATAGCCTCGGCCCGCCGCGGTGGCTGGGACGTTCACGCAAGCGCTTTCGAAGGCGTGGGGGTGCAGGCAATCAGGCGGGGCTCGACAGCCGCCCGCGTCGTCGTAATGGACGAACTCGGCCGGTTCGAGCTCCGCGCGCCCGCGTTCCTCCAGGCGGTGATGGATGCGCTTGCCGGGCCGGTCCCCGTGATCGGAGCCCTCAAGGCCGACTCCAATCCATTTCTCGACGCCATTCGTGGGCGCGAGGACACGCTGGTGGTCGAGGTCACGCCTGAGAACCGGGAGGAGGCCGCATGTCGGCTCAAGGAGTTCCTGGCGCACGTGGCAGCGTCTCGCTGAGGCCGGGCGTCGCCCGTCGAGCAGGCGGATGGACACGCAGGTAAGCGAGCAAATGGACAGGGCGACCGCTGCTGCTGGCCGCCGCCTCACGGGGTGCGTACGGTTTAGGGTGCCGGCGCCATACCCTTTCTTTCCTTCCTTCCTTTGAGGTGAGACGAAGCGCCGGCACCCATTGCACGAATCAGGGACGTCACTGAACTCAGCGGCCGCGGATACTCAGCGGCCCTGGATCGACGGAATGAGGTGGAACCGAGCCGCCAACATGACCGCTAAACGTGCTGTTGCATCGTGCTGGCGAAGTTCTGAACCCTCGCCACGTCCTGCGGCTGGGCCATGGCGGGCTGGTACCAACCCTTCCTGTTCATGAGATCCCAGATCTCTTTCTGGTGTTTGAGATCCGTGTCAAGGCTGCTCATGATCTGGCGGCGCAGATCGGGGCTGGACGCCTCGATGGCCCCCTTTGCCAGGCTGCTAATGGAGAGCTTGTGCTCGTCCAGGATCACCTGCATGAGGTCCCGGTCGGTGAACCCGGTGTCGCCCCTTCGAACGTTGACGTTCGGCATGTCCAAGCTGATTCCCCCCTTTGGTGTTGGTGTGTGGCCAGGTCCCGTCTCGACTCGTGTCTCCGGCGGTACTCCGGACTCTACTGTAAGGTCGGGCGGGCCCCGACGAACGCCGAGTACGCGTTCATCTCGGCCCTGTGGTCTTTCGCGAGCCGCTCGCACAGCGACTTGATCTCCGGGTCCGCGCTCACCTGCGAGGCGTAATCCAGCAGCTTGGTCACGGACGCGGCAGACCTGAGGTGTTCCTCGATGAACATCAGCTCTTGCGTGGTCAACCTCTCCTGAGCCACCCTATCAGCCTCCCTTCACGTGGTGTTGCATGAGTTGCTCGCACGGGACCGCGCTTAGTTTGCTCCTCAGGCGCGCGCGTTTATTCGGAGTACCCAGGATTTGGCGCCGCGTCAGTGCCGGCAGGCGAGAGCGTGGAAACACGCTGCCTCAGGCAGGCGGCGGTCATCAGGAACGGCGCGACGGCCGCGGGCGGGAGGCGCCGTCCGTTCGCTGAGTGCGGATTCCTGCTTTCGCGGTTGCGCGGTCCACATCTATGGCGCAGTCCGGGCAATGATCTGCGCACGTGCGGCAGGCGATGCAGCCCTCGGCCTTCACCGCCACCGTTGGCGTACCGTAGGCGCCGAGGTCCTTCGACCAGCCCAGCACGTCTTCGGGGCAGGTCTCGATGCACAATCCGCAGCCCTTGCAGAGCTCCGGGAATATGATCCACCTTCCGCGCGGGACCCTGTACACCTTCGCGGTGAACATCCTGTCCGTGTCCATACTGGATTCTTTCCCTCGCCTCCTCGCGGTGGCGGCCGCCGAGCCTTGTTCCGCCCCTGGAGCGGGCGCCGCCGCCCACTTCAGCCGCTCCCGCCCCCATCCGGGGGACTCACGGAGGTTCGCCCGGGCACGGCCTCTCTGACGTGGAGCCCTGCCGCTTCGCGCTGACGCTCGCTGCGGATGAGCCCGGCTCCGCGTTCGAGAGCCCGGTGGTTGAGGTCGCGCAGCCCCGGGTCGTCCTTGAACTTGTGGCCCAGCTTGAGGTCGAGCGCTTCCTTCACCTTGTCCATAGTGACCATGCCGGTGGCTTCGACCACCGCGCCCATCACGATGACGTTGAACGCCCTCGGGATGAACTCGCTCCTTGCGATATCGGCCGCTGGGAGGCCGACCACGAACGGCGCCGCCCCAGCTGCCACATGCTCGCCGCCGTGCCCGCCGCCCGCCTCGCGGGGCCCCGTCCCGGTCATGCTGGCGAACGCCTCCGGGGCTATGGTGTCCCATCCGTGGATGCCTATGGCGTCATCTTCGACGATGGGTGGCCGGACGCTGGAGCTGTCGTACATGAGGAGAGTCCCCGGCCCAACCAGGGGCCTCGTCCTTTCGATGGATCTCGCGCTGAGCGCGACGAGCACGTCAGCGTGTCTGAATTTGGGAGAGCCTATCGGATAACGCCCCAGCTGGACGTAAGCGAGCGATACCCCGCCGCGCTGTTCCACGCCGAAATTTGGGATGTACAGAGCGTGCAGCCCCGAGAGGAATCCCGCCAGGGCGAGCACCTCGCCGACAAGCTGGACGCCTTGCCCGCCCTCGCCCGCAAGGGCGATCTTCATGTTGTCGAAGCTCAGGTCGCCGGAACCAGCGCCGGAGCCAACCCGGACGCGCGCTTGACGCGCGCCCCCGCGCCCACTCCCGCGTCTGTCCCTGTGTCCGTCTCCGCCTCCATCCCCGGGCGCACCCTCGCCTTCACCTTCGCGCCCGCCTACGCGCTCATCTTCACGCCGAACTCGGCGCCCGGCGCGGCGCTCGTCATCAGTCTGCGACACCGCATCGCCGCCGCCCCGGGAGCGCCCGGCTTCGACCACCGGGGCGAGGGGCGGCGTTCCCTCCCATCTCATTGGGCCTCTGGTCTTTCTCTGACAAACTCGCCGATCCTGAACGTTTTCCCCATCTCGTGCTCCAGGAAGCGCCATGTCTCCTTCGGACCGGTCCGCCAGTTGGTGGGACACGTGGAGAGCGCCTCCACGAAGGACAAGCCTCGTCCGGCCATCTGGTGTTCGAGGGCTCGCCTTATGAAGAGCTTGAGTTGACGGAAGTTGGCCACGGTGCTGCGTGCCGCGTACACTCCTTCCGCGCGGATGTGGGTCACGAGCTCCGGGCCTGACACGGGGAGCCCCGTCTCCAGAGGGTCGCGCCCGTACGGGGTGGTCGCCGTCTTCTGGCCTGAAAGAGTCGTGGGGGCGAGTTGCCCGCCTGTCATCGCGTACACTGTGTTGTTGCACACGATCACGGTGATCCTCTCATTGCGGATCGCCGCGCTCACCAGGTGCTGGGCCCCGATGGCGTATGCCCCGCCGTCTCCCATGTACGCGATACCGACGAGGTCCGGCCTCGCGCGCTTTATCCCGACTATCACGGGAATGGTGCGGCCGTGGTGGGTCTGGATGGTGTCCAGGTTGAAGAGGTTCCAACTCAGGAGCGAGCACCCGATGTCGCAGCCGTACACGGTCCTTCCCGCGATGCCAAGGTCATCGACGGCCTCGCCCAGCGCGCGCAGGATGATCCCGTGCCCGCAGCCGGGGCAGAACGGATGGGGTTTGGTTTCGGCGCGCCACGACCGGGGCATGCGCCCCGGCCTCATGAGGGCGGTTTCTGGTTGCTGCCGCCCTGTGCCATCGCGACCTGTATTGCTCGTGCGTTCACCGGTGTTGCTCATGCGTTCACCACCCACCGACATGTCCTGTAGCGTCGTGCGAACCGGCCCGGCCCGTGTCCCGCGCGCCGCCTCGCCCGGCGGCCTCGCGGCGGCCGCGTGTGGTAGCCGGCGCTGGCTGGTGCTGCCCGATGCTCGCCGATGCTCGCCGGGCTGGTCGGGCTGGTCGGGCTGGCCGGTGCTGGCTGGCGCTGGGCTGCGCTAGGGTGCGCCGGGGTGCGGCGGGCTGCGCCAGTCCGCGGCCGGCCGCTCCGAGTTTTCGCCGCCCCGTCTATAGTCACCGGCGGCCCCGGCATCCTTGACCCCTTCAAGAACAGCGGCAAGCACTCGTGGCGGGGCGCCACACCTAGCGCCCCACCCAGACATGACCGTCATTGACGAAGTCGAAGATCTCCTCAGCGGTGATCCCCACGCCGGGCTTGAGGTAGGCGCGCACGTCCACATCCGCCTTCCCGTACAGCCCCTCGCGGATCATCGTCTCAAGCTGGCCGTACGCCGACTCCACCACGAGGAGCCGGCCTGCCCCACGAGCGGCGTCCGCGAGCGCTGTCGCGGGGAACGGCCGAAGGGTGATGGGCCTGAAGTAACCCGCCCGGACGCCCCGTGCCCGCAGCATTTCCGCGGACTCGCGCGCAGCTCGCGAAACGATGCCATGGGCCACCAGGATGACCTCCGCGCCCTCGCACTCCTCCTTCTCGAACTCCACCAGGGATGGGGCTGTCTCTTCGTAGTCACGGATGTTGGGCATGAGGGCCTCGTACAGCTCCTCTTCGATGCTGTAAGTGTTGCGGAGGTGGGCGGGCGGCCTGTCCAGGCCCGGGATCCCTGGCTTCCCGACGAAAGGCTCCGGGGTCGCGAGCGGCACGCCTTTGTCCTCGGGATTGTACAGGGTGAGCGCCTCGAGCATCTTCCCCTGGTAGCCATCGCCCAGCACAAACGTGGGAAAGCGTGTCCTCCACGCCGTGGCGAACGCTTTGATGGTGTAGTCGTAGAGGTCCTGGTGAGAGGCGGTGGAGTACACGACGCGGTGCCCCTCGCCGTTGCCCCCGAAGCACGTGAGCCGGACTTCCTGCTGGCTGTAGATGACCGTCGCCGTGGAGGGACCTCCCCGCTGCTGGATGATCCATACTACGGGGATGCGCATCATCTCGGCCATGGAGATGGGCTCCTGCATGAGGACGTTGCCCGGCCCCGCTGTCGCCGAGAAGGCCTTTCTCCCCGCTAGGACGGCGCCGATGGTCGCGAAGCCCGCCGAAAGCTCGTCTTCCGTTTGCAGGAAACCGAGGGCGCGTTCCTTCGCCAGGACGGCCCAGACGTGCATGATCTCGTTCTGCGGCGTGATCGGGTAGCCGCACATCATGTCGGCGCCGGCAGCGAGCGCTGCCCACGCCACGACCTCGTTCCCCGTCATGAACTTGCGCTGCTCGCCATCGACCACTCTCATCGCGTGCGTCACTCCGGCGCAAGGACCCTGGACTCGGTCCTGGCTAAGGCGGTCTCATGACGAGTGTGCTCGAAACGGCGGAGGCCTATGCGTGAGCATCGGCGGGGCAGCGAAGAGCCACTGGGGCAAGGAAACGGGGTTCCGCGCAGTGCATTGATGGGGGTCTGGCCGCGTGGTATAATGATGTCGCACAACGATGCCGACCTAGACGAGTGCCGGAGTGGCGGAATGGGTAGACGCAAGGGACTTAAAATCCCTCGGGCCCTGGGCCCATGCGGGTTCGATCCCCGCCTCCGGCACCAATTGTGTACTCCTGGGCGACGCAGGGGCGATGTGGGCTCGCACTGCCCGGGAGGAGGCGCCTCTCATGTGCTAGTCAACGCCATCCAGGGCGGCCCATCCCTCCCTTGGCGGCGCGTTCCGCCCCTCGGAGGTTGTCCAGCGCTCTCGAGACGTCGTACAGCCTGGGTTAACTCGCTCGCGCTTACGTTCGCAGAGACCCTTGCGACACGTTTCGACACGACCCGGGCCAGCCGGACGGGACATCTTTGCATGCCCGTCCGGCCGCGCTGTTAGGGTTTGATGCCGGCTTTCTTCTGAATGAAGCTCTGAAATCCCTTGTAGAAGTCCGCCAGCTTCTGGGCGTTCTCCTTGGCTATTTCCATGAGCCGGTTCACGTCTTGTTGAGTCGGCGGGGTCCATTGGCCTGGCTCATGCCCACTCCCCGGGCGCACTTCACCCAGCCGCGAACCGAGACCGTACTTCGCGGGATCGAACTCGAAGTTGTCTACGTAAGCGATCTGCTTTGCCGAAAGAAGCTTCTCTATCTTGTCGATGGCCTGGCGAATCCTTTCCTCGCGTACCTCGCGCTGTTTACGCATCTCCTGAAGCTTGGGGTCGTCTTTTCCCATGATACCCTGGCCCTGGCCCACCTGGATCTGGATCTGGCCTTGAACCTCGCCCTGCCGGCCGGGACGATTCCTGATCTCGAATTGGGCCGGGTCGACGTCGAGTCGGATGAGTCCCTCTTCGACGAGGGACTTGAATATAGGCCATACGCTCGTCGCCTGATTTCGCGTGAGAGCAAGCTTCTTGTCGCGCTCCATGTCCATGATTCCCGCGAGAAGCCACACGAGGTCCCGCTCAGCTGACTGCCTTTCCACCATTTGGGCGCCCGCCGGCAGCTGGGCGCCTCCGGCTCCGGCCTGCGCAATCAGGAAGCCCGTGCCCGTGACTGTGCCGCCACCACTCGTGCTGCCATCTCCGCTGATCGCCGCGGCCGCCGCCGCGCCAAGCAGGACGCTTGCCGCCGTCGCCGTCAGGGCTGTGGCCCCGAGCACCGCCAGGAATTGTGCCAGCCACCGCGCTGGTGTCCGGCCGACCGTCAGGCCGGCCCGTCCGCCGGCCAACCGTCTTTCCAGCACCAAACTCGTCCGTAGACTGGTCATCTCATGGTCCTCCTCCAGCGACTTGAACGTCCGCACTGATCTGTTCACCGCTGAGCGCCGCGGGAAGGGGAAAACTGCGATCTTCCCGCCCTTCCCGCGTTGCGTGCGCTCGACCTAGTTTCGTGACGCATCGCTCTCCTTGCCCCGCGTGCTGACACCCGCTCTTACTCGTACCGCAAGGCCTCCACGGGGTTCAGGCGCGCTGCCCTACTCGCCGGGTATATCCCGAAGAAGAGGCCGACAGCAAGCGAGAAGCAGAACGGAAGGAACACCGCGCCCGCTGAGACCGCGGCGGGCCAGTCTGCCACCCGAGCCGCAATCTTCGAGCCGACGATCCCGAGGAGGATCCCGATCACGCCTCCCACCAAGCTCAACACAACCGACTCGACGAGGAATTGCAGCAGTATGTCGGCCGTTCTCGCGCCCAAAGCCTTTCGAAGCCCTATCTCTCTCGTCCGCTCGGTTACAGAGACGAGCATTATGTTCATGACCCCGATCCCGCCGACGAGGAGCGACACACTGGCGATGCCGGCAAGAAGCACCGTAAACACGCGCGTGACGTCCTGGGCGGCACTCAAGACATCGGCCTGGTTTCTCACGTAAAAGGCGTCGGTGCTGCCCAGGCGGGCGGCGAGAACTGACACTATCTCGTCATTGGCGGCGTCCATCGACTGCGCGTCGTTGGCCTGCGCGTAGATGGTACGCACGTACTTCGTCCCGAACATGCGCTTCTGCGCGGTCGTTATCGGGACGTAAATGGTGTCGTCCACGTTAGTCATGCCGCTCTGACCCTTGGACTCCATGACGCCGATGACCTTGAGGCGTACCTGGCCGACTTTGATCTCCTGACCGATTGGGTCCGCGCCCAAGAAAAGCTCATCCACGACGCCCTGGCCCACTACCGCGACCTTCGCGGCGTACGCCACATCCTGCTCGGTGAAGAATGATCCCGAGGCGACGCTGAAGGCTCTGACCGGCAGGTACTCGGGAGTCGTGGCCACGACCTGTGTCTGTAGGCTACTCGATCCATAGCGCACAGTAGTGCCTCGTGAGATCTCCGGGGCCACGGCGCTCACGGACGGGCACTGGTCGCGTATTGCTTGGACGTCGTCCATTGTGAGGACGTCCATGCTTCCGAACGCGCCCCTTACCTGCGCGCCCGGCTCCCGGGTCCGGCCGGGCATGACGATGAGAAGGTTGGATCCGAGCCGCTGTATCCGGGACGACACCTGGAGATTCGCCCCTTCGCCGATGGCCACCATGATGACCACTGCAGCAACTCCGATGATGACGCCCAGCATTGTGAGACCCGAACGCATCTTGTTGCTCGTGATGCCGAGGAGCGCCGTGCGAACGCCTTCGAGCAGGTTCATCCCACCTTCACCTCCTCGGCGGACTCGTCCGCAAGGCCGGCGATCCGGGCATCGAGTGATGCGTCACGCTCCGCGATTGTCCTCGACGACACGGTCTCGTCAGCGACTATGAGGCCGTCGCGGAAACGAACGATTCTCTTGGCGTAATGGGCAATGTCGGCGTCGTGCGTGACGAGGACCACAGTGATACCGCTGTCGTTCAGCGCCTGGAAGATCGCCATGATCTCGGTGCCTGACTTCGTGTCCAGGTTTCCTGTGGGCTCATCCGCCAGGATTATCTGCGGGCGCGTGACCAGGCTCCGTGCTATCGCCACCCGCTGCTGCTGGCCGCCTGAAAGTTCCGAGGGCTTGTGGTGAAGGCGGTCACTGAGCCCCACCGCCCCCAGCGCCTTCACCGCGAAGAGCCTTCGGACGCGCCTGGGCACGCCCCGGTAGATCAAGGGCAGCTCGACGTTGGCGACCGCGTTGAGCCTCGGCAGGAGGTTGAACGTCTGAAAGACGAACCCTATGCGGTGGTTTCTCACCCGGGCAAGCTCCGTATCGTTCATGTCGCTCACGCACACCCCGTCAAGGGAGTACGTGCCCTCCGTGGGCTGGTCCAGGCAGCCGAGGATGTTCATGAACGTGGTCTTGCCCGAACCCGAGGGACCCATGATGGCTACGAATTCGCCTGCGTCGATGCGCAGGGACACGCCTCGGAGTGCGGCCACTTCTATGCTGCCGATTCTATACACTTTCTTCAACTGGTCAACTTCGATCAAGCTCAACTCACCCCATGCGCTACCCGAGTCGGAGCTGGGCCCGCTTTCCGCGGATTCACTCCTCGCACGGACTCGCTCCTCGCGCGGAGCCATTCCCCGCGCGGACCCGCGGTGCTGCCGCTCATTTCACGGCCTCTCCTGGAAAATCATGCCTCCCGGCACCGGGGGCATCATGGAGCCGGCCGCCCGGCGTTGGGTGCCTCCGGTCGCGGATGATGCGCTACTGGACCTGCGAACCGCCACCATTTCTCCTGGTTCAAGCCCAGATATGACCTCCGTCGTGGTCCCGTCGGTTATTCCCAGCTCGACGCGCTTGAAGAACGGCTCCCCGTTTTCGTCCAGGGTGCGCGCCATCGTGCGGCCGCGCCGCTCTTCCAGCGCCGCGTTGGGGATCGTGAGCACGTTCGTGCGCCGATCCAGGACGACATCAACGTCTGCCGTCATGCCCGGCTTAAGGGTCCGGGTATCGTCTGTGACTTTGACCGTCACTTCGAAGTACACCACGCTGCTGACGACCTTTCCCTGTGAGGCGACGCTTTCAACGATCCCGCTGAAGACTTTTCCAGGGAGCGACTCCACCGTAACATCGGCTGACTGGCCGACCTTGACGTTGTGAACGTCCGTCTCGTCCACGTTCGCCACGACCTCGAGATGCGTCAGATCCGCCACCACGGCAAGCGCGGTCGACTGCCCAGCGAGTTGCCCCACTTGGGCCGCAACAGCGGTGACCGTTCCGTCTATCGGTGACACGACCCGCGTGAGGCTCAGGTTGCGTTCCGCGGCACTGACCGCGTTTCTCGCTTGAGCCACCTGAGCTCGGGCGGTTAGGAGCTGCTGCTGGACGTCAGTGGCGTCGGCGTTTGCCTGGGCCAAGGCCATGTTCAACTTGGCCTGGGCTACCGCCGCTTCGGCAGCCGCAAGCTCGTCAGGGTCCGGGCCTGCAAGCAGCGAGTCCAGATTCCGCTGCGCGGACTTGAGCGATTCGACGGCGGTGAGGTACTTGCTTTCGGCACTCTCCAGTTGCTGACGGCTTACTGCGCCTTGATCGAAGAGAGTCTTGTTGCGATCGTACTCCTTCTTGGCGGTGTCGACCGTGAGCTGCGCTTGCGTAACCTGGGATTTGGCCTGCTCGATGTCGTGCGGGGTAGCACCCTCTTTGAGATCGGCCAGCTTTGCTTCGGCGTTGAGAAGGTTCACCCTGGCCTGCTCGACCTCGAGCTGACTCTGCGCGGGAGCAAGCTTCGCCTGTGTCTCCGCTTCCGCAAGCTTCGCCTCTGCGACGGCCAGATTGTCTCTCGCTTCCTGGAGACGCTCGCGAGCGTCTGTATCATCGAGTAACACGAGCACCTGGCCTTTCTTCACGACGTCTCCTTGCTTGACGAGGACTTCCGTGACGGTGCCGCTGACCTTGGGCACGACATCGTAACTCGAGCCCGGCTTCACAGTGCCCGAGGCCGTGACCTTGAGGGTTATCGAGCCTGGCTGCACGGGAACGAGCTGATAGAGCTCCTGAGAGCTTGCGGCGCCGCGACTATTGGATAGAAATCCACGGTACGCCGCATATCCAGCTATCCCCAAGGCGCACACCGTGACGACCGCGGCGACCCAAAGGCGCCGCCTGCCCCTGCGTCGCCCGTTCGCGGCTCTGTGCGCGGTCGTGCCGCTGCCGCCGGCGGTTCCGCTTTGACCGATCATAGTTTCCACCCCTCACATCCCAACAGTCCGACCGCCTTGCCCAGGCGCGCTCGCGCGAGGTAGCAGTCGAACAGGGCTTGAACCTCCCCGGACTTGGCGCTGTCTAGAGACTGCGTGGCGTCGATGACCTCGGCCATCACCGCCGCACCCGCCTCAAAGCGCGCCTTGGTGACGCGGAGGGCTTCTTCGGCTTCGCTCACCGTGCTCTTGGCCAGCTCGAGCCTTTGCAGAGCCTGTCTGAGTCCGACCGCCGCCGCATATACGTCCTCGACTATCGCCTGTTCCTGGCGTTCCAGCGCGGACTGCTGCATCTTCAGGTTCGTCTCCGCCTGCGCGAGTTTCTCCCGGGTCACTCCTCCGTCCCAGAGCGGCCAAGACACCTCGATGCCCACTTTGGTCACGGACGCCGACTCCGGGTCGGCCGCAGCCCCGGGAGTCCCGAGTTGAGCGCGGGAATCTACGCCTTCATCGTTCCCAAGCGTAAGCGTCCACCCCACCTGCCCGGACGTGAGCCCGAGCGAGCCCGTGGCGGAGACGGAGATGTCTCCCTCCTTCGAATACGTCGTGGAAAGGCCTACCGACGGCCACAAGGCCCTGCGCGCCGTTTCCACGGAGGCGCGTGCCCGTTCCACCGATAGACTCGCTTGCTTCATTTCCGTCCGGTTCTCGAGGGCGAGTTTGACGAGTTCCTCGAGATCCTGGTCCTCGAGATCCTGGTCCTTCTCATCAATCCGGAGGTCGTCGACGAGATCGAACCTCGTCTCCGCCGGCAGGCCCAATAGCAGCGCCAGGGAACGCATGGACGCCGTTACGTCGTCCACGGCCTTGAGCTGATTGAACCTGGCCTGGTCGAGCTGGCTTTGAGCCTTCATGAGGTCGAGCTTGGTCGCCACCCCCAGGGTCAACTTGGTGCGCACTTCGTCAACGAGGCTGGTTGCGGCCTCGAGGGCGTTGTCGCTCAAAGACTTGATCTGCTGGGCTTTGAGCACGTTTAGATAGGCCGAGATCACGTTGAACGTCACATTCTGTCTCGCCCTCGCCTCATCAAGCTCTGCCTCGTCTAGATCGATGGCGGCAAGCTCGGCAGGTGAGAGGCCGACGCTGAACGGTGGAGGAAGGATCCCGGGTAACGTCTGACTTACCGTCAGGCGCACGGAAGAACTCGTGCCCGACGTCGCGCCTCCCGAATCCCCTCCTGGGGCTGAGACCGAGCTCTCGTAGACGGTACTGTAATGAGACCCCTGGAGAACGACCTTGGGCTGCCGGGACCCGTTGCTCTCCCGGAGCTTGGATTGGGCGAGCTCGAGCGCTTGTGAGCTGCTCACAAGCTCAGGGCTCTGCCTGGCCGCAAGGTCGAGGGCGTCGGCCAGCGTCAGGCGAACGGGCGGCGATGGCGCGGTGTCCGCCGCTTCGATGCCCTGCGGCCACACCGTGGCGAGGACGAGGACGGCCGCGCTTGCAAGGGCCGCCAGCCCCAAGAGCTTGATGTGTCCAGGCTTGATATGTCCAGTCGTCATAGCCTTGGTCGTCACGACGCGGTACCTCCGTTTTCGACGCTTGTGTCACCGATGGCCCGCTTGAACTGCGACCTTGCCACGTTGTAGTCGTATACGGCCTGCAGCGCATCGATTTGGCTCTGAGTATACTGGTTCTGCGCGGTAAGTACATCCAAGTTGGTGGCCATGTCCGCCTCGAAGAGGAGCTGGGTCACGCGCAAGTTCTCCTGGGCTTCCGTGACCTTCTTGGCCGTCAGCTCCACTTTGGCCTCGGCCTGCTTGAGCGCCACATACGCCTGGCGGACCGCCATCGCTATCTTGTTCCGTTGATCCGCGAGCTTCACCCTGGCGTCGTCCGCCGCGAGCTTGGCCCGTTCGTACGTGAGCCTCGGTGTGAAGTCGTTGTCAGCAAGGCTGACGTTCATGTCGGCGACTTCCACGGTCGACTGCGCCTGCGCGATCTCGACGCGGTGCGCGAGAGCGAACTCGATGCTCGCTTCAAGGTCGAGGTCTCCTGTTTTCTCATGAGAGAACTCGTCACGCAGACGAAGTATGGTCTCCGGAGCGAACCCGATGGCCTGGTTCAGCGCGACCATCGCAAGGTCCCTGTTGAGCGTGGCGCTTGCGAGGCTGTTCCGCGCGGACGCGACCTGGTTCTCCGCCCTGATGAGGTCGAGCTTCGTGGCCATGCCTACCTTTTCCTTGGCCTTTGCTATCTCGAGCTGCCTCTCGGCGAGGGCGAGCGCCTGTTCTGAAATGGACACGAGGTGCTCCGCTTTGAGAAGCGAGTAGTACTGTTGGTCGGTGCTGAGGACCGCGTCCTGCTTGGCTATCTCGAGGTTCTTCTCCGCGACCTCGAGGCTCATGCGGGCCTGGTACACGGACGTGGGGGATGGCTTCGTGAGGTTGGTGGCCTCCGTTTGGGCGAGAGCGAGCTCGGCATCCTTCACCGAGCTGGCGGCCAAGAGCACGCTCGCGCTGCATTTCAAGGCCAGCTCTCGGCATTCCTCGAGGCTGACCTCTCTTGCGGTGGGTTCATCTGCGCTATCACTCGCGAAGACAGGAGACGAGAGCGCCGTCACGACCAACACCACGACCACAACCATCCAGTGCGATCTCACGATACCCGGGCGATACTTCGGCAGCGACATCCTGAACCGTTCCTCCCTCCAAAACCCAAGATTTCCGGCCGCCTTCCCGAAAACCCCTCCGCTCGCCGCGTTCGGGGTTCGGGAAAGGCACTTAAAAGAGGGGATGCCTGGAGGCAGCCCCCGACGAATACGGATCGCTCCCGATCGAATAGACGTATGGGGCTCGAGGTCTCTTCAGGCCGCCTTTTCGCGCCGGCGGTCTCCACCTCCCTTGGTGCAGAACCCGCTTGGTGGATCGGCCCTCATCATGTCATTCATGTCATTCGCCAAGCGACCCAGGTCACGCTGGGCCGCCTGGGGTAATGTCCCGGTGTCACCGGATATCACCGGATGTCTCCGGTTTTTCCTGTGAAGGTCTATCCAGGAAGCCGCGCCTCGAGAAAACTGGGTTTCTTCCCTGACTTTGGTTATTCACTATTTCTAACGCGCGCCATGTGAAGAAAGTGTGACAGAAAAGCGAACGTTTTGTGAACGCGCGCCCACCTGGTGGAGCTGGGGGTGCTGGGGGTGCTGGGGGTGCGGGCGGTGCGCGCCGCTCTAGCGAAGGCCGGCGTCGTATCCTCTGTCGGCCCCCTCGGCCTCGTCTTGTGGCACCGCCGGGAGGGTGAAGCTGAACGTCGAGCCATTGCCCGGCTCGCTCTCCACAGCAACCCGTCCTCCGTGGGCCGTTACGATCTGTTTCACGATGGCGAGGCCGAGGCCCGTTCCTCCGAGGGCGCGCGCACGAGACTTTTCAACCCGGTGAAAGCGTTCCCACACGTAGGGAAGGTCTTCGGCGGGAATGCCCGGGCCGTGGTCCCGTACGCTCACTGTAACCTCGTCTCCGGAGGACCGCGCTTGAATCGCGATAGCGCTTCCGGGCGGGGAGAACCGGACGGCATTGCTCAACAAGTTGATCAATACCTGCTCCACACGGTCTTCGTTGGCAAGGATGAGCGGGAGGTTCTCAGGGATGTCCACCCCGACCTGGACCTGATGTTCGTGCAACTGCGGCGTGAGCTTGAACAGAACACGGGAGACGAGTTGGGACGAGTCTATAGGGTTGAGGTCCCAGCTCACCCTTCCCGACTCCATCAGCGCAAGGTCCAGGAGGTCATGTATTAGACGGTTCAAACGCAGGGTCTCCCTGTGCATCACCTGCAGGTACTGCCTCTTCACGGACTCATCGGAGATCACGTCATCCATCATGGCCTCCAGGAAACCTTGGATGGACGTCAACGGGGTGCGGAGCTCGTGGGAAACGTTTGCGACGAAATCCCGGCGGAGCTGCTCCAGCTGACGAAGCTCGGTAATGTCCTGGAAGACCCCCACCGCGCCGCAGACCCCGCTTTCCGCCTCCTTCAGCGGAGCCACGTGCACCAGGACAAACGTCTTCCCGTCGGCGAGCCTGAATTCCGCCGACTCCTGGTGACCACGCTCGAGGACGCCCGAGAAGAGCTCAGCGAGCGCCGGACACACGGAGAGATCGGCAAGCGACGTGCCCAGCAAACCCGCGTCTTCGCATCTCAACATCCGCGCGGCGGCGGGGTTGGCCAGGATCACCTTGCCGAGCTCGTTCGTGGCGACGACGCCTTCCGACATGTTGGACAGGATGTTCTCGATTCTCAGCTTCTCCTGGTGAAGGGTGCCAATGGTCTGGTCGAGGACATCGGATAGGTGATTGAAACTCTGGGCGAGCTGTCCCAACTCGTCCCGGGAAGCAATGGTTATCTTCTGCGCGAAATTGCCTCTGGCCATTTCCAGCGTGATTCTGCTCATCGCCTTGAGGGGGCGGGAGATGGATCGCGAGAGGAAGTAGGCGAGAAATCCGGAGACCAGTATCGCTATGCCGGCGGCATGGACGATCAGGCGCTCGACCGCGCTCACCATCGCCGCGATGTCAGCGACGGGCGTGAAGAGCACCAGGCGCCCGACCAACTGGCCCTTCAGCCTTATGGGCACTGTCACCGAGAGCATGGTCTGGTTGAACCGGGGGCTGAAATTCCGCTTGGCGACGACCTCCCCTTGCAGGATACGGCGGTTGTCGTCCGCGTCCAGCTGAAGTTGCGGCGGGCCAGGCAGGCGTGTGCCGCCCGCCATGATGAATCCGTCCTGATCCACAACTGCCATGCGAATATCCTGCGCGTAGCCCAGCGTACCGAGGGTGTGGTCGAGAGAAGCGAGACGCTCACCCTTTTCGAGGTACGATTCGATGAGCTCCCCGATGGCCTTGCCTCTTTGCACGAGCTGGCGTTCTCTTACAGAGTAGTAGTAGCTGGCGAAGAGCTGGGACATGACGACACCCACGGCCAGCAAGGTCAACAGCGCAACGACCAGATACGATACCAAGAGTTTCGCGAAGAGACTCCTCCACATCTACTCGCTCGCCTCGAACTTGTAGCCGCGTCCCCACACGGTCTTGATGTATGTAGCCCCGCCGTTTGCGTGGAGTTTCTCACGCAGCCGCTTGATGTGCGTATCCACCGTACGCGCGTCGCCCAGGTACTCGTACCCCCAGACCTCTTCGAGGAGCTGTTCGCGGCTGTACACGCGGCCTGGGTGGCAAACCAGGAACCACAGCAGCTCGAACTCTCTGGGGGTCACGGCTATTTCCTTGTCCTTCAACGTCACACGGTTTGCATCACGGTTGACGGTGAGATCCCGGTAGCTCACCACCCGCTCGCCGGCTCCGGGATTGCCGGCGGCTCTTCGCAAGACCGCCTTCACGCGCGCGACCATCTCGCGGGGGCTGAACGGCTTGGGTATGTAGTCGTCAGCGCCGAGTTCGAGGCCTAGTACCCGGTCGAACTCGTCGGTCCTCGCACTGAGCATGATGATGGGTACGTTCGAGGTCTTCTTCACTTCCCTGCAGACGGTCCAACCGTCGAACTTGGGCAACATTATGTCGAGTATGATGAGGTTTGGGGTACCGGCCCTGACCTTGTCGAGCGCTTCTTCGCCGTCGCTCGCCGTCTCCACGCGGAAGCCCTCATTCTCGAGGTACATGCGTACGAGCTCCCTGACGGACTCCTCGTCTTCCACCACCAGGATAGTGCTTGC
>JBLNDA010000103.1:0-43071 GCA_050261175.1 Clostridia bacterium
TCATCGCGTCCCGAATCGTCGCAAGCTCGTCAAAGGGATCCCATCTGATAAGGCTCATCTGCCAGCCTCCTCCTTCCGTTTTCTCCGCCCCGGCTCCGCCCGGGGCGGCACGCGTCGCACACATAGTGTTCCACGAGCGTGCGGGAGCTAAACGGTTTCGGAGTCAGAGGCCGCTCCAGCACTGCGCAAAGCGCGGTCAGTACTCCTGCGGCATCCCAAGGAGCTGCCTGTACGTGAATACCGGACCGTCGCGGCACACGTACTTGCTGCCTATGTTGCACCTGCCGCATTTCCCGATGCCGCACTTCATTCGCATCTCGAGCGTGGTCACTACCTGCTCGGGCGCAAACCCAAGCTCCGTCAAGACGGAGAGCACGAACTTGATCATCACCGGAGGTCCGCACGTGACCGCCACGGCACCGTCCGGCCGCAGGGCCACCTCCCTTAGTACGGCCGGCACGAACCCCACGCGGCCCGCCCACCCTTCCTCAGGCCGGTCGATGGTGACCACTTGGTCGATGTCGGCCCTTTCGCCCCACCGCTCGAGCTCCGACTTGAAGACTAGGTCGCCGGAGCTCCTCGCGCCGTAGATTATCCTGACCCGCCCGAATTCGCCCCTATGTTCGTCGGAGAGGACGTAGTTGATGAGCGAGCGCAGTGGCGCAATGCCGATGCCGCCCCCAATGAAGATCACGTCCTTGCCCCGCATGTCCGCGATGGGAAACGTATTGCCGTAAGGGCCCCTCACCCCGATGATGGCGCCTTCGGGCGAGTAGTGGAGCGCCGTCGTCACCTGGCCCATCCTCTTCACGCTGAACTCGAGATATCCCTGCTCGGTCGGGGACGAGGTTATCGAAATGGGCGCCTCCCCCACGCCGAAAACCGAAACCTCGGCGAACTGCCCGGGAATGTACCGAAACCCGTCCCACGCGGACGGGTCGCAGAACTCCACCCGGAAGGTCTTGACGTCGTTCGCCTCGGTCTCACGCGTCACGCGCGTGATCGCGGCAAGATACGGGACGTAAGGGTTGGCACCCGGATCGAGTGTAGTCGCCTGGCCCATGGGTTCATCCTCCCAGCTCTCCCGGCTCCCGGCTCCCCTCATACGCTCACACGTTGTGCGTGCACTCGCCGGAGGGGACACCGCCGCACTCGCGGCTCGGCCCCACGCCGCGACCTCACAACGCGGCGAAGGTCTCGAGGACCTTGCGCACATCCAGGTTGACCGGGCAGTTCTCGACGCAGCGGCCGCATCCCACGCACGCCACGGCTCCGTTGTTCTCGACGAAGTAATTGAACTTGTGCATGATCCTCTGCCTGAACCTCTCCTTGCGGGACGGGCGCGGGTTGTGGCCCGAGGCGTGGAGTGTGAAGAGCGGGAACATGCACGAGTCCCAGTTGCGCACCCTCTCCCCGCCCGCCCTCGTGGCTTCGTCGCCTATGTCGAAGCAGTGGCACGTGGGGCAGAGATACGTGCAGACCGCGCAGCCCAGGCATTTCCGGTGCGCGTCGTCCCACGCGGGGTGGCCGAACGCGCCTCTGAGCTTCGATACCGCTGCGTCCACCTGGACGGCCTTGCCGGCCATGCGCGCCTCCGCCCTCGCTCCGGCTTCCCGCACGGCCTCGAGTTCCGCCTCTCCGGCCTCCCGCAACACTTCGAACCCTCGCAGGAGATCCCCGCCCTTCGCTGACAACGGCCTCACTAGATACGCCTCGCCCACCTCAGCGAACACGACGTCCGAACCTGTCTCGTCGAACGGGCCGCCCCCCACAGAGGTGCAGAAGCACGCGACGCCCGGCTCGGCGCACGCGAAGGTGACCACCGCCGTCTGCCGGCGGCGGCTGACGTAGTATGGGTCCTTGTAGTCGGCGCCGTCAAACACGAGGTCGAGGAGGGTCAGGCTCCGCGCGTCGCACGGCCTCACCCCGAAAGCGACCTGGCCCACGTTGCGTGAAGGGGGTACCCGCTCCTCGCCCTGGACTCGCCCCTGCCCCTCCCCCTCCCCCTGCCCCCGCGCCTGCACGCTGGCCTCCGTCTCTACCCTCCCGTGCTCGTCGAAAGCGAAGAGCGCCTCCTCTTGAGGGAAGAAGAGCTCCTTCAGCGGCCTCTTCGAGAGAGCCGGGGCGCTCGCCGCGTCCGCGACCTCGCGCAGATCATCAGCGTCCGCCGCAGCGAAACACGTCGCGCCGCCATCGTCAGCCGGGACGAAAACCGCGTAGGAAGCCGCCAGGTGCCTAGCGAACGCGCCGAGGTCTCTTTTCTTCATCACAAGGGCTTTCCGGGGTCCGCGCTCTCCCACGCCAAGCTCACCTCAGAGCTACCAAAGTCGCCCTCTCCTGCTGACCGCCGACTCGTGCACCCGACCCCGCCCGGATCAGGAGGCTTGCAGTGCCGTGCGACACCTCGCCACGACATCGGCGTCTTGAGCATTTCCGCGCCTCATTCAAAGGATGAAATCGTCCGGATCGTCGCGCCTATACGTGGCGAACAAGGGCGCCGCCTCGAGGTCAGCGCCTGGTTCGTGGCCGAAGAACTCCAGCGCATCCCTTTCCATACGCCTCGCGAGCGGGCGCAAGTCGATACCCGCCGGACACGCCCTCCTGCAGGCTCCGCAGTCCACGCACCGGCCGGCTGTGTGCAGCACGCGGCCCAAGTGGAACATCACCTTGTCCGAAAGGTCGCGCCACCTGCCCACCCACTTCGGGCTCTGGCGGTCGACGAAACACTCAGGGCAGTAGCAAAGCGGGCAGGCCTGCCTGCACGCGTAGCACTCGATGCAGCGCCCGATCTCCCGCGTGAAGTAAGCAAACCGTTCTTCGGCGCTCCGGCCGGCAAACTCGTCCACATCACCGTACGCCAGTTCCTCGGGACATGGCTCCCGCGCCCACCCCTCGTCGCCGGCCAGGAAGTCGTAGACTACAGGTACAGGATGGGCACACGTCGTGCAGCACGGCGACAGGACATCTCCCACCGGGACGGCTCTCTCGAAGCCGTCCCCTCGCACGACAACGACGTCCCCCGCGGCCTCCACGGCACCGCGGACGATCGGGCCAGCGCCGACAGCCGCGGCCAGCCTGCGGCGGTCGATGACGCCCCTGCAGGGCACGCCCACGATCTTCACCTGGTCGCGAGAGAGCTGCTTCTCGATGATGAGGTTCACCAGCGTGCGCACGTCGCAGCCCTTTACAACCACGCCCACCCTGCCTTCGAACTTGGGCAGGTACACGGCGAGGTTGTTCTCGCACGCATGGCCCCATACGAGACGCGACACGTCGTCCGCACGCGTCACGAAAGCCGGAGTCGTCCGGAGCGGGAGGGACCCTTCCTCATACCCGATGAAGACATCGACCTCTCCCCTCTCGAGAAGGCCCTTGGCGACTTCCCGAAGGCGCTCCGCCGCCTGCGCCATCGACCCCAGCGAGTCCCGCGTCAGCATCTAGCTCTGCCTCTCCTTCACCAGCCTCGTAGGTTTGCCGAGCGCCTTCACGCTCTCGGTCACACGCTTCACCACGTCAGCGAATTTCTCACCCTCAGCCGCGGAGATCCACGAGAAATGAACCCTTCCCTTCTCGATTCCGAAGAACTCCAGCAGATCGGCAAGGAGCGCGAACTTCCTCCTCGCGAGGTAGTTCCCGGCTATGTAGTGGCAGTCTCCCGGATGGCACCCGGACACGAGCACGCCGTCTGCCCCTTGCTGCAGGCATTTCAGAATGAGGAGCGGATCGACCCGCCCGGAGCAGGGCACGCGGATGACGCGCACGTTGGGCGGATACTGGATCCGGCTCGTCCCGGCAAGGTCGGCTCCCGCATACGAGCACCAGTTGCAGAGGAAGGCCACTATCTTCGGGTCCAAGGCCTGACGCGCCCCCGCGCCGCCTGCGCCCGCGGGACTGCCGGAGGCGCGATTCCCAGCTGCGCCGCCCTCGCCGTCCACCGCCGTAGGCCGGCTCGCAGGCTCCGCCCCGTGGCAGCAGGGTCCGCGTCCCCGCGGGCCTCCCGCCTCGTCGCAGTTAGGTTGCCAGCCGGGGCGCTCACCATTCAGCACAGCGCCTTCACCTCCGCAAGGATCTCCTCCTCGGTGAACCCTTTGAGCGTGACGGCGCCGCACCTGCACGTCGCGGCGCAAAGACCGCACCCCTTGCACAGCGCCGGATTCACCTTCGCCACGTTGTCCTCGGGATCGATCTCGATCGCCTTGTACTGGCACGTTTCAACGCACACACCGCACCCGGCGCACCTCGCCTTCGTCACCTCCGACTTTATCCCCTCGCTGGTGATGGTGCCGCTGGCGAGCACGGCGCACGCTCTCGCCGCCGCCGCGTGAGCCTGGGCGATGGTCTCATCAATGGTCTTCGGAGCGTGAGCAAGCCCCGCAAGGAACACGCCCTCGGTGGCGAAGTCCACCGGGCGCAGCTTCATATGGGCTTCCAAGAAGAACCCGCATTCGTCCAGAGGCACTTTGAGCATCTGGGCGATCTTCTTGTTTCGCTCGTCCGGGACTATCCCTGTGCTCAAAACCACGAGGTCCGCCGGGATGGCAAGCCTCTCGTCGAGGAGCGTGTCGGTCACTTCGACCAGGAGCCGCCCATCGCTCTCGCCGTCTCCGTTGCCGCCGGGGTCGCCTCCACCGCCCACGCATCCCGCGTCGCTGCCTTTGCGACCGCCGTCGCCGGTTTCGGGGCCGCGGTCACCGCCGCCCCATCGCGATACCACAGGCATTTGCTCCTCGGGGTACCTCACGAACACCACGCCCCGGCGTCGCGCCTCCTCGAAGTAGGCCTCCCGCCACCCGTACGTGCGGACGTCTCTGTAGAGGACGTACACGTCGACGTCGGGGTCCGCGTCCTTCAATCTGATGGCGTTCTTCACCGCCTCGCTGCAGCACACGCGGCTGCAATACCCTCTTTCGCCGTCGCGCGACCCGACGCACTGGATCATCACCACGGACTTTCCCCCGCGGTCGCCCGTCCGCGCCGCCGGCGAGACCAGCCACCGGCCGGACGCGAGGCTCCTCTCGAGCTCGGACTGGGTCACGACCGCCGGGTGCTCGCCGTACAGGAACCCGGAGGGCCGGTACTCCCGTGCCCCCGTGGCCACGATGATCACACCGTGCTCGAAGGCAAGCTCTCGGACGGCCCCCGCCTCGCCGTTTCCCTGACTCCGATCGACCACCCGCGACCGGAAGTTCCCGAGGTAGCCCTCGATCTCCACCACCTCAGACGACGTGTGGACCTCGATGAGAGGACGCGATACGACCCTCGCCACAAGCTCTCGCAGGTACGCCTGGACGTCGTCACCACCCAGGGTGCGGTTGATCTTGCGCAGATGGCCGCCGAGCTCAGCCTCGCTCTCGACAAGATACGCCTTGAACCCCTGGTCCGCAAGGTCCAGGGCCGCGATCATCCCAGCAAGCCCTCCACCGATGACCAGGGCGGACCTCTGCACCTCTATCGGCAGGCGCTCCAGCGGCTCCAAGAGCGCAGCCTTGGCCACGGCCGCGCGCACCAGCGCCTTCGCCTTGTCCGTGGCCTTCTCGGGTTCGTGCATGTGGACCCACGAGCACTGATCGCGGATGTTCGCCATTGCGAAGAGGTAATGATTGAGCCCGGCTTCCCGGATCGTCTCTTGGAAGAGCGGCTCGTGCGTGCGCGGCGTGCACGACGCCACCACGACCCGCGTGAGCCCGTGCTCCTCGATCTTCTGCTGAATCCTTTGCTGGGTGTCCTGCGAGCAGGTGTACAGGTTGCGCTCGGCGTACACCACGTTCGGGAGGGTCTTGGCGTAATCGACCACCGCCGGTACGTCCACGACCCCGCCGATGTTGATTCCGCAGTGGCATACGAACACGCCTATGCGCGGCCCCACCCCCCTGAAATCCTTCTCGGGCGGGTACTGCTTCTCGCGGACGAGCGTCCCGCGGGCGCTCCCGAGGAGCGCTCCCGCCGCGCCCGCCGCGCCACTCGCCTGGGTCACGGTTTCGGGGATGTCCTTCGGGCCTTGCATGGCGCCGCACACATAGACGCCGGGCCGCGTCGTCGCGAGCGGGTCCAGCGCGCTCGTCCTCGCGAAGCCGTTTTCATCGAGCTCTATCCCCAGGACTTCAGCCAGCCGCCCCGCGCCCTCCGGAGGCTCCAGCCCCACGGACAGGACGACGAGGTCGAACTTTTCTTTCGCGACCCTTCCCTCATCCGACTCGAAGGACACGATGAGGTCGTGGGTCGCGCGGACTTCGGAGACTTCGGCCACCCGCGTGCGGATGTACCTTACGCCATACTCTCTCTTCGCCCGTTCCACGTACGCGTCGAACCCTTTGCCGTAGGACCTCATGTCCATGTAGAAGATGGTCGCCTGGACGCCTGGCGCGTGCTCTTTGGCGATCACCGCCTCCTTCGTCGCGTACATGCAGCACACCGACGAGCAGTAGCGCCCGCCCCGCGCCCGGTCGCGTGACCCGACGCACTGTATGAACGCTATCTTCTCAGGGATGTCGCCGTCGGACGGGCGCAGCACGCGCCCCTCATAGGGCCCGGAGGCGCTCAAGATTCGCTCGAACTCAGTGCTGGTGACGACGTTCGGATACCTGCCGTAGCCGTACTCGCGGCGAAGAGACGGGTCGAACGGCCGAAACCCCGGCGCGAGCACGATGGCGCCCACGGAGATCCTGCGCTCGCGCGGCACGTCATCGTAACGGATGGCGCCGGCGAGGCACATGTTCTCGCACAGGCCGCACCCCACGCAGGTGTCGCGGTCTATAACGTAGGCGAGAGGCACGGCTTGAGGATAATCGATGTAAATCGACGGCCGCCTCTCGAGGCCCGCGTTAAAAGTGTCGCGAGCCGCCCCTACGGGACAGTGCTGGGCGCAGACCCCGCACCCCGTGCACTTCTCAGGATCCACGTAGCGCGGCCTGTTCACCACAGTTGCAGTGAAGTCGCCGGCCTCGCCCTCAACCTTCTCCACGGTGGAGTTGGCAATCACCTCGATGTTGAGGTGGCGCCCGCACTCCACCAGCTTGGGAGACATTATACACATGGAACAGTCGTTGGTGGGAAACGTCTTGTCCAGTTGCGCCATGGTGCCGCCGATGGCCGGGCGCGATTCCACCATGTACACGAAAAAGCCGGAGCCTGCAAGGTCGAGAGCAGCTTGCATGCCCCCGATCCCCCCGCCCACGACGAGCACCGCTCCGACCGCCTTTCCGCCAGAACCTTTCGCCTCACAAGCCATGTCCCGTGCCCCCGGTTGACCCACACGTGCGTGGGGAATAGCTCGAGTCGCGACCACCTCGCCCAAGCTGCCCGCGCCACCCGGAGCGGAACCCTACACTCGCGCGCCCGCTAGCACATACCTCGGCGAGCGACCCAACACATCGTAGAGCTCTATGGTACCACGCCGCTTGAGGTACGCGGTCTGCTCCAGCACGAGCTGCGCTGAGATGCCCAGACGCGACGCAATGTCCCTCACGGACACCGGCGCCTCCCCGGCCAGAGCCTCTATGGCCGCGCGCACGCACTCGTCGGCGACCACGCTCTGCATGAGAGCGCCCACCTTTTCCGGCGAGACCTTCTCGCCGTAGACGTTGCCCTCCTCATTCAGAGCCTTGTTACGCCCCACGAGCCACCTGAATCTCTCGCCCGCCACCACACGCCTCGCTACCTTGCACCTGAACGCCAGCTCGTCGCAGGAGAGCCCTTCCTTCGACGCGGGCCCCCCGCCTGCCGGACCGAGAGCTCTTACGCTCTCCACGAACCCCGCTACCATGTCGGCGAACCTCGCACCCTCTGCCGCCGAGACCCAGTCAAGATACAGCCGCCTGCGGTCCACCCCAAGGTGGTCGAGGACCATCCAGACGGTGCGCACCCGCTGTTCGGCCTGGTGGTTGCCGCTCAGGTAGTGGCAGTCGCCGGGGTGGCACCCGAGCACCATGACGGCGTCAGCGCCGTGAAGGAACGGCTCTATCATCATCTCCGGGTCCACGCGACCCGAGCACATCACACGGATCACACGGAGGTTCGTGGGGTACGCGAGCCTCGACGTACCGGCGAGGTCGGCTCCGGCGTACGAGCACCAGTTGCACAGGAACCCGATCACCCGTGGTTCGAACCCCTCCCGCACGTTTTCGGGCGCGCGCTCTCCCATCGCGAGATCGGCCATTCTAGCCCACCTCCAGCAGCGCTTTCGTCTGCGCGATGAGCTGGTCGTTGGAGTAGTGCTTCATGGTTATGGCCCGCGCGGAGCATGAGGCGCCGCATACGCCGCAGCCCTTGCACGCAACCTCCACGGATCTCGCCTTGTACCCCTTGTCGGTCTTCTCAACCTTGATTGCCCCGTAGGGACAGAGCATTTCGCAAAGCCTGCAACCGATGCACGAATCTTCGTCGATCACCGGACCGAGCGGGTCCATCTCGATCTTCCGGCGCGAGCACGTCGCGGCGGCAGCGGCCGCCGCCCCTCCGGCCTGCGCCACGCTGTCAGGGATGTCTTTGGGGAACTGGACGCAGCCTGCGAGGAAGACGCCGTCTATGGACGTCTCGAACGGACGCAGCTTCGGGTGCCCCTCCATGAGGAAGCCGTCGGCGCTCCGCGAAAGGTTCAGGCGCGCGGCAAGCTCCGCCAGGCCGTCGGGCGGAGCGAGCCCCACCGCGAGCACGACCATGTCGAAAGACAAGTCCAGAATGCAGCCGGAGTCGAGGTCTTCTGAGGTTACCCTCAGCGACCCGCCCTCGCCCTCTCGGACCTCCCCCGGCTTGCCCCTGACGAAGACTATGCCCTCGCCCCTTCCGCGCTGGTAGAACTCCTCGAATCCCTTTCCGGCGGTCCGCATGTCAGTGTAGTAAACATATACCTCGGCATCGGGGTACTTCTCTTTGATCATGAACGCCTGCTTCGCCGTGATCATGCAACATACCCGCGAGCAGTACGCTCCCGCGCCGTCTCGGCGGCGTTCGTCGCGGGACCCGACACACTGTATGAGCGCGACGCGCTTGGGCGTCGCCCAATCGCCCGGCCTCTTCAGCTTTCCGTGAGTAGGTCCGTCGGCGCAGATGATCCTCTCGAAATCAAGACTGGTTATGACGTTGGGGTAACGCCCGTACCCATACTGCGGCTTCTTCGCAGCGTCGTACGGCCGGAACCCGGTGGCCACCACAATGGCGCCGACCTCTATGGTCTCGACGCGGTCGGTCTGGTCGAACGCCACCGCGCCGCGTTCGCACACTTTCTCGCACACCCTGCACTTTCCCTGCGTGAGGTACCTGCAATGCTCCGCGTCAATGACGTATGCCGGTGGAATGGCCTGCGGGAACGGAACGTAGATGGCTTTTCTCTCGCCCATGTTGCGGTTGAATTCGTCGGGCACCTTGACCGGGCATTTCGACGCGCAGTCTCCGCACCCCACGCATTTGTCCTCATCGACGTAGCGTGCCTTACGCCTCACTTGCACCCTGAAGTCGCCGACCTGCCCCTCGACCTTCTCCACCTCGGAGTAGCTCAGGACCTCTACGTTCTCGTTCTCGGCGACCTCCACCATCTTGGGCGAAAGGATGCACAGGCTGCAATCGAGGGTCGGGAAAGTCTTGTCGAGCATGGCCATGTGACCGCCGATGGACGGCTGCCGCTCCACGAGGTAGGTCTTTATACCCATGTTTCCGAGATAGATCGCGGCGGATATACCCGCGACCCCGCCGCCCACCACCATGACCTTCGGCACGACCCGTCCCTCGCTGCGAGAAAGCGGCGCAAGAAGCCTCGCCCTCGCCACGGCGGAGCGCACGAGCGCCTTCGCCTTCTCCGTGGCCGCGACGCTGTCGCCCGGGTGCACCCACGAGCACTGCTCGCGGATGTTCGCCATCTCGAGGAGGAACGGGTTCAGGTCGCACTTCTCTAGGAGCGTGCGGAACGTCTTCTCATGAAGCCTCGGCGAGCACGACGCGATCACCACGCGGTCCAGCGAGAACTCCCTGATGTCATCGGCAATGGTCTTCTGCCCGGCCTCGCTGCACGTGTACTTGTTGTCGCGGGCCACCACGACCCCATCGAGCGAGGACGCGCTCTCTCGAACGGCCGCCACATCGACCACGCCGGCTATGTTGAGGCCGCAGTGGCACACGTAAACGCCGACTCTCGGATGCTCCGTAGACGTCTGCATCCCGCGCTCACACCACCTTGCCCGGCACTCCCCGCGTTTCCCGTTCCCTCGGCCTTCTCACGAAATCTTCGCCAAGAGGGCTTTCGGCTTAATCGGGTTCTGCGAAAGGCCCAGCTCTTCGGCGTCGATGCCCATGGCGAGCCCCAGGATCTGCGGATAGTACAGGATCGGAAGGTCGTACTTGGCGCCGTACTTCGCTTGGATCTTGCGCTGGTTGGCGCCGTACATCACGCTACAGAACGGGCATATCAGGTTGATGGCGTCGGCCCCGCTCGCCTTGATGTCATCCAGCTTCGCCCGGGCCATCCGCAGCGCAATCTCCTCGTCCACCCCGAGGATCGCCCCGCCGCAGCACTCCTTCTTGGTGGCGTAGTCTACAGCTTCGGCCCCTGTCGCGGCAACGAGCTTGTCGAGGGACTGGGGCACTTCGGGATGGTCGAAGCGATCGTAGATCTCAGAAGGCTTGAGGTAGTGGCATCCGTAATGGGACGCTATGCGGAACGAGTCCAGCGGCCGTTTCACGGCTTTCTCGATGGTGTCGAGCCCCACGTCTTCGTAGAGGACGCGCGCAAAGTGTTTCACGCGCACCTGGCCGGAGTACTTTCGCCCGACCGCCCCAAGGCTGCGGTTCACCTTTTCCGAGAGCACCTCGTTCGCCGCGAGCTCCCGGGACGTCTCGGTCAGGACCGACGTGCACGCACTGCACAGCGTGCAGATGTCGAGCCCCCTCTCCTCGGCGAGCGCGAGGTTCCTTGCCGCGAGGAGCAGCGATGTCTCGTGGTGCACCGATTTCACGGGGTACCCGCAACAGCTGAACTCGGGGATGTCGACGAACTCCACGCCGAGCGCCGCGGCCGCGCGCCTTGCCGATAGCTCATAGCTGAGGTTACGCACCGGAACCGTGCAACCCAGGAATATGGCGTACTTCACCCCTGATCACGCACCTTTGCCGGAGAGTAGGCTCGCAAGCCCGGTCATCCCGTATATCTCGGCTACCTCGGGCGAGCTACCAGGAAGCGTGGGGAGCCCGAGCTCGGCGCGCTTCTCGTTCGTGAACTCGTCAACCTCGTACAGCCTTCCGTGTCCGCCTATGAGTTCGGCTTGGGCACGGAACGCGGGGTGGACATATCCGGCCTTCACGGCCATGTTCTTGAGAGCGTTCATTACGTCGGTGATCCGCACGTCCTGCGGACACCGTTCGTAACAGGTGTAGCACGTGGAACACAGCCAGATGAAATCGCTCGACAGTACCCGCTCCCGCATCCCCAGAATCGCCATCCTGATGATGCGTCGCGGGTTGTACTTACTGTCCAGCTCTGCCACGGGGCACCCCGACGTGCACGTGCCGCACTGGATGCAATACCTGATGTTCTCGCCGCCGGGCTCACTCGCGATCTCGTACTTGAACTTGGGGTCGAGCACGGTGACGACCACGCGATCCTTCTCCGCAGAGGCGTCTGATTCCACGACAGAAAACCTCCTTAGCAAGTCGGGTGCTCGCAGGTACTCGAGAGATCGAGGTAGGGCCCGCGGCATCCGTCCAGCCCGCGCCGGCCTGACGCTACTTCACGTGCTTCTCGATTTCCTCCTCGAGCCACCTGGCCGCCTTCTCTCCCTGCATGAGGTTGGCAAGCTCAGCGGGATCGTCCATCTTGACCTTGAAGACCCAGCCTTCGCCGTAGGGGTCGGTGTTGAGGAGGGTCGGGTCGTCCTCCACGTTCTCATTGACCTCGATGACCTCGCCGCCTACCACGGCGTAAATACGCCCCACCCACTTGCCTGACTCAACCGCGGCCACGGGCTTCCCCTGCTGCACCTTCTTGCCGACCGCCGGGAGATCCACCGATACGAACTCCCCGGCCAACTTCTGGGCAAAGTCGTTCAGCCCGACCGTCACAACGGCTCCCTCCACCCTTCCCCAACTGTGGTTCGGCTCATAGTACAGATCATCCGGGAGAAGGTACCCTTTGACTTCCACTGGTCCCACCTCCGAATCTCTTCGCATCGCGGAGCTCGACGGCACGTTCTCCCTTGAGCGCGCCCTCCCTTGGGGTCACCCGGTGTTCACGGTGTTCCGGACGTCACCGTCACGTTGTGAATCTTTCTACGCTTACATGCCTGAATCCTCCTTCATCGTCACAGTACACTCGCAAGTGCGGCAGTCGTGGCTCGCCGGGGTCCTCCCCGGACTGTCCTTCTCGCACCAGGAGGGCTGGCGCCGCGTGTGAGTCGGAGGTCCCGCCCGGAAGGAATGCAAGCTTCACACCAGAATCCCTTATGTGATGTGCGATGTGCGTGTTCGCGACTCCACATGCCGGGAAAGGAGGATTCCACGCATGGAGGTCACCATCGGACGGACCCTGCTGAGGCTCCTGCAGGGCGACATAACCGAGCAGGCAATGGACGCCATAGTGAACGCCGCCAACTCCGAGCTGGCGGGAGGCGGCGGAGTGGACGGGGCCATACATAGGGCCGGCGGGCCGGCGATCCACGAAGAGTGCATGAAGATACGGAGGGAAAGGGGGCGGCTCCCTGCCGGGAAAGCCGTGATCACGACCGGGGGACGACTCAAGGCGAGGTACGTCATCCACACCGTCGGGCCCGTCTGGAGGGGCGGCGGCCGCGGCGAGGATGAAACGCTCGCAAGCGCGTACCGCAGCAGCCTCCAGATCGCCACAGAGCACGGCCTCCGCACGATCGCCTTCCCATCCATCAGCACTGGGGCGTATGGGTTTCCAGTCGAGCGGGCGGCCCGAGTGGCCCTGGGCGCCGTGAGGGATTTCCTGTTGAGCCCCGAGGGACGAAGCATCGACGAGGTCCGGTTCGTGCTCTTCGGTGCCCACGACCTCGAGGTGTACGAGCACGCGCTCAAGGCCCTGAGCTCACCGGCGTGACCCGGGACAGCGTGCCCGGCAAACGACACAACGGGCGCCCATGGTCCGTGGCGGGCTCGAAACCGGTCCGGCCTCCCCTCCCAGGGAGCAGTGGGTGTGACCCGAAGCGCGGCGAGGAGTCCCGCAGGATGCGAGCGCCGGCGGACCTACCGTTTCCACGGTCCCGAATTCCGGCGCAGCCGGGAAGCCACCTCCCGGGCAACGGCGACGAGCACGCCGAGGCCGAGAAGCGCCCAGCCGGCCACCGACATGTGCCTTGCGAGCGCGGGGGCGTCGGAAATGACGTTGGCGAGCGCCCAAGACCACGTTGCGGCCCAGAGGAGGTCCGCGAGGAGGAGGTTGCGCACCGTGCACGCGCTTTCGCTGCCCAAGGCGCCCAGGAACCAGAACACCTGGCTGTACCCTGCGCCGACCCAACGAAGCGCAAAGAGCTCAAGTGCCACACGGGGGTGTCCGCAGCTAATGGCTGCCTTCAACCGTGCGAGCGCGCGGGACGCCGCGGGCTGTCGGCCGGCGAGCCTTTCGATGATGGGACAGCCAGCGGCGCGGAACACGGCGTATGACCCGGCATGCCCCGCGGCCGTGAAGAACCCCGCGACAAGCGCCGAGTACATCCAAGACCAGCCGCGCGCCTGCATCGCGATGGCAAGGAAGCTGAACATGGCCAGCGAGGAGATGGGGACGCCCACGGCCATAAGGAAAAAACCGCCGCCCAGGAACGCTATGGAAGGAACCCAGGCGGTGGTCATGCTCTCGGGACCCATGAGATTCACCCTCAGTCTCGCAGCTCTGCACCCCAAGAAACGGGACCCGGTGCCAGCCTACTTGAAGAGAGCCATCGCTTCCTTGTAAAGGGGCTCCGGCACGACCTTGGTCTTGCCGACAGCGGTCGCGAGGTCGACGACCTTGATCTCTCCGCCCGCGAACGCCGGCATCTTGCCGAACTCGCCGCGGCTTGCGAGGTCAACCGCTGCCATGCCGAGCCTGGTTGCATAGAACCTGTCGGTCACGGTGGGCGACCCTCCGCGCTGGATGTGGCCGACCACCGCCACCCTCGTCTGGATCCCTGTACGTCTCTCTATCTCAGCGCCCACGAGATGCCCTACGCCCCGAAGGCCGAGCCTCACGTGGCCGAAAGCGTCGACCTCACCGGAGGACTCCTCGGCGAGCCCGGGGACGTTCACTCCCTCGGACACGACAACCACGCCGTAAGGCTTGCCTGCGTTGCGCAGCTTCAGGAGGTGGTCGCACATGGCGTCGAGGTCCGGCTCGACCTCGGGAACGAGCACCCAGTCGGCGCCGCCAGCCATAGCGGTGACCAGCGCCACCCACCCGGCGTCCCTTCCCATCACTTCCAGCACCATGATCCGCCTGTGAGAGCGAGCGGTATCGCGGAGCCTTTCGACGGCGTCCACGGCCACCGTGACCGCGGTGTCGAAACCGATGCAGTAGTCGGTGCCCGACACGTCGTTGTCCATGGTCTTCGGCACACCGACGCACGGCACGCCCCGCTGGCTCAGCTTGTTTGCGACCCCCAGCGTATCGTCGCCGCCGATGGCGATCACAACGTCGATCCCGAGTTTCTTGACGTTCTCAATACATTTTACGACGTGTTCCTCTTTCTTGAACGGGTTCGTGCGTGACGTACCGAGGATTGTGCCTCCCCGAGACAAGATCTCCCTGACATCATCGATGCTGAGAGGCGCTACGTCAGCGTTTATGAGTCCGGCCCAGCCGTCATGGATTCCGAGAACCTCGTAGCCATAATCGGCCGCTCGCATCACCACGCCCCTGATCGCAGCGTTGAGCCCCGATGAGTCTCCGCCACCCGTCAGAACACCTAGCCTCTTCTTCGTTTCCGGCATTTCAAACACCCTCCTCTGCGGCACGGACGCCCCGTACAATCAGATGACTCGATGCGCCGTTCACGCCTTCCCCGAGCACCCGAAGAGGCGCATCTTTGCCTTCACGACTTCTTTCATGTAGTCCCGGCCGACCCCCGCAATCCGCCTGGGGTCGATCTCGTCAGGATTCTTCTCCAGCGCTTCACGTATGCCGCGCGTGAACGCCTTGTTCAGCTCTGTCGCGATGTTGATCTTGCATATGCCTGCGGAGATGCCCAGCCTGTATCCTTCGTCCGTAACGCCCGACGCGCCGTGCAGCACGAGCGGGACCCCTGTGAGCTCTCTGATCTTCGCTATCCTCTCGACATCGAGCCTCGCGGCCTGGGTGGTCATCTTGTGGACGCTCCCGACGGCCACGGCCAGAGAGTCGACACCGGTCTCTTCCACGAACCTCTTCGCCTCTTCGGGATCGGTCATCAGGGCCTTGATCTCTTCCTCGGTCACGTGCCCCGCCGTGGCGACCTTGCCAAGCTCCGCCTCAACGGGGATACCGGCGGCGTGGGCCATCTCCACGATCTTCCCGGTTATGGCCGCGTTCTCCTCAAAGGGCAACGACGAACCGTCGAACATGAGCGAAGTGAAACCGGCGGCAAGGCATCTCACGTTCTGTTTATAATCCGTGCCGTGGTCAAGGTGAAGCGCCACGGGCACGCTTGCAGCTTCGGCCGCCGCCTTGACCATGGCTACGACCATCTTGAGCCCGGCGTACTTTATCGCACCCTGGCTCGCCTGGAGTATCACAGGCGCTTTCTCCTCTTCCGCAGCGTCGATGATGGCCTGCACGTACTCAAGGTTGTTCGCGTTGAACGCCCCTACTGCGTAACGCTCTGCCTGGGCCTTCTTCAGCATCTCCTTCGTTGTCACCAGCGGCATACCACATTCCTCCCTCTATTCTCCATCGTTCAGGCCTCCCCCGGCACGACCGCAGCGTAAACCTGCCACCGGCCTCTCTCGCCCCTTGGCGCGCGGGACGTTTGCCGCCCCGCCGGGTCAGGAACGTGCCAGGAAAAACGCGTCGGCTCTTGCCTCCCGCCACGCGTCGTCAAAGGTCGTCACGATATAGGATTTGCTCGCCAACCCTTTCTATTCTCCAGCCGCTTTCGTATTCCTCCTCCATCAGGGAAGAACTTTCCTCTTATATCCTGTGAGCCTTGAGCATGTTCGTCGTCCCGGGCACCCCAGCCCTGACGCCCGCAGTGATGATCACGAGATCCCCCTTGCTCGCCACGCCGAGCGAGACAGCGGCCTCGATTGTCACGTCCAGGACATCGTCGATGTTGGCGGCCTTCCGGACGAGCGTGGGCAGGACCCCCCACGCCAGGGTCAGTTTCGACGCCACTCTGGGGTTAGGCGTCGCCGCGACTATCGGCGCCTGCGGGCGGTACTTCGACACCATGCGCGCGGTCGCGCCCGACTCCGTCGACGTCAGTATGGCCTTCACACCGAGATCGTGAGCGGTCTGGCACGTCGCGTGGCTGATGGCGTCCGCGACACTCCTCGAGGGAGCTATGCTCTTCGCCTTCAGAATGTCTTCATACGGCAGCCCTCCCTCTGTGCTTTCGGCGATCCGGGCCATCATGGATACTGCCTCGACCGGGTAGTGTCCCACGGCGGTCTCCGCGGACAGCATGACCGCGTCGGTGCCGTCGAAGATCGCGCAGGCGACGTCGGTCACCTCGGCCCTCGTGGGCCTAGGGTTCTCCACCATCGACTCGAGCATCTCCGTGGCGGTGATGACTGGCTTACCTGCGGCATTGCATTTGTGGATGATCATCTTTTGAACCAGAGGTACTCTTTCGGGCGGCGTCTCAACGCCCAGGTCGCCTCTAGCTACCATCACGCCGTCCGCCGCGCTTATAATCGAGTCTATGTTCTCTATCCCCTCGCTGGACTCGATCTTCGCTATGATGTGGCTGTCGGAGCCCGCGGCGTCGAGGAGCGCCCGGACCCGAACCACGTCCTCCGCGCTCTGCACGAACGAGGATGCGATGAAATCGACCTCCTGCGCCGCGGCGAACTGGATGTCCGAGACGTCCTTACGGGTCGCGGCCCTGAATCGTACTCTCGCCCCCGGCAAGCTGACCCCCTTACGTGACGCAAGCTCTCCCGCGGTCTTGACCCGGCACACCACCTCGCCGTCCCGCACATGGTCCACCTCGAGCTCTATGAGGCCGTCGCTCAGAAGGATCCTGCCCCCGGGGCAGACGCTCTCGAGAAGGTCCGGGTAGTTCACGAACACGCGCGTGGCGTCACCTTCCTCGTTGCCGGGCACCAGCGAAACGAGGGCCCCTTCCGCCAGCTCGACCTTGCCGCCCTTTATGGGGCCCGTACGGATCTTGGGTCCCGCGAGGTCGAACATGATCCCCACGGGTCTGCCGCAAGCGCTGGCAGCCTCCCTCGCTCGCCTTATGCGGGCCGCGTGTTCCTCGCAGCAGCCGTGGGACGCGTTGATTCGGGCCACGTCCATCCCCGCCCTGACCAAGGCCTCCGTCACACCGGGTTGGTCGGTAGCCGGGCCCAGCGTGCACACTATCTTCGTCCTGCGCACTAGCACACCTCCTCCTTGCTCCTCTCGTCCTCCCTCACCCGAGGACGCGCCGGTTTCTCGTCTTTCTCCTCCCGGATAGACCGAAACCCTCCCTTAGAGGAAGGGCCTCACGGAGACGCGATGCGACTATCTTGCCAGGCTGCGCCGGCCGCGCAGCCTTGCCCGGGTGCGCGGCTTGATTCCTCTCGAGCGACGGCGTCCCCAGGTTGTCGTGCCCTGAAGGCGCTCCCTGAGCGCGGCGCTGCTCCTCGAGCGCGGCGCGCCGGCTTACAAGAATGCAAGAGCACGGCCCCAGAGTGCGCGACTACACCCCGGAGAGCATCACCGCCAGGTTGTATAGGTCAATGTCGACCTTCTTCCGCGTCGCCGCCACCTCGTCGATGTCGAAGGCCCTGATCTCCTCGCCCACGACGCCCACGACCTTGGCGGTCTCGCTTTGCATGAGGAGCGCAACGGCATTGCACCCGAACACTGTCGCGAGCAACCTGTCACGAGCCGTGGGTGCGCCACCCCGCTGTATGTACCCGAGCACGGTCACCCTCGTGTCCAAGCCGGTGCGTTCCTGCACCGCGTCGCCTATCTTGAATCCTATGCTCTCGTGGTGCAGCTCATCAGGGGAGTGATACCCACCGACGCCCTCCGCCACCACGATTATGCTGTGGGTCTTCCCTCGCCTGTAGCCGGCTTTGATTCCCTCGCATATGGCGTCCAGGTCGTACGGGACCTCCGGGATGAGGATGTACTCAGCGCCCCCCGCCACACCGGCGGCCAGAGCCAGGTGGCCGGTGTCGCGGCCCATGACCTCTATCACGTTGCTGCGGCCGTGGGAGCTTGCGGTGTCGCGGATCTTCGTGATCGCGTCGAGGGCGGTGTTGACCGCGGTATCGAACCCGAGCGAGTAGTCGGTGAACGCGATGTCGTTGTCTATGGTCGCGGGGATTCCCACTGCGGGCACACCCATGGCCGCGAGCGCCCGGGCTCCGCGGAATGTACCGTCGCCGCCGATGACCACCAGGGCCTCTATCCCGCGTCTCGACATCTGATCGAGAGCCTTCCTGCGCCCTGCTTCCGTCATGAACTCCTCGGACCTCGCGGACCTCAGAATCGTGCCAGCCCGCTGGATGATGTCACCCACGCTTCGGGAGGTCATGTCGAACATGTCTCCCTCGATGAGACCCTGGTACCCCCGGTTCACCCCCGCCACCGACATGCCGTTGTGAATCGCGCACCTGGTGACTGCTCTGATCGCGGCGTTCATGCCCGGGGCGTCGCCCCCGCTCGTGAGAACCGCTATCCGCTTCAACTTCAACGCGCCGGCTCCCCCCTCCCGCCGGCGGGTCGCGCCGGGCGCAACACGTCTCCGCCGGCCGAGGCGGCCTCCGCCAGTTCCTGCTGTGCGGCCTCGCGGGTCACGTACTCCCCTATCCTGCGTAGCCTTGCGTACCGTCGCTCGACGAGCCTGCGGGGCGGTATCCCCGAGAGTTCGTCTATGCTCCTGATCAGGGCGTCCTTGATGACGCGAGCCATCCCTTCCCGGTCCTTGTGAGCCGCACCCAGCGGCTCAGGCAGCACCTCATCGACGATCCCGAGCTTCTTCATGTCAGGTGCCGTAAGCTTCAGCACGTCAGCGGCTTGCTGAGCTTTCGAGCCGTCCTTCCACAGGATCGCGGCGCACCCCTCCGGAGAAATCACCGAGAAATACGCGTTCTCGAGCATGAGGAGCCTGTCACCGACGCCTATGGCAAGTGCGCCGCCGCTGCCTCCCTCTCCCGTTATGACCACGACGATGCACGTGGCCAGCCGGGAGAGCTCCTCGATGTTTCGCGCGATGATCTGGCCCTGCCCGCGCTCCTCGGCCTCAACGCCGGGATAGGCCCCCACGACGTCCACGAAGGACACGACCGGGCGGTGGAATTTCTCCGCCTGTTTCATCAGCCTCAAGGCTTTGCGGTATCCTTCGGGGTGAGGCATCCCGAAGTTCCTCGCGAGGTTCTCTTTGGTGTCGCGGCCTTTCTGCGTCCCGACCACGGTGACGGGGCGACCGTCAAGGCTCGCTATGCCGCCGACGATGGCACCGTCATCGCGGAACGTGCGGTCGCCGTGGAGCTCAATGAACTCGTCAAAGATGAGACCGATGTAGTCGAGGGTCGTCGGCCGCCTCGGGTGGCGCGCTATCTGCACGCGCTGCCAGGGAGTGAGGTTGTCGAAGATCTCCCGGCGCAGCGCCTCGGCCTTCCTCTCGAGAGTGGCGATCTCATCGGAAAGATCGATGCCCTTTTCTTGGCTGAAGTTCCGCAGCTCCTCGATTCTCTTCTCCAGCTCCACGAGGGGCTTCTCGAATTCCAGCGTGAGGTTCATCATCCCGCTTCATGCCTCCTCTCGTGGAGCGCAAGCAGCGACGTGAGGGTCTTCTTCATGTCCCGCCGTTCGACTATCATGTCTATCATGCCGTGCTCCAGGACGAACTCAGCGCTCTGGAAACCAGGCGGCAGCTTCTGCCTTATGGTTTCCTCGATGACCCTCTGGCCAGTGAACCCTATGAGCGAGCCCGGCTCGGCGATGATGACGTCGCCGAGCGACGCGAAGCTGGCGAGGACGCCCGCGGTGGTGGGGTTCGTGAGCACCGAGACGTACAGAACCCCGGCTTCAGACATGCGGGCGCACGCCGCGCTCGTCTTGGCCATCTGCATGAGGGACAGCACGCCTTCCTGCATCCTGGCACCGCCGGAGGCGCAGAACATCACCACGGGAGTGCGCTGTCTCGTAGCCCGCTCGAACAGGCGCGCCACCTTCTCCCCGACGACCGAACCCATGCTCGCCCCTATGAACGAGAAGTCCATCACGCCTATCATGATCGGGTAGCCGCCTATCGTCCCCTGGCCTGTCACCGCCGCCTCCTCAAGACCCGTAGACTGCCTGATTCTTTCAAGCTTGGCGGCATACCCGGGAAACTCTATGGGGTCGACGGAGACGAGGTTTGAATCGAACTCCACGAAACTGCCCTCGTCAAGCGTGACGGCGAGTCTCTGGGCAGCGGTGAGCTTGAAGTGAAACCCGCACTTGTGACACACGAGGAGGTTGCGGGCAAGCTCCCTGGTGTACGTGAGTTGCCCGCACTGCGAGCACTTGGTCCAGAGCCCGTCGGGCTGCTCCGCCTGGATGCTGGTGGGCTTCACGGTCACGTACTTCTGTTTCCCTTTGAAGAGATCCTTAATAGCAGGCATATCTCTCTACCTTCCTACCTTCCGAACGCAGCGGTAAGAAGCTCCTGTGCGTCCTCGGCCTCAGACTCAGGCACGAGCACCTCGACGTTCGCGGAGTTGCCCATATGGGGCACGCCCGCCGGGCGCAGCATCACCAGCATCCCCTCTTTTTCGAGCATCTCCTTCATCATTTCCGCCACTGGTCTATTTGGCGCGATGTACACTACCGTCCACATTCGCTGTTTCCTCCTCCGCAAGCAGGAAGACGCTGGATGTAGTATGTCCACTCACGTTTATGCTGTTTTCTAGCTCGCGCCCGAATATCCTTCTGCAACCAGGACGCTCAAGGAAACGGTCTCCACGGGTGCCGCCGGCGCCACAACGGTACGGGCGTCATCCTCATCCCGCGACTTCGCTCCGGTGCGCGATGCGAGCGGCCGCGGCCCCAGCTATCCCCGCGACTAGGTCGTCGAGGAAAGTGTTGACCCTCGCGCCTGCCTTGCCGGACTGGGTGTTGAGCACGCGCAACACGCCCATCTTCTTCTTGTCGACGTACCCGAAGTTCGTGAGCCCCACGGTGCCGTATATGTTCGTTATGCTGAGCGCCAGGATCTCGTCGACGCCGTAGAGGGGATCATCCGTCTTGACAAGGGTCAGGAGAGGCTCCGGCAACGCCTCGTTCTCGGCCAGCATGTCGAGGGCGATCCCCGTGAGCACGGCGTGCTGGACCTCCCTTTTCTCCATCACCTTTTCCACGCTCCTAAGGCACTCGTCCACCGTCAGATCCGGCCGGTAGGGTCTTTGCAGCTCTACCACTATGCGGGCGATCTGCTCCAGTCGCACTCCTCGGGACGTGAGCATCTCCACTACCATGTCCTTCACGACTCTTCTCCCCCTCCCACCGTGTGCACCGCCCTCTCGCTTCCCTTCTCAACTCGACTCTCGGCGTCCGGCCGCATGCTCGGCGCATCCACCTTCAGCGGCACAGCCGGGTGGGCCCGCCTGGCCGCCGCCTTTGCTTCCTCGACCCCTCACTTCTTCACGTCGGCGACTTCCACGCGCATGTTCGCCTTGGTTGCCTCTGACACCCACACCTGGGGGGACGTTGACACCACGGCCGTTCCCACCGGAGTCGTCACCCGGAGGAACACCGGAACGTCGCCGCTTGGGCCCGCGCTCGCAAGCTTTCTCTTGAGCTTCTCCATCGCGCTCCTCGTGGTCGTCTCGCCATCGAGGGAGATCACCACTGCGTCGTGGGAGAACGGCAGCACCACGTTGGCGAGGACTTTCGCTCCCTCTTCCTTCATGTCGAGCCTGCCCTGCACCAGGACGATGGCATCCTCGGCTATGAACCTGAAACACTCTTCGTACACCCGTGGGAACACGACTACCTCCACCGAGCCGGTCAAGTCCTCAAGGGTGAAGAAGGCCATGGGCTGTCCGGTGCTCTTCGTGACGATCTTCCGGAACGCCGTTATGATTCCGCCGACGGATACTTCATCCCCGTCCGGATGATCCGCGAGCGTGGCCACCTGGGCGCTCACATGCTCCCGCAGCTTCGCGGCTACGCCCTGCAAGGGGTGGCCTGATACGTACAGCCCCAAGAGCTCCTTCTCCATGGCGAGCCTTTCCCTCTCGCTGAACTCGGGGACAGACGGCAATGGAACCTCGCTCGAGGCGAACTCCCCCTTCTCATCGAAGAGATCGAAGAACGAGGCTTGCCCCTTTTCCCGTTCCCTGCGGCCCGCCGAGGCCGCGTCGTACGTTGAGTCGAGCACCATGAGGAGCGCTGCGCGGCTCGCGCCCGTGGAGTCGAAGGCACCGCAGCGTATCAAGCTTTCTATGGCCTTCTTGTTGACCTCTCTGAGATCGACCCTCTCACAGAAATCTGAAAGGGACTTGAACTTGCCGCCGCTCTTGCGGGCATCGATTATGGCCTGAACAGCGCCCCTGCCCACGTTCTTGACAGCGGCGAGACCGAAGCGGACCGTCCCCCCGACCGCGGTGAAGTCATCGAAGCTCTCGTTGATGTCCGGTGGCAGCACGTCTATGCCCTTCTGGCGGCACGCGTCCACATAGAACGCGACCTTGTCCGACGCTCCGGTCACACTCGTGAGGAGGGCGGTCATGAACTCCACCGGGTAATGCACCTTGAGCCAGGCGGTCCTGTACGATATCATGGCGTACGCCGCGCTGTGGCTCTTGTTGAACCCGTATCCCGAGAAGAACTCCATGAGGTCGAAGATCTGGGCGGCGGTTTCCTCGTCAACCCCGCGTTTTCTGGCGCCCTCCATGAACTTCTCACGTTGAGCCGCGAGGACTTCCGGCTTCTTCTTGCCCATGGCCCGCCGCAGGATGTCTGCCTCCCCGAGAGTGAAGCCCGCCAGGGTGCTTGCGACCATCATGACCTGCTCTTGGTAGAGCATGTTGCCGTAGGTCTCCTTCAGGACAGGCTCCAGATCGGGGTGTGGATACTCCACAGGCTTCTCTCCGTGCTTCTGCTGGGCGAAATCCTGGATGCGCCCCATCGGCCCGGGCCGGCCAAGCGCGAGTATGGCGATGATGTCCTCGAAGCACGTCGGCCTGACCTCTCTGAGGAGTCCTTGGAAAAGGCTGCTCTCCAATTGGAACACACCGAGGGAGTCGCCTTGCCTGAGGGCCTCGTACACAACCGGGTCGTCCAACGGGATCTTGCCTATGTCGACTTCTTCCCCTCGCGTATGCCTGATGATCTCCACGGCTTTTCCGATGACGGTCAGGGTGCGCAGTCCGAGGAAGTCCATCTTCAGGACGCCGATCTGCTCGAGATCTTCCATGGCGAACTGGGTGGTGATGGCGTCGTCGTTCGTCCGGTACAGCGGCACGTGTTCCACCAGCGGGTCCCTGGAGATCACCACGCCCGCCGCGTGAACCGAGGCGTGCCTTGGCATCCCCTCGACCGCCCGGGCGGTGTCGATGAGGTTCCTCACCTTCTCGTCCTGATCGTAGGCGGCCTTGAGATCGGGCGACGACGCGAGGGCCTTGTCAATGGTCGTGCCGGGTTCCATGGGAACCATCTTGGCTATCCTGTCGACTTCGTTGTACGGGAAATTGAGGACGCGCCCGACGTCGCGTATGGCCGCCCGCGCGGCCATGGTGCCGAACGTTATGATCTGCGCGACCCTGTCGGCCCCGTACTTCTTCGTGACGTACTCGATGACCTCGCCGCGCCGTTCGAAGCAGAAGTCCACATCGATGTCGGGCATGGTGACGCGCTCGGGGTTGAGGAACCTCTCGAAGATGAGACCGTACCTGACGGGGTCGATATCGGTGATGCCTAGGGCGTAAGATACCAGGCTCCCAGGCGCCGACCCGCGGCCTGGCCCGACGTAGATGCCCTTCTCCCGCGCGAACCTGATGAAGTCCCACACAATGAGGAAGTACCCCGCGTACCCCATCTTCACTATGACATCCAGCTCGTAGTTGAGCCTTTCGGTGAGGCCGTCGCTCACCTCGCCATACCTTCTCTTGAGCCCTTCCGCACACAGATGTCTCAAGAACGTCTCCTGGGTGTGACCCTCAGGGACCTCGAAGAAGGGAACGGCGGACCTCCCGAACTCGAACTTGAAGTTGCAGCGCTCCGCGATGGCGAGCGCGTTCTCGAATGCGTCGGGCACATGCTTGAAAGCGGCCTGCATCTCGTCGGCGGACTTGAGGTAGAACTCGTCTGTCGGAAACCGCAGGCGGTCCTTGTCGTCTACGGTTTTTCCCGTCTGGATGCACAGGAGCACGTCGTGCACCCGGGCGTCCTCGCGTCTCACGTAGTGGACGTCGTTGGTCGCCACAAGAGGGATATGGAGCTCACGGGCGATGTCCACGAGTGCCTCGTTCACCTGGTCTTGCTCGCGGATGCCGTTGCTCTGAAGCTCCAGGTAGAAGCCGTCCGGTCCGTAGATCTCCTGGTATTCCGCGGCCTTGCGCTTCGCGGCCTCGTGGTTTCCCTGCAGGATGAGGGAGGGCACCTCCCCCGCCAGGCACGCGGAGAACGCGATGATGCCTTCCCGGTGGCGGTCGAGCACTTCCAGGTCTACCCTGGGCTTGTAGTAGAACCCGTCCACGAACCCGATGCTCGACAGTCTCACGATGTTCCTGTAGCCTGCCTCGTCCTTCGCCAGGACCACCAGGTGGTGCTGATCGTCGTCAACGTGAGGGGTGCGGTCGTGCCGGGTTCTCTTCGCCACGTAGAGCTCGCACCCGATGATGGGCTTTATACCGTGCTTTTCCGCGGTCTTGTAGAAATCGATGGCCCCATAGAGGACCCCGTGGTCCGTCATTGCGAGGGCACTCAGTCCAAGTTCACGGGCCCTCGTCATGAGGTCAGGCAGCTTGCACGCCCCGTCCAGGAGCGAGTACTGGGTATGCAAGTGCAAATGAGCGAAGTTGCCCACGTGCCCCTCCCCTTTCGCTCTTTCGTCTGCCGCTGCCGCATCCCCGTTTCACGACGGCGAAAACGCCGGATGATAGTAGACGCCAATGGCGGGCATATACCCGCCATCAGGTACTACACATTATATCAGTTCTTGACTACCGGGCAAGTTCCTCTTCTTGAGAGCGGCGCCTGGCAAACTATGGCATGCTCAGGCGCACAGGGCATGGGGCACACATGACCCGCACGGAGGTCAGCGCCCGGGCCGCCGAGTCTGCGGCCTCACTCGGGCGTAGGCTGGAATTTCAGCTCCGCGAACAGCTTCCTGAAGGAGAACGTGATGCTCTCGTGCCTGGGCCGCGTTCGTACCCCCTGGCACACCACAAGGTCCGGCCAGGAGTCGTCCTTGACCCCGCACACCTCCACCTCGACCATGGCCATGAGGGGGTTCGACTCCATCGACGGCTTCACGACAGCCGCTCGGCCTCTGATCCCGACAGCAATGTTCCCCTCGTCGAGCACGGCTATCATGACGCTCCTCCGGCGTTCGATGTTTGCCAGAGCGATGCTCCGCCGTTCGAGCGCCATCCGGATGGTGTTCCTGGACACGGACGTGATGGCGTTCACCGGGGTCGTCCACGGATCGCCCGACTCGTCTACGGTGGCGACCACCACTGTCGCGACTCGCCTGCCGAGGAGGTCCACGACCCTCTCGTCCAGCGGGCCAGGGGAGATATCGTCCATTGCTTCCAGCCCCCAAGCGGCGCCAGGTAGCAAGACCAGACGCAGCCGCCCGCTGTATGGATATTCCCCGGAACACCGGGATATGTCGGCGGAACACGGCGGGTGGGCGACCCTTTCACTCGTGCCCGTTTCCCTCCGACTCGTCCTCCTGACCGACCCACAGAGTCTCCTCGGGGGTCTTGCCCAGCACCTCCGCCGCCTCGTCCTCGTTGACCTCCGTCATGAGCATGTCGAGGAAGTCTTTCTCGTCAACGTCCAACGTTCGTTTGGTGCCTTTCCTCGCACCCTTCTTTGGAAGGCGCGGATCTCTTGAAGGCGACTTCGATGCCATGAGTATCACCGTCCCATCCCAAAGTCTGCGCATCACGCCTCCAAGTTATCAAGGATCTCTTGAACAAGGGGGGAAGGATCAGCCGCCCCCGTACCGAGCCTTGCCGCGAGTTCCTCGACGGGAAGCCTCTGGCCTTCGGAGAACAACTCGCGCAGGGCGGCGCCGGTCTCCACGTAGGCATACCAGCGTTCGCCGAAACGCTTCATCAGGAAGTGCCGCAAGTGTGCCTCGAACACCCATGCCCGCAAGTACCGGGCGGAGTAGAAACCGTCATCCACGTCCGCCAGGTAGTCGCTCTCAGGGTACCTAACTTTCAGGGTCTCTGTAAGGAGGCCCGCGTACTCCCGGGGCATCCCAGAGAGACTGTCCCCGCCGTGCAGGCGGAGCTCGTAAAGGAGTTTGGCCGCGTACCGCCGCAACATATAGAGCTTGTGTAGCAACGCAAATGCGCGGTATTCCTCTAGTAACGTGCCGGTGGTGTTCTCAGCGAGCCACCGTTCGTTGGTCGCCAGGTACTCGAACAGGAATGCGTACGCCTCCGTGACAGAGTCGTCCCCGAGCCACTTGTTCTCGAACGGCAGGTCGGGCCGGACGTTCCCGTAGTGCCACGCATGGCCGGCCTCATGAAGAATGCTGTGATAGTCGTCGTGGCCTCCGTGAGGCATTATGACAAGCATGACCTTTCCGGGAACATCGAGAGGCACGCAAAACGCCCTCGGCGACTTGTTCTCCCGCGCTTGAGCGTCAATGTGTATGTTAGGATGGTCCTGGAGGGAGAGCCCCATGCCGGCGACGGTGGCCTCGAGCGTCGAAACCACCCTGTCCTCGCGGAACATCTCGTCGAACCGCGAACCCCGAAACAAGAAGGCAAGATCGTGGCGGCCCACGTCTTTGAGGCGCATCCCGAGTATTGCGCCGGCCGCCCTCTCCATGGCCCTCGTGTACGCGGCCTCCGTCTCGTCCAGCACGTCCTCCATGGTCTCGCCGAGGCTGTCGAGGTCGACGCCGCCGACGTCGGCGCAGAACGACTTGTAGTCAGCGTACCCGAGGTCGCGCACGAGCGAATGAAGAGCCTCCATGCGCTCCTCCCGCCGGGGGTTGTTCCCTGTCGTGACCTCCCGCCGCGCAGCCTCGAGCGCCGCCCTCGCCCGCTCGTTCGGCTCATTGGCGAGGACCACGTGGGACATTCGAAACGGGATCTTCCTCCCTTCGAACTCGACGACGGCCTGCGTCTCCGCAGACACGATGGCATCAGTCACGTTTCTGGTCGCCGCGGCCAGGTATCCGTCGCACGCGAACCCCGCGAGGTATCGGGCCACCACCACGGAGTCGGATTCGCCCTCGCCCGCCGGGCTGCTGGACGCAGCCAGGGCTCCGCGAGACGCCGCCACCCGACGCTCCCTCACGTTGCGGAATCTCTCGAGGATGGCCAGCACCTCACCCCTTTCGAACAGGTCGCCGTCCCGCTCGTATATGGCCGATGTGTCCAGCGAAGTCTTGAGACCGGCACCGTTCCGATAGAACTCCTCGTTCAGCTCGCGGAGGAAGCTCTCCGCGCGCCGCCGATACTCCTCGAGCTCCATCGTGACCCCCCCAATCACACTTTCAGGACTCCGTCTTCGATGACGGCCACGCCGTCCACCAGCAGCGTCGGCTTGAGGATTATGCCGTCCAGGTGGCTCGGAACGTCGACTGTCCCTCCGAAGCTCACGTTGTTACCGATGGCGATGTGGACGGTCCCTAGCACCTTCTCGTCCTCGAGTACTTTGCCGGTGATGACCGCCCGATCGTTGGTCCCCACCCCGAGCTCGGCGATGTTCCTGGCGGGCTTCCCCAGACGAGCTATGGCTTCCTCGAGCGCCTTCGCCCCCTGTCCCCCGGAGATCTCCGTGACGTACCCGCCTTCCACTTCCATCGTGATGCGCTCTTCGAGCACGCCCACGCCCGCCATCGCTCCGTCCACCACGACGACTCCGGCCGCGGATCCTTCCACCGGGGCTATGTACGCCTCGCCCGCAGGCAGGTTTCCGAAGTCGCCCGCAAGACGGTATATACCGGTGTCGGGGTGCCCTTCCCTCCCCTCGAGGGACAAGACGAGGTCAGTGCCCGAAGGGCTCAGTACCCTGGCGGTTTTCCCCGACGTCAAGATGCCCGCGATCTTCCTGCTGACCTCGGCAATGCACGTGTAGTCCGCCGAGAGGGTGCGCACCATCGCCTCGCGCGTAATGCCCGGCAACGTTGCGATCCTCGCTCCCGCCGCACATGCCTCGCGCCTGGCCGCGGTGTGCGAGAGAGACTTGCTCGTGGGGGCGAGCACGACGTCCGCGGCTTTCATGATAGCGGCCACCGGGGCGGGCGGCTCCTCGCCGTTTCTCGCCCTCGGCATCATCTCCAGCAGCATCGCCTCCGCCCCGAGAGAGCGCGCCGCGTCCCACAGGGCAAAGCCGATCTCCCGCAGCTTCTCATCGGTGATGACAAGCACACTCTCTCCTGAAGACACCCCCATGCACTGCGCGACCGCGGTGTGCGCAGCGCGGCGCAGGTCCTCGCCTGACACAACCACTCACAATCCCTCCCAGCCGGACGCCCCTTGGCTTCGAACCGTGATTGAGGTTCCCGGTGTAGTATGGGTAGTGATTTCTCCTCCATGCGCGTTTCTCCTCCACCCGACCCGGCTCTTTCAGCCCCGCCTCATGGAGCGGGGCGCCGCCGACTTGTGAGGCCGCGGAGCACGACACATAAACCCGGGCAAAGACAAGATAATAATACTGACATCAACAGCCATACATGAAGGAGTGACGGTGGCACATGCCGAGAAAAGCCATGCGAGATCTGTTCATCGACAGGAGAGTCGCGGTGGACCCGGTTCCTCTCGCCAGCAAGAAGAAGGGGACGATAATGTACAGAGGCCTGCTCTCAATGTCAGGGGCCGACTCCGTCTACCTTTACTCCGGGTACGGCGACAACTGGGAGAACGCGCGCTTCACTCCGATGACCAGACTCGACGACGTGACCTGGTCGGCGGACGTGACGATCGAAGGGGACAGGACGTTCAATTTCTGTTTCAAGGACAGCGCCGACCACTGGGACAACAATTCCGGCCTCAACTGGGGCGTCGAGATCGTCTGATCGCAGGGCTCGGGATGGTTCCGGCCCTGGAAACCTACGTTTGGCTGCGGGCCCTGTCCTTCGCGGAAGGGCCCGCAACACCTCGCCGCAGCACCTCCCCCTTGAACGCCGCCGCGCGCCTCGTGCGCCCGTGGCCCGTGACGCCTGCTGCGATATGTCACAACTCCGGGTATATCGGCTATAATAGGGATGGCCGCCATAGCGCTTGGTTGGTTCATTCTGCCCGTTTGCCGGCGAGAAGCCGGCCGCCGGCATGGCACCCAACATCCACGCGCAGCACCGCGACGGCCGATCGGGGGATGTGCAGGTGTTCGGCTTGCTTCCGTTGGTGTTGCTTTTCATCTTGTTCCTGCCAGCGCTCGTGTTCCTGTTCTACTTCAACGTTGCGGCTATATCCTTCACCAAACTGGGTCTCTCGCCCGAGGGCGCGGTTCTCCTCTTCGGGCTTTCGCTGATCGGGAGCGTCATCAACATCCCACTAGTTCGACAGCGTATGGTCGTGGAGGAGCCGCTGCGGCCCTTCTTCTCGTTCTTCTTCTACTACCCTCCGCGCGTGCGCCAGCAGGTCATAGCCGTCAACTTCGGAGGAGCGGTGGTACCGGCGGTGTTTGCCCTCTATCTCTTGCAGAGAACACCACTTCTCCCCGCGCTCGCGGCTTCCGCAGTGGTGGCCTGGGCTGCGAAATCCATGGCGCGGGTCGTGCCCGGAGTCGGTATCGCCCTCCCGGCGTTCATCCCGCCGCTTGTCGCCGCAGGCGCCGCATTGCTCTTGGCGGGAGAGTATGCCGCGCCGGTGGCGTACATAGCGGGTTCCATCGGCACGCTCGTCGGCGCGGACCTCCTCAACCTCCGAAAGATCCGCGGCCTCGGACCACAGCTCGTCAGTATTGGCGGAGCGGGTGTATACGACGGGATCTTCCTCGTCGGGGTGGTCGCGGCGTTCCTCGCGTGAGTGTACGAAGACCGAGCCTGAGCGGGCTGCGCGCGGGAAGGGCGTCGCCCCCGCCGCCGCGGCGGCACGGCAGTGCGGAGTATGGGAGAGCGAGTTGCGGCGCGAATCGTAGTGCGAGTCGCGGCGAACGTGCGGATCGCGGATCGCCGTGGGACGCGGAATGTACACAAAATGGTGGCCCCGACGGAATTCGAATCCGTGTCACCGCCTTGAGAGGGCGGTGTCCTGGGCCGCTAGACGACGGGGCCACACACTTCAGAACTTATTTGGCTGGGGAGGGAGGATTCGAACCCCCGCAAACAGATCCAGAGTCTGTCGTCCTACCACTAGACGACTCCCCAGCACGAGCTTTTTCTCAGATAGGCCGCATCTATCGCGGCGCGGCCATCTCCCACAGGTGAATTCTAACACAGCTGACGGCGTTGCGTCAACCCCCGTTACGAGGCTCCCTCGCCGGCCGGTCGCCTCAGCGTCTAGACGCCGGCTGTGAGCCTGGCGAGGGCCGACTCCAGGCGCGAGCATGTCACGTCCTTGCCGAGCAGCTCCAGGACCTCGAAAAGCCCCGGGCTCGCCGCGCGTCCCGTCACCGCCACGCGCACCGGGTGGATGACGTCGCCGGCTTTCCGGCCCACCTCTGCGGCATAACCTCGCAGCACCTTCTCGACCTCGGCCGCCGTAAACTCGCGCAGTGAGCCGAGCCTGCGCCGGATTTCGCGCAGAGTCTCCGGCACGTAGTCCCTTGCAAGGAACTTTTCGAAAGCCTCGGCCTCGTACGTGACTCCCTGCGTGAAGAAGAAGTCTCCAAGAGCCACGACATCCTTCAGCGTATGCATTCTCTCTCTGAGCAGGCCTATGATCCTTTCGATACGCGCCATTTCGCGCCCGCCCGGAGCGGCGGGAGTAAGCCCCGCCCGGGCGAGGTACTCCACGGCGAGCTTCGCAAGGGTCCCCACCTCGGTCGCTCTCAGGTAGTAGCCGTTCATCCAGAGCAGCTTGTCGGGATCGAAGACCGCAGGGTTCTTTGATACTTTCTCAAGCGTGAACTTCTCCACGAGTTCGTCCCTGCTGAAGATCTGCTGCGTGGCATCGTACGCCCAGCCGAGCAGGACCAGGTAGTTCACGAGCGCGTCCGGCAAGTAACCGTCTTCGCGGTACTGCTCGATGGAGGTTGCGCCGTGCCGCTTGCTGAGTTTGGTCCTGTCAGGCCCGAGTATCATCGAGACGTGGGCGAATTCCGGAGGATCGAAGCCGAGCGCCCGGTACATCATTAGCTGTTTCGGGGTGTTGGGAAGGTGCTCGTCGCCCCGGATGACATGGGATATCTCCATCAGGGTGTCGTCCACGACCGCCGCGAAGTTGTACGTCGGGTAGCCGTCGGATTTCATGATCACGAAGTCGTCGATGAACCTGTTCTCAAACCGGACCTCGCCCCTGATGAGGTCCCTCACCACGGTCTCGCCATCGTCCACCTTGAACCTGAGAGCGGGCTTGCGGCCCTCAGCCTCGAACGCGCGGCGCTCTTCCGGCGACAGGTGCCGGCAGCGCCCCGAGTACCCGACGGATTCGCCCCGGCCCAGCATGGCCTTGCGGGCGTCCTCTAGCTCCTCAGCAGTGCAGTAGCACGGATAGGCGCGCCCCGTCGAAAGCAGCCTTTCCGCGTGCTCGCGGTACGTCTCCAGCCTCTCCGACTGGAAGTAAGGACCGTACCTGCCGCCAACCACGGGCCCCTCGTCCCAGTCGAGCCCAAGCCACTTTATGCTGTCTATGATCGCGTCCACCGACGCCTCCGTGGATCTCTCCACATCGGTGTCCTCGATCCGCAGGACGAACGTGCCCCCGTGGTGCCGCGCGAAAAGCCAGTTGAAGAGCACCGTGCGTGCTCCCCCGACGTGCAGATGCCCCGTGGGAGACGGAGCGAACCTCACCCTGACCCGACCCATGGCACAACCCCTCTCAACAGCCCTCATAGGCCCTCATGCCTTGCATTATACCCCAGAGGGACAGGGTCTTCAAGGCACGGAGAGAACGGAGAGACAAGACGGGCCGGGCAGAGCGAATGCGCGCGTGGCCACAGAAGCGGCGGACGGACGGAGCCGGCAGACGAGATCGCACCGGACCTGCGGGAGAGCAGCCTCAGGGCCCGGACGAACGGGCTCCACGACGCGGGACGCCGCCCACGGCTATGTGACGAGGTCACCGTTGTGTATCTCGTAGCTCCAGTTGCGCCCGTTGTTGTTATCCCAATTGCCCGCGTTGTCCCTGAAACAGAAGTGGAACCTCGAGGTCTCCTCCAGCGGCAGATCCACGCGGGCCTCGAAGGTTCCGGGCTCCACCTTCGCCATGGGCACATCGGCCACGGAGTTCCACGTGCCGATGCCGTAGCCCATGTGCAGGTACACCTGCTCGGCCCCGGACTTCGCAAGCAGCCCGCTGTACCTCACGGACACCGACTCCCCCGCAGTGATCGGGGTAGGACTCACGTACACCCCGTCGTCAACGCTCGCGGGGGCCGTTCCTTCCGCAGACCCCATTTCCCGGCCGCCCCCGGCCCTCCGGCCTCCCTGCCGCCGGGCTGCTCCCTCCCCGGCCTGCCCGGGCGAACGCCGGCCTGCCTGGGCTATCTCAGCCGCCACTTCCACGTCGGTCCTGTTGAGCCTCTTCGTGACCCAGTCAATGATGCCCGCCATGGGCCTGAATACCTCCTCCAAGCGATGAATGCGGGGATCCCGCATTCATAGTCTATCTGAGCGCAGGCGCAGGTATAGATGAAAATCCCCCCTGTGAAGGCGCCGCGAGGAAAGCCAGATTGACGTCTGGCGCAACCGCCTCGCGCGCCGCCGCACCGCCGTCGCCTTGTCAGACGGAGGGGTCCGTCGATCCCTGCCCCTGGGGTTCGGCGCAGGCTCCGCCTGTGCCGCCCGCCTCACCAGCGCCGGTCCCGTCGGCGTCCCCGTCCCGGTTCCGGTTGCCGTCCCCGCGCCCACCCTCGTTTTGACGAGGCTCGGACCGCTTTCTCAGCCCAAGGATGCTGGCGAACTCCACGCTGGCCAGCCTGCGCAGCCTCCGGCGCACTCCGTCGAGGCTCCGCTCGTTGAGGAGCAAAAACCCAGCGCCGCCGATGAGCACTACTATCACGACCCACGCAAGGGCCGATACAGCCCGGCTCTGCTCCCCCGCTGCACGGCGCGCCGCCTCGGTTCCGGCCGTCCGCCCCTGGGGCGTGACTCCATACAGGACGGCGGGAATCGACAGGATGAAGTCCACCATGACGCGCTCGGCGGCCTGCTGGCTGTTCTCGTAGGAGCCCATCTCAAAGAGCAGGGCACGGGGCGAGAGGTCTTGGTTGAACGTGGCGTCACCGTAGAAGATCCCTCTGACGAACCCCGGGAAGTTCTTATCGGCAAAGCTCTTGACGGCGAACGCGAACTGCTCGTTCGCCTTGAGGTTCGGATTCTGCCTGCCAAGCACGATCATCACCTTGGCCCCGGGCTTGCCCGCGACGGTCGTGGCGTACGCCTCGAGCGGAGCGGCGTCCCTGTGAAGGTCGAAGAGGGCGTCGGGATTCCTGCGAAGAAGCGCCACGGCCGTTCGTCTGGACCGCTCGTAGGCCGAACCGTCGTGGGGCAAGTGCGACGCCCAGGACTGGACCGCCCGGAGCCCGACAGTCCGTCGCAGACGCTCCCTGATCACCGCTCCCACGTTGTAGACGTCCCCGTGCGGGGCCACCGACGGAGTCCCGCTCGTGGGAATGTATGATTCGTCGCTGTGCGTGTGGTATATGGCCACGAGGCGCCCCGCGGGAGCCTGGGCTAGCCGGCGTGGGGTCGCGAGTCCTGTCACAGAGAGTTCGCGCATCCAGGCCGCGCGGAACGCAGCGGCAGCGGCCTTCAAGTCGATTTGCTCGACGAGTCTCGCCCGCGCGGTGTAGCCCTCGACGCTCACCACCCTGTAGCGGCGGTTCTGGGGGTCGACGAACTCGTCGCCCACCACCACCACGTGGCAGGTTTGAAGCACGACCCGCCCCGTATCCTCGTCGATTATCGTGTACCAGTGCCCCGTGTCCTCTTCGCATCCCTGCGCCCGCACGCTGGACGCCACGCACAACACGCACGTTACGACCAGGAACGCCGCGCAAAACCTCCTCGGCACCATGGGCCAGCACTCCTCCAGACCGTATTGAGACCACATTGAACGATGCTGAACGGGCTATGTCATGGTTAGTATGGAAGAACGAGACCAAAAAGATAAGCCCCGCGGCGTCATACCACAGGGCATTGCGGGAAATACCGTCGGATGGGCGGCCGCGGGGCCGCGGGAATCTGCCTCGCGGCCGGCGCGCACGACCGGCCGAGCCGTTTGAAACATTGATCGCCGGTTGCGGCCCTTCTCGCGGCTCACATGGACCGAAGCCTGGCTATCCGCTCCTCGATGGGAGGATGAGTGCTGTAAAGATAGCTCGCCCGCCCCCGCGCGTCCTTCAACGGGTTCACGATGTAGAGATGCGCCGTCGCGCGGTTCGCAGCCTCGAGAGGCTCGGTGTCCGCCGCTATCTTCTCGAGCGCGTCGGCAAGCCCCGGCGGGTACCTCGTGAGCAGCGCCCCGTCTGCGTCTGCGAGAAACTCGCGTTTGCGCGAGATAGCGAACCTTATGAGCTGTGCGGCCACCGGCGCCAGCACCGCGAGAACCAGGGCGACGACGGCGATTACCGCGGCGGCCTGGCCGTGTCCGCTCCGGTCCCTGCGCCGGCGCGATCCTCCCCACCAGAACGATCGCATCATCCAGTCGGAGAGCAGGGCCGCGACCCCCACGAGCACCACCGTTACGCTGGCAAGCAGTATGTCGCGGTTCCTTATGTGGGACATCTCATGGGCGACCACGCCCTCCACTTCCTGGCGGTTGAGCTTCGAGAGGAGGCCTGTCGTGACTACGATGGCAGCATGCTCGGGGTCCCGCCCCGTCGCGAACGCGTTCATGGCCGTGTCGTCGATGACATACGGCCTCGGCGCGGGTATCCCGGCGGCGATGGCGAGCCCTTCGACTGTATTCCAGAGGTACGGGTATTCATCCTTCGTCACCGGCCTCGCCCTGCTTATAGCGAGCACGATCCGGTCGCTGTAGTAGTAGCTCGCAAAGCTCATCGCCGCTGAGAGGATGAGCGCGAACGTAAGCCCGCTCCAACCGGCGCCGGACACTTCGCCGAACACGTACCCGATGAGCGCGACAAGCGCGATGAACAGGCCCATCAGGAGCCGCGTCTTGTTGATATTGCTTGCTATCTGCTCGTACATGGCACCTTAGGGCTTCACCTCTCAACAGCCTAGAACTTCACCCTCACGGGTTCACGGGCGGCCTCCTCGATCTCAAAGAAGGCCTCGGGCGAGAAACCGAACATTCCGGCTACGAGGTTCGTCGGAAACACCTGAAGACTGTTGTTGTACCTCATCACAGTGTCGTTGTAGAACTGCCGCGCGTACGCGATCTTGCTCTCCGTGCCCGAAAGCTCCTCCTGCAGCATGAGGAAGTTCTGGTTCGCCTTGAGCTCGGGATATGCCTCCGCCACCGCGAAGAGCGACCGCAGGGCTCCGGTGATCGCGTTCTGCGCCTGAGCCTGCTCGCTCACGGTCTTGGCGCTTGCCATCTGGGCGCGCGCTTTCGTGACCATATCGAAGGTCTCTTTTTCGTGGGCGGCGTATCCCTTGACCGTTTCCACCAGGTTGGGGATGAGGTCGTAACGCCTGCGGAGTTGGACGTCTATCTGGGACCAAGCGTTCCGGATCCTGTTCCGAAGCACCACGAGCCTGTTGTACGAGGTTATGAAGAAAAGGACGACGACGCCGAGGATCACAAGCACCACGAGCGTGAACACCGTGGCCCACCTCCATCTGTCTTCTTGTGACGCGACATGTCAATGCGATCGAGTGCCGCGATCGAGTGCCGCCAAGATCCTTCCAGTCATCTCACCGGGCGCCGCGCCGCTCCACGGCGGCGCCGTCCGGATCAACTGCATTACCTGCGCACCAGGGCCTGCGCCCGCTCCTCCGCCCGCGCGAGCACTTCCTTTTCGTCCACCGCGGTCAGGATTCCGTCCTCCATCACTATGTTCCCGTCGATGATGACCGTGCGAACGTCTGCGGACCGCGCGGAGTAGACGATATGAGAGACGATGTCGTGATGCGGATGCATGTGGGGTCCGGTGGCATCCATCAGGACTATGTCGGCCTTCTTGCCTTCCTCGAGAGTCCCGATGTGCGCTTCGAGCCGAAGTGCCCTGGCACTCCCGAGCGTCGCCAGGTACAACGCCTCCGGGGCAGCGAGGACAGTGGGGTCGTTCGAGGCCAGCTTGTGCAGGAACGCCGCGATCCGCGCCTCTTCGAGGAGATCCAAGTTGTTGTTGCTGGCCGCGCCATCCGTGCCGAGGCCGACTCTCACACCCGCTTCGAGCATTCTCGGCACAGGGGCGATGCCGGACGCGATCTTCATGTTGCAGCCGGGGTTGTGTGCGACACCCACGCCTTTCCCGCTCAGGATCTCGATGTCCCGCTCCGACACGTGCACGCAGTGCGCGGCGAGCACGGGGAACTCGAACAGGCCGTAGCTGTCCATGAGTTCGATGGGGGACATCCCTCCGTGAAGGGCCTTGCACTCCCTCACCTCGCCCTCGGTCTCCGAGAGATGGATATGCATGCCCACCCCGAGTTCAGAAGCGGTCTCCATGACTTTCTCCAGGAAATCCTTGGGACAGGTATAAGGAGCGTGGGGCCCGAGCATTGCGGTGATCCTGCCGCCGCACGCGCCATTCCAGCGCTCACACAACTCCCTGCCCTCGGCGAGGGCTTTGCTGGCGCCCGGAGCGCTTCCGATGAGGCCTCGCGAAAGCGACGCCCTCATTCCCGTCTTCTCCACGGCCTTTGCCGTCTCGTCCATGAAGAAGTACATGTCCGCGAAGGTCGTGACGCCGGCACGGACCATCTCGACGCACGCAAGCATAGTCCCCCAGTACACGTCGTCCGCCTCTAGCCGCGCCTCCGCCGGCCATATCTTCTGGGTGAGCCAGTCCATGAGCGGCATGTCGTCGGCGAATCCGCGGAAAACCGTCATGGCGGCGTGCGTGTGCGCGTTCACAAGTCCAGGCAGGGCGATGAGGCCCGACCCGTCGATGACTTTCGTCGCACGGCGAAACTCCTCGGGAGCGGGGGACGGACCGACGTAGACGATGTCCGACCCCGCCACAGCGATGTCGCCCTTGGGCAATACCAATGGGCGCCGCTCACCAGGGGAGACGACCTGCGCTCCGCTCACAATGATGTCCACGCTTCCCCCATGCCATGTCCTGCGCATAGCGTATCCCTCCAATATCGGCGTCCAGCCGTGCGCTTGACCGAACCAAGCGGAGCCGGCTGCTCCGCCCGTCCCCCGGAGCCTTCACTTCAGAGTCGACAGCTCCCGCACGGCCCGACCAGCCCTCGCAAGTTCCAAGACTGACAGGATGTACCAGCCCTTTTCCTTGTATGCAAGACCGAGCAGTAGATGGGTGTACTCATTGGACGGGTCCAGTGAAAGGGCAGCCCTTAGAACCTCGATTGCCCTGTCGATCTCGCCTATCTTGGAAAGGCTCACCGCGAAATAGTGGCGAGTCCAGATGTTCCGCGGATCGAGCGCTACGAGCTTCTCCAGGCACTCGGCGGATCTTTCGAAGTCGGAGAACGCATAGTACGCGAAGCCGACGAGATTCAGGCTGACGATGTCGTCGGGATCCCTGTCCAAAGCTTGTTCCGCCCTGGCGATGACCTCCCGGCCGAACTCCTCATATCCCGCGGATTCGATCGTGCGGAACTCGCGCGCCGCTTCTTTGATCATCCCTTGGTTCGCGTACGCGATTGCAAGGTACAGCCGCCCCTCCAGATCATCCGGCGGGCGGTTCACGTTAGCCTCCACAATCGCGCTCCAGTCCACGCGCGACTCGACCCTGGGCGACGCGCGCGCGCCGCCCGAGCCCGCCGCCGTGAGCCCCGGTGACGCAAGCATCGCCAGCAACGCCAAGTGCAGCAGCGACAACACGAGCGTCGACACCGGGGACGCGTGATGGTTCGTCAGCATCGCCCGGAACTCCGGCAAGTGCCGGGTCGCGGGCGTCAAACATCTTCGCAAGTCAGCGACAACCCCTCCTGGAGTTGCGGGCGGATCGCGGGTGCTCTCCCCCTTTTCGGTTTCGCCCCCGTGACTTCTGCACGCGGCTCACGAATCCTCCATGCCGCGCCGCCTCTCAACGAGGAAAGGCAGAAGTCTGGCCGTTCGCCGAACCAGCCGGCCGGACGTCCACACCTCGAGGCCCGCTTTGTGCGCTCCCCCGGTCTTGCGACGGCGGCCCGCCGGAGGCGGGCACACAGGCAGGAACTCGCAGCGCGCCGCTCAGCCCGCTCGGGCAAGCGCCTCTTCCAGCCTGTCAAGCCCTTCTGCGATCCGCTCCATCGAGGTCGCATAAGAAAGCCTGACGCAACTATCGTTTCCAAACGCAACGCCGGGCACGACCGCCACATGGGCATGGCGGAGGAGCGCTTCGGCAAACGCAGTGGAGTCCCTTATCTCGACGCTCCCGAGTTTGCGCCCGAAGTAGTGAGACACGTCGGGGAACGCGTAGAACGCGCCTTCGGGGACGGGGCACACGAGACCCGGCATCCCGTTCAGGCGGCGCACCATGTAGTCGCGCCGCTTGGCGAACTCCCTGCGCATGCCCTCCACCGGCTCCTTGTCACCTGTGAGCCCTGCAATGGCCGCCTTCTGGGAGATCGACGTGGGGTTCGACGTCACGTGCCCTTGGATCGTCTCCATGGCGCGGATGATCTCTCTCGGTCCAGCGGCGTAACCGATCCGCCAGCCCGTCATGGCGTAAGTTTTCGACACCCCGTTCACCACGATGGTGAGGTCCCTGATCTGCCGGCCCAGCGAGGCTATGCTCACGTGCTCGGCGTCGCCGTATGTGAGCTTCTCGTATATCTCATCGGATATCACAACGACACCGTGCGCCACCGCCACGTCGGCGATCTCGCCCAGCTCATCGCGGGAGTATACCGACCCTGTAGGGTTGCAGGGGCTGTTCAAGATGACGGCACGCGTCCTCGGCCCGATGGCGCGCTCGATGGCGGACGCGCTCACTTTGAACCCGCGCTCCATGTCGCCCTCGACGAAGACCGGGTCGCCGCCGGCGAGGTACACCATCTCAGGATACGAGACCCAGTATGGGCTGGGGATTATCACCTCGTCGCCCTCGTCGCACAACGCGAACACCGCGTTGAATATGGAGTGCTTCGCCCCGCACGAAACGAGGACTTCTTGGGGACTGTAAGTAAGCCCGTTGTCGGCCCGCAGTTTCTCGCAGATGGCTGTGCGCAATTCAAGGATGCCGGCGGTCGGCGTGTACTTGGTGAACCCGGCCTTGACCGCTTCCACGGCCGCGTCTTTGATGTGGCCGGGCGTGTCGAAGTCAGGCTCCCCAAGGCTGAAGTTGACGATGTCCGCCCCTTGGCTGCGCATCTCGCGTACTAGCGCGTCCACGCCAAACGTCTTCGACGGGCTCACTCTCGTCGTTCTCCGGGCGAGCTTCACCCATCCTGCCACCACGCGACCACGCCGCCTCCGCGGCGCCCCATGGTGGCGCCCCTCCTCTCCCTCATTTCCGCGTTCTCGTCTTCACGCTGTCCTCAACAGAGTACCCATACCGCCCTATCCACTCTCCCAGGCGGTAGTAGTCGGGCCCCACATAGGCAAAGGGTTTCATCGCCCGCACGTCGATGCGCCCTTCCGGCGTGAGCACCCCCTCGGTCGCGTGGACCGCCACCACCTCGCCCACGAACAGCTCGTGCGACCCGAGCACGACCTGGTGGCGCACAACACACTCCATGTTTATCGGGCACTCCCCGATGTAGTGGCACGGCACCTCTTCACCCGCCACCGCCGTGAGCCCGAGCGCGGCGAACTTGTCCACCTCGCGCCCGGACACGCTGCCGCAGTAGTCCGTGGCGCGAAGCATGTCTTCGCCGGGGACGTTCACGCAGAAAGCGCCTGTCTCCTTTATGACCCCATGGGAGTACCTAGAGAGGTTCACGGCGATGGATACCATGGGTGGAGTTCCGCACGCGACACCCGTCCAGGCGACGGTGATGATGTTCGGCCGCCCGGAAGGAGCGGTGCAACTCACCATGACGGCCGGTATGGGGTACAGGTAGTTCCTCAATTTGGCCCGCGTCTTGCGCATGGTGTAGCTTCCACCTCTCTCCACTCGTCCCACCTTCACTTGTCGCACCAAAGCCTACCGGCCTGGGCGTAGTTCTCCTTCTTCATCTCGCGAAGGATGATGCTCACGGCGCTCTCAGGGCAGCCGACCGCTTCCACTATAGCTTTGGTAACCTTCTCAGCGAGGGCCCGCTTCTGCTCGACGGTTCTTCCCTCGATGAGTTCGATCTGTACGATGGGCATGGGCGGCACCTCCTTTCCGTCTCATGGTACGCGACTCAGTTCTCACCCCTCTGCCACCTCCGGCCTGCGAACCTCAGAAGTGGCACGCCGACGGCCAACACCGAGACCGCCTCCGAAGCCCCTATGCTGAGGACGAGCGTCCAGTAAGGGACTCCCGTGAGGAAGGTGAGATAGGCGCTGACGAAAACCGCGTTCAACACCACCGGCGAGAGGTACGCAACGGGACTCCCGCGGAACGCCCGCGTGATGACGGCTGCGACGAGGGTCACAAGGCTCCCGAAAACGATGTCGGGCAGGCCGTAGGGTCCGATGAGGTTCGTGACGAGACATCCCACGAAGAGCCCGGCGACAGCCTCAGGAAAGATCATCGGAAGCAGCGTGAGCCCCTCCGCCAACCTGAACTGGAACGGCCCGAAGCTGATGGGCGCGAGCACGTATGAAACCGCCACATAGGCGGCGGCAACCAAGGCGCCGCGCACGACCCCCTTGACTACCCGCGACCGCCCTTCGTGAACGTCGGGTCCCACATCGTATCGCCCCTCTTGGATCTGCCGTAACGCACCCTGTCGCGTCCTGTCGCGTGATGGTGGTATTATTCTCCCCTGGGAAGCCAAAGTCCTCCGCGTGTGTCGAAAAACCCTCGCGACGCCGCCGACGCGAGCCGGACGAGTGGAGATGCGCAGGAATCCTTGAACTCCCATCGTGGAGTACAGTATGATAATTCGAGAAGGCGTCCAGCCTGCGGGCGGGGCGTTTCGAAGCGGGGTGGGTTTCGCGGAAAGCTCTCGATCTCGACACGACGTTCTCCACAGGTTGGGCGTGGGGTTGGGTATCGTGCTCTTGTGCGCGGCATGCGGCCGCACCGTCACCGCCGCTACCGAGTGCGGCGGACCCGGGGGGCGCGCCCTCGCGTTGCAACGCACGTCCGGCGGCGGTGTTTCGAGCGTTTCCTTGGCGGACCACCCGGAAAGCCCTGCCGCCGAGGCTTCCCTGCGGGACGCCTCCCGGGACGCCCCCTATGACGCCGCGCAGGGTGCCGCGCAGGATGCCGCGCGGGATACCGCCGAGGATGCCTGGCACTACCTGCAGCTCCAGACGGGCTTGGGCCCAAGGAACCCGGGGTCGCCGGGCCACCGAAGGCTCGTGGACTTCCTCGTGTCCGAGCTAGCCAAGTCCGCAGACGATGTCCAGGTCCAGCCTTTCAACGTCGTGTACGAGGGCGCGGCGTATTCCATGGCGAATGTCACCGCGCTCTTCAGGTCCTCCACCGGCGGCGAGAAACCTTTCATCCTTCTCGGAGCGCATTTCGATACCCGGCCTCGCGCGGAATGCGACGCAGTCCCCGCACGAAGGTCCATCCCTATAGTGGGCGCGAACGACGGGGCCTCGGGCGTGGCGGTGCTTCTCGAGATCGCCAGTGTGCTCGCACGCACGAGGCCGCCCGTTCCGGTCATGATCGCGTTCTTCGACGGCGAGGACCTCGGTGCGTCCACGAGCTCGATGTTCCTGGGGTCGAGGCACCTCGCCGGAAAGACGGACCCCTCCGACGTGAGGTGCATGGTGCTCCTCGACATGGTCGCCGACGCGGACCTCGACATCTATATAGAAGGCAATTCCCATTTGAGCTCACCGGACCTGGTGGATACAGTGTGGTCGGCGGCGGAACGCCTTGGTTACGGGCGCGTCTTTCACCGGGAGGTCCGCTACCACATCCTCGACGACCACGTGCCTTTCATAGAAAGAGGCATCCCCGCCGTCGACATCATCGATTTCGACTACCCGTACTGGCATACGACCCTCGATACCCCGGATAAGTGCAGTCCCAAGAGCCTGCAAATCGTGAGGGACGTGATCCTCGATGTCATCCTGCGGGACGAGTCGGCGAGCCTTTCCCTGCATGAGCCCGACGGGTTCTGACGTGAAACTAAGGCCTTACGCGAAGCGCAGGCTTCCCTGTCCGTTGCCAGCGCTGTTTCCAGTCCAAAGGCTCCAAAATTGGCATTATTGCGCGCTAGACAACGCCTCCGGCCGGGTATAGACTCAACTACTGAAAACATGGGCGCCCTGGGAAGCAGCGCCGCGGAGGTGGTCATGGGGCCTGGGAGGCAACGCAAGGAGCCGAACAGGGTGGTAGAAAACCCTGGTCTACCGGAAGCGGGTCGTGCCCCGCTTACGAGAGCAAGCCTGATATGACCAACCAAAGAACACCATCAAGTAGTGAGGGATGACCATGGGATTTGTGGTAGGTCTTGCCTACAACCTCAAGAAGGATTGTCCCAGGTCCGAGATGGTAGTCGAAGACGCTGACGCCGAGTTTGAGGAACAGGCAACGGTAGACCG